>CAYWPZ010000227.1:0-7647 GCA_964460135.1 uncultured Caldilineales bacterium | reverse complement strand
GGCGCAGATAGATTTTCACTCGAAGAAGGGATGCGCTTGGCCACGCGCGGCGGCGCGGCTGTATTAGGAAGGGCAAATGAAATCGGCTCTTTGGAACCTGGGAAAGCTGCTGATTTTGTTGGGGTCAACCTTGACACGCTCAGCCTGGCAGGCGGCGCAGTTCACGATCCGGCGGCGGCGCTACTTTTGTGCCGTGTCGATCAGGTTGACCTTTCGGTCATTAATGGAAAGCTGATCGTTCGAGAAGGCAAACTGCTAACCATCGAGGTGGATCAATTGGTTGCTCGCCACAACGCTCTCGCAACGGGTTTTTCTGCTCGCTCCTGGCAAGTGAACAAACCATTCTCCAATGGTGGAAACTATCTCAGTACTGGAAAGGAAATTGGACATGGCTGATCAAAAAACCGACAGGTCAGCTCGCTGGGAAGGGCGCAACACGGTTAAGGACGCGCTTCGCAGCGAAATCTGGTCTTTGCTAGAGACCACCGGGTCCGGCATCGGGCCGGCATTTAGCCGCATCCCCAATTTCGTCGGCGCCGAGCAGGCAGCGGCGCGCCTGGCAGAGCTGCCCATCTGGAAGAAAGCCAGGGTGGTCAAATGCAATCCGGATCCCCCGCAGATCCCCGTCCGCCTGCGCGCCCTGCAGGACGGCAAATTGCTCTACGCGCCCGTGCCTGAGCTGGTGAAGGATTTCCCCTTTTTGGAGCTGGACCCGGAAGTCCTGAGTCGGCAGGGCATCCCGTTCGAAGAAGTTGCGCCCGCCGAAGGCTTCATGAAATACGGCAAAAGGGTGCAGTTCACCGAGATGAAGCCTTTCGATCTGGTGGTGGTGGGCTGCGTGGCGGTCACCCGTCAGGGTGGGCGCACGGGCAAAGGCGGGGGCTTTGCCGATTTGGAGCTGGGCATCTTCCGCGAGATTGGCCTGGTGAAACCGGATACCCCGATTGTCACCACTGTACACCCGATCCAGATCGTTGACGACGAGCGCATCGTCATGGTGGCGCACGATTCGGCGCTCAATTGGATTATCACCCCCGACGAAGTCATCGAAACGAAGACCCGATATGCGCAACCCGATGGGGTTTACTGGGAAGCCGTCCAGCCAGACCAATTCCAAAACATCCCCTTTTTGGAGGACCTGAAGGGCAAATTGAGCAAGAAGTCATCGAACGTTGCCGATTCGGCATGAAAGGAGGTTTGATCATTGCCCAGGATGAAACGCAGCTTCAACTGATCACTGACCTTCGGCCCGGAATCTGTTATGAGGAGAAAGCGAAATGTACAGAACACTAACTTTGCTTGCTGTGCTGGCCATGCTGTTGAGCGCCTGCGGAGGCGCAGCGACTCCGGCCCCCACCAGCCCGCCCACCCAAGCGGCGCCTGTCACCCAGGCGCCCGCCCAGCCGACAGCGCCACCGGAAACGGTGAGGGTGGCATTGTTGTTGCCCGGCTCGATCGCCGACGGCGGCTGGGGACAACTGGCCTACGAAGGGCTGATGGAACTGGGGAAAGAACCCGGCTTTGAGGTGGCGTACTCCGAGAACGTCGCTCAGGCCGACATCCCTGAAGTGACGCGCGGTTACGCCGACGATGGCTTCCACCTGATCATCGGTCACGGCTTCGAGTTCGGCAGCGCCTTCATCGAGATCGCCCCCGAGTATCCTAACCAGTGGTTCTTTGCCACCACCTTCCAGCCTCAGGAGAACATCCCCGCCAACACCATGTATATCGACCCCGCCTACTTCGATGCGGCTTACGCGGCTGGCGCTCTGGCAGCGCTCATGTCCCAAAGCAAGACGGTCGGCTTTGTTGGCGGTGGCGACAACCCCACCCAGCAGAACATGATGAAGGCCTTCATCGCCGCTGCTGAAGCGACCGTGCCAGGCACCAAGGGCCTGGGGGTGGTCACCGGCGACTACAACGACGCCGCCAAAGGCCGTGAGGCCGCCGCCACGATGATCGGTAACGGCGCCGATGTCATCTGGCATGCCGCCGATGTCACCGGCCTGGGCGCCATCGAAGGCGCTGTCGCCAGCGGCGCCAAGGTGCTCGGCTGCTACTCCGACCAGACCCAGCTCGCCCCAGATAACATCGGCTCCAGCCTGGTGATGGACCTGGGCAACATGGTGATCAAGCTCGGCCACGATGTGCGCGATGGCGCTTTCAAGGGCGGCACCGAATGGAGACCCACCGTCTCCGAGATGTGGCACTGGTCTTACAACGACGGCGCCAGCGACCATAACCCGAACGTCATCTCCGAGGAGATCTGGACGGCGTTCCTCAAGGTGTGGGAGGATATCAACTCTGGCAAGATCGACGTTGACGCCCTCATCCGTTAGCTCAGTTCGATGGTTGCGTGCAGGAACGGCGATGCCGCCCCTGCGCGCAACCATGGCGCGGAAGAGACCCCGCGAATCGAAATGACCCCATTGAGCCTTACAGGGCCGACGAACACCCAAGGCGTAACGAACGCGAAGCGAGGCGCGATGGTCCCTTTTCTGGAAATGAGAGATATCGTCAAACGCTTCCCCGGGGTGATCGCCAACGACCACATCAACCTGACGATCGAGGAGGGCGAAATCCACGCCCTGCTGGGCGAAAACGGCGCCGGGAAAAGCACGCTTATGCAAATCCTGTATGGTTTGTACCAGCGCGATTCCGGCGAAATCCTGGTGCAAGGTCGTCCGGTGGAGATCCACAGTCCCAGCGACGCCATCGCTTTAGGCATCGGCATGATCCACCAGGACTTCATGCTGATCCAGCCTTTCACGGTGGTCGAAAACGTCGTGGTCGGGTTGGACGAGGCGGGCAATGGCCCCCTGCTGGACCTGCCCAGAGCCGCTGCCCGGCTGAAAGCGCTTTCCCAGCAACACGGGCTGGCCGTTGACCCAAACGCAAGGGTACAACATCTGCCGGTGGGGGTGCAGCAGCGGGTGGAGATCCTGAAGCTGCTCTATCGCAACGCCAGGCTGCTCATTCTGGACGAACCAACGGCAGTGCTCACCCCCCAGGAAGTGAAAGGGCTGATGGAGGTCGTGCGCTCGCTCAGGAACGAAGGCCATTCGGTCGTCTTCATCACCCATAAACTACACGAAGTGATGGAAGTGGCAGACCGGGTGACCATTCTGCGTGATGGCAAGGTCATCACTACGCTGAACACCGCCGATACCAACCCCCGCGAGCTGGCTCGCATGATGGTGGGGCGCGAAGTCGTGTTTCGGATTCACAAAGAGGCTTCCAAACCGGGGAAGGAAATTCTGACGATCGAAGATTTGCACGTCGAGGACGACGCCGGCAATCCGAAAGTGAGAGGCGTCAGCCTGGCGTTGCGTGAGGGCGAGATCGTTGGCCTGGCCGGCGTGGACGGCAACGGCCAGTCCGAGCTGGCTGAAGCGCTGATGAATTTGCGCCCCGTCAAACACGGGCGCGTCTTGCTAGATGGCGCCGACATCACCCATAGCAGCCCCGCCGCGCATCGTAAAGCGGGTGTCGCGTACATCCCCGCCGACCGACGGCAGGTCGGCTCGGTCGGCCCGATCAGCATTGCCTACAACTCGATCCTGGGCAGCCTGCGCCAGTTTTCCACCGCCTTAAACTGGCTGATCAAGGAGCAGCAGGTGAACGCTCATGCGCGCAGCCTGGTCGAACGCTTCGACGTGCGCACGCCCAGCGTGAAGCTGGAGGCGGGCAAGCTTTCGGGCGGCAACCTGCAAAAAGTGGTCTTGGGGCGCGAGGTGATGCGCCGGCCCAGGCTGCTGATCGCCGAACAACCCACCCGCGGGCTGGACGTTGGCGCCACCGAGTTTGTGCAGAGGCAATTGCTGGCCGAGCGCGATCGTGGCGCGGCGATTTTGCTGATCTCCGCCGAGCTGGAGGAAATCCTGACCCTCAGCGACCGGATTGCGGTGATCTACGGGGGAGAGATCATGGGCATCCTGGACGCCAGGGAAGCGGACATCGAGACCATCGGATTGATGATGGCTGGCACACATGCGGATAGGCTCTCGGAGGTTCCATTCCATGACCCGACGCCCCCTGATTGAAAAACGTCTCGAACCGACCGAATCGCTCTTCGCCATCACCGGCTTGACCGTGGCCTCGATCCTGCTAGCTCTGCTGTTGGGGGGCCTGCTGTTCCTGCCTTTCGATATCAGCCCGCTGGAAGCTTATCAGGCTATGCTCCAACAGGGTTTCGGCAGCCTGAGGGGCTTCGGTTTTACCCTGGTGCGGGCGACTCCGATGATCTTCATCGGACTGGGGACGATCATCGCCTGGCGGGCGGGGTTCTTCTACTTGGGTTTCGAGGGGACCTTACTCATCGGCGCTTCGATGACTGTTTGGGTGGCGCTGTCCACCGCGCCCGAGGGCGCCATTGGGCCGCTGCCGCCGGTTTTGTTCTTCCCGCTGGTGTTCCTGGCCAGTTTCGCCGCTGGAGGCGTGTGGGCGGGCATTGTGGGCGTCTTGAAGAGCCGCTTCGGCGGCAACGAAGTCATTGTTTCCTTGATGTTCAATTACGTGGCGATCTTTTTGGTGAACTATCTCGTTTCTGGCCCACTGCGAGCGCCGGGGGACTTGCCGCAAACCCCGCGCATCCCCGTAGCTACCATATTGCCCTTCGTCATCCCAGACACGCGTGCCCATGCCGGCATCCTGGCGGCCTTCGCCGCTGCGCTGGTGGTGTGGTTCCTGCTGCGCAAGACCCCGCTGGGGCTTGAGCTGATCATTGCCGGCCTCAGCCCGCGAGCCGCGCGCTACAGCGGCATCCAGGTCGGCAAACGCCAGGTGCTGGCGGCGTTCTTGGCCGGCGGCCTGGCAGCCTGGGCGGGGCTGGTCACTGTATTGGGAGTGCAATACCGCCTGCTGGACGGGATCTCCGAGGGGACAGGCTTCATCGGCATCGTGGCCGCGTTGCTAGGAAAGCTCCATCCCATCGGGGTAGTGATCTCGTCCATCCTGTACGCCGCCATGGGCGTCGGCGCAGACGCCATGCAACGACGCATGGGCATTCCCAGCTCGGCGATCTTCATTATCCAAAGCCTGATCGTCCTGTTCATCCTGGCAAGCGATTTCTTTCGCTATTATCGGGTCAACTTTGGCCGGTTGCGCAAGAAGCCGCAGGAAGATCCATCGGTCCGTCCGGCGTAGCTCGATCCTGGCGCAACGACAAGGGAGCTGCACATGGAAACTGGACAATTGTTCACCTCGGCGTTTCTGATCACCTGGCTGGCGGCCAGCATCCGCCTGGCCGGGCCGGTTCTGCTAGCCGCCCTGGGGGAGATCTTCGATGAATTATCTGGCGTGCTGAACATCGGGATCGAGGGCACCATCCTGCTGGGGGCGCTGACGAGTTTCCTGGTTTCTTTGCTCAGTGGAAACGCCTGGCTGGGGCTGCTGGCCGCAGTCCTGGTGGGGCTGCTGGTCAACCTGCCGCTGGCCTGGATGTACATCGACGTGAAAGCCAGCCAGGTGGTGGTGGGCATCATCTTCAATACGCTGGCTTTGGGCCTGGCCAGCTACACCTACCGGGTCGTGGTCGGAGAGACGACCAAGCCGATGAAAGCGCCCATGCTGCCGGTGATGGACATCCCTGGAATATCGGACCTTCCCTTTCTCGGACCCGTATTGTTCAATCACAGTGTCCTGTTGTATTTCACGATCTTGCTGGTGTTCCTGGCGGGATTCGTCCTTTACCGGACAAAATTTGGCCTTAATTTGCGCTCGGTCGGCGAGCATCCCCGCGCAGCAGACACCACCGGCATCAGCGTCAACCGCATGCGCTATATCGGCGTGTTGCTCTCCGGCGTATCCGCCGGTCTGGCCGGGGCTTACCTGGCCTTGAGCCAGTTGGGCATTTATCGGGACAACATCGTCTCGGGGCGCGGGTTCATCGCCCTGGCGATCGTCATCTTCGGCCGCTGGAACCCCTATAAAGCGACCCTGGCGGCGCTGGCCTTCGGCGCAGCAGATGCCTTGCAGCTTTCGCTGCAAATCTTCAAATTCAACGTTCCTCCCCAGGTGCTGCTCAGTTTGCCGTACATTCTCACCATTCTCGCCATGTCTGGTCTGGTCGGCAAGGCCATCCCTCCGGCAGGCCTGTTAACGCCCTATGAGAAGGAGTAAACGAATGACCGTCCGCCACTGGATTCATTTATCGACCACAGATTTCGAAGCTCTGGATCGCCAGAAGACGCTGGTGCTGCTGCCCTTCGGCGCCACAGAGCAACACGGCCCGCACCTGCCGGTGGGCACCGATACTCTGATCGTGGAAGAGGTTTTGCGACGGGCGGCGCCGCACCTGCAGGATGTAGAGGCTTTGGTTTTGCCAACGCTATGGTGTACCAAGAGCAACGAGCACATCAGCTTCGTTGGCTCGCTGTACTTGCAGGCGGAGACGATGATCGCCATGCTGCACGACATCGCCGCGACCATCAGCCTGTCGGGCTTCAAACGCCTGGTGCTGATGAACTGGCACGGTGGCAACTCCGATCTGCTGGCGGCGATTGCGCGCGACCTTCGCCAGCGGCACCGCCTGCTGGTGTTCATCATCGATATCGTGCGCAGCTTCCTCAATCCGCTGAGAGACGCGGATCAGCCGCAGGTGGACTACGACATCCACGCCGGACAGTACGAGACCGGCATCCTGCAGGCCGCCTATCCTGAACTGCTCAAACCCGGGCCATACGATCGCATCGGCTCCGACCTGGAGCGCCAGAAGCTGGCCGAGAGCTTCGAGGGCTACAAGTATCTGATGCCCGAGGGCGGCGCGGTGTATATCGCCTGGGAAACGCGCGACCTGGCGCCAGACGGCGTGGTGGGCAATCCCTCCAAGGCCAGCCCTGAGCAGGGCGAGCGCGACCTGGAATTCATGGCGACCCGCGTGGAGCAGATCCTGCGCGAGGTAGCCACGTTCGATTTTAGCCATTAGAACCCGATCATCGACTTCTGGAGGAAATAATGCGCTTTCAGGACTTGCTATACCAGGGCGCCCACCGCACGCCGGAACATATCGCCCTGCGCTGGATCGAACGCGACCGCGCACTGACCTATGCCCAGGCGGTAACAGAGATGGAGAAGGTGGCCGGGGCGCTTTCTGCGCTGAGCGTCGGGCGTGGCGACCGGGTCGGCATTTTCGCACACAACGGCATGGACTACTTGCTGGCGATGTTCGGCGCCTGGCGGCTGGGAGCGATCGTCACCCTGGTGAACCTGATGTACGCCGACACCCTGGATGACTTCGTCAACGATTCAACCCCCAAGGTGTTGATCTACACCGGCGACCATTTCGAGAGCATCGACCGCCACCGCTCCAGGATGACCAGCGTGCAGACCTACATCTGCCTGGACGGAGAGCAGCCCGGCGCGGAGAGCTGGCCAGAGTTGCTGAAATCGCCACCTTCGCCGCCGCCCGATCCGACGCGCGAGACCGACCCGGCGCACATCTCCTATACCAGTGGGACCACCGGCAAACCCAAAGGCGCAGTGCTGGCGCATGAGCCTACCGCGCGCGCCACGCACTGCATCGCCGAACGCCTGCGCATCACCAACCGGGATATCACCCTGGGGCCAACCGCTTTGAGCAGTTCCTATCACCTGGTGGCCAACCTGTTGCCGGGGTTGCATCGCGGCGCGACGGTGAACGTCATGAGT
>CAYWPZ010000226.1:0-7668 GCA_964460135.1 uncultured Caldilineales bacterium | reverse complement strand
GGGGGCGGCGGCGGTGTTGACGTTGGTGGTGTTGGTGGGGTGGATTTGGTTGCAGAACAGGAAACCAACCAGAATGCCGGACGGCGGCTTCAATATCGCCGTAGCACCCTTATTCACGATCAGCAAAGCGGACAAACCCTTGAGTCAACAAGAAGGGGTAGCCTGGGCGAATCAGATAGCCGATTACCTGGGAATGACGACAAACTCGCCAGAAGCCGCTGTACCTCTTGTGATTCGAACATGGGGGCCTCAGCAGCTTGCATTCCCGCGCTGGGATGAAAACAGTGACGCTGATGAACTTGCCGTAAGACTCAATGCCACCGTTTTGGTTTATGGTACGCTAGAGCAGATCAGTCAGAATCAGTGGCAACTAGAGCCGCGGCTATTCTTTTCAGAGACCGCTGTCAAGGATTTGGCGCCCGAATTGCAGGGTGACTATGCCCTCGGAAAACCCATTCCGTTTTTCAATGATCTTAGCGGCAAAGGAGATGTCAACCAGGCATTGCGGCGACGACTAGAGGCCCTGGCGCCCCTTCTGCTCGGTCTTCAACAATATGGCCATGGCGACGAAGTCTCATATGACGAGGCAGTAACATATTTCGAAAAAGCAGCTGCCAGTTCCTGGGGCCAATCTCAAAACGAAGGGCAAGGAATTCTCTACAGCTTCCTGGCAAGTGGTTATTCAAAGTATGCCAGTTGGCTTGCTGTCAGAGACGAGGAATTGTACCTACAATTACTGCACAAAGCCGAATCAGCTTTTCAGAAGGCCATTCAGCTCGATCCGGAATATGCTCGGGCTTACAATGGACTTGGATTCACTCAGATGCTTCTGGCGACTCCACCTGCCTTCATACCAACTGCTGATTCAATATGCGATTTAGTCGGTTTTGACGCTGCCTATCGATCTCATCAACGGGCGCTGTACGCAAAAAATCAATCTATGGTGACAAATATGGTGAGGTTTGATGCTGAGCTTGGAATGGCGAGAGTTCGACTACAACAAGCAATTGAGTGCAGAAATGCCGAAACTTTGAAAGATGGAACAATACATTTTGAAAATGCAATAGAATTATTCGATAATGACGATTTTATCAAAAATAAACGGTTATTGAATGCTATTATTTCATATGGTGAATATGGTCGCTTGAAACTGTATCTTGCACAATATTCATCAATCAATCCAGAATTTACTTCTAAACCAGTAGATGTGCTACTAGATGAATCAAGATCATACTTGGAAAAGGCTATTAAACTGGCTGACGGATCAAACAACCAAGAGATCGGTCGTTATTTGGAAGGCGTTCGCCTATGGCGCACGTATGGAATATGTGTTCGCGATCGCGACGCCTCTCTTAATGCATTCAAGGAGTGCAATCAACAATGAACGTTCGCCTTCGCGTTGCTGTCCTGACGTCTATCACATTTATCTGCCTACTGATCATAGACATGGTTTTCGAGACCTCGATCTCTGCAAACCTGTCATCCCCACCCAACGCACAAGATTACTCGCTGACAGAGGCGTCATGTAAAGCTAACAATAGATCCAATGGCAAGAAGACCGGTAAGAAGCCGAGGTGCACCAAGCCAAAGTCGACGAAGACTCCACAACCTTCATCAGGATCCAGTAGTACAATATCTGGCACATGGACGATTCCCACAGTGAAACCAGGCAGCGGAGTGCCGAACATCATGCCAGTTGAAGACTTGGTCATTCTCGGACAAGATGTCGAGATTCAATGGCCGACATACTTCGAAGCTTACGAGTCAGACTCGAATATCGACAGGAGTATCATAATACTGAACCACCCAGATCCCGCTTACAAATGGTTTGAATCAAACGCTGAGCTACAGCTATTTGGCCAGCAGTCTTTGTCAGATCTGACCGTCACGTGGAATGGTCCTGAAGGGATGTATCAGCTTGGGCGCCCCGACAGCGCCGCACCTCTCCAACTCCCCGCTTTCAAAGGGGCCGGCGTCTACGATTTGTCGATCTCGAACGGCGGCACAACCGTTTCCAGGCTGCTAGTTGCACGTGAATACGACGGAGCGCGGATACGATTGTACGATTTTAGCGGCCGCAACATTACGGATTTGGGCATTGGACGGAGCCTCACCGATGGAAAGGCTGCCGTCATACCCGGCGACATTCTGACTGTACGGTACGAGGGGTTCCCACCAGAAAGCACGGTTACGGTCGGCCTATATGGCGAATCCAGTGAAAATCCCAATGCCCTTGAGCTACTTGACGAGTGGAAGGCTTCCACCGATGCCGATGGAGTGTTCACCGAAGACCTCCTCTTTCCTCTTGATACCGATCCCGGGCTGTATCGGCTTGTCGCATGCCCGACAGTCGGCTGCAGAGAGTTCCAAGACCCGTCCGGCGTCAGTGTGCCCGAGGCTCGCACTTCGTTCGAAATCGTTAGCAAGCCGCCAGGCGAGGCACCGGCCGAGAGTGAACCCACTCCAGTGGCAGCACCCGACATCGATCCAGGACAGCTCGCCCGCATCAGTACTTCTGCAGATCTACAAGAACTGTGGCTTCGCAATCGGGCAGGCAACAACCGGCGCACTCTTGATGTGCTATCGCCGAATTCGCTGGTCGAGATCGTTGGGCAACCGACACGCATCAGTGGTGAATCATGGTACAAGGTGCAATGGGAGGATCAGATTGGCTGGCTGAAGGCTGCTGCACTGCTTTCTGTCGAGCAAATTCCATCTGTGCCTTACTGGCGACTTGCCTGGACGCGAGAATGTGATACCGCCACGCCCGTTGCTTTGGCTCTGATGCTGAGTGGCGATGAAGATGTATGCGGTCCTGGCGTAGAGACCTGGGATCTGCAGACGCTGGCATCCTCTTTGCTCGATCAGAAACTGCTCAGACAGGGAGAACAATTGCAGGCAAATGACAAGGGCGAGATCATGATCAGGCGCGACGGCAAGACGGTTGGCAGAGTGAGTATTGAGGGAGAGGCATCGGAAACACTAGCACGTATCGATGAAAGAGCTAACAACCAGGTTGGGCCAACCTGCCAATTACATACCGATTACAGTTGGGAGTGCCGTTGAAAGAAGACAGGTGCGATGCACTCGGGAAGTGCGTCGCACCTCCCACGCCGCCGCCCTCCCACTTGACCCCCTCCCCTCACCAAGCTATCATCCCCATCGACCAGACACTTTCCACGTCTCAGGAACGGCCCCATGACCACCGAAGCCACGAACATCGATGACTCGGCGCGGCTGGAAATAATCGATCCAGCGCAGGTCGCGGGTAGTGGCCCCGATGCAGGCGACCCGCCCAACCATCCAGATAGCCCGCCATTCCGCCCCGTCCATTTGCCAGAAGGTCTTCTGGCAGGACATGACTTCCCCCCGCTGCCTTGCAAGCAGCGCGGCGGATGATGTGGCCGGACCGATCCGAGAAATTTGTCTGAGGCCACGGGAGACATCGCTCATTGACCCTCCCCCTCCCCCCCCTCACTACCTTCCTCCAGGCCCTCGTCCGCGCCCGCTCGCTCTCGGGCGAGGAAGGGGCCGTCGTGCAGTTGGCCGCCGCCGAGATGCGGCTGCTGGGCTTTGACGATGTCCACATCGATGCCAACGGCAGCCTGATCGGCCTCATCCAGGGGGCCAGGCCGGGGCCTATTTTGCTCCTGGATGCACATTGCGACACCGTAGGCGTGGCCCCCGGCGCGCCCTGGCGACAGGAGCCGTTTGGCGGCGAGATCGTCGGAGACAAGATCTATGGCCGGGGGACGAGCGACATGAAGGGCGCTTTGGCGGCCATGGTGCATGCGGCGGCGGCAGTCGATCGGGCCAGCCTGGCCGGGCGGGTGGCCGTCAGCGCCACGGTCATGGAAGAAGTGATGGAGGGCGTCAGCCTGCGCGCGGTCATGGACTTCGTCCAGCCCGATTTCGTCGTCATCGGCGAGGCCACCGAACTCAACCTCAACCACGGCGGCCGGGGCCGGGCCGAAGTCCAACTCGAAGCCATCGGCAAACCCGCCCACTCCTCCACCCCCCACCTGGGCGAGAACGCCGTCCTTGACATGCTCCCCGCCATCCAGGCCATCGAACGCCTGCCCCTGCCCACCGACCCCCTGCTCGGCCCCGGCCTCATGGCCCTCACCGACATCATCTCCGATCCCTACCCCGGCCATTCCGTCATCCCCAGCCGCTGCCGCGTGACCTACGACCGCCGCTTGCTGCCTGGCGAAAGCATCGAAAGCGTGGCGACCGGGCTGAAGGCGCTGCCCGAGCTGGCGAAGATCGACGTGCGCATCGCCGAGGGCGAACACACCACCTATACCGGCGCCACCCTCAGCGGCCCCAAATTCTTCCCCGCCTGGAAACTCGAACCTGACCATCCCCTCGTCCAGGCATCAGCGGCGGGATTGCGGGCGGCGGGCCTGAACCCTGGGCTTTCGGCCTATCGCTTCTGCACCAACGCCGCCTTCAGCGCCGGCTGGGCGGGCGTCCCCACCGTCGGCTTCGGCCCCTCGGCCGAGGGCCAGGCCCACGTCGTGGACGAATACATCGAACTCGACCAACTCTTCGCCGCCGCCCGCGGCTACCTCGGCCTCATCCACAGCCTACTCCGCGCCCAATAGCCGCCCCTTTCACCTCTCAGCCTCACGTTTCACGCCTCACTTCATCCACTTCTCACGCCTCACGGAGCCGCCCCATGAGCCAACGCATGGCCCTCTACATGCAGGACAAACACCCCATCCGCTACGAGATCGAGATGGTCAAATACGCCGAAGAAAAAGGCTTCTCGGAAATCTGGCAGGCCGACACGCGACTGGCCCGCGATTGCATCGTGATGATGAGCGCCTTTCTGACCGAGACCAAACGCCTGCGCTACGGCTCCGGCGTGCTGCCGATCTGGACCCGCAACCCGGCCGTCATCGCCGCCACCTGGAGCACGATGTGGGAACTGGCCGGGAAAGGCGCCGATGGCCGGGGCCGCGTGATGCTGGGGCTGGGGGCCTGGTGGGAGCCGATTGCCGGCCGGGTGGGCGTGAACCGCGCCAAGCCGCTCAAGGCCATGCGCGAACACGTCGAAGCCATCCGCCAACTGTTCACGATGGCAGAAGTAAGCTACGAGGGCGAGTTCGTGCACCTGGACCGGGTCAAACTCGACGTGGCCTTCGGCGACGCCTCCCCGCGCGACATCCCCATCTACATCGGCGCCACCGGCGACAAAATGCTGGAGATGGCCGGGGAGATCTGCGATGGCGTCGTCCTCAACTACGTCGTCTCGGTCGACTACATCCGGCGGGCGGTGGAACTGGTGCAACAGGGTGCGGCCCGGGTCGGGAAAACCCTCGACCAGGTGGACCGGCCGGAACTGCTCGTCTGCTGCCTCTCGGACGACGACCCCAAAGCGGCGATGATGGAAGGCAAAGCCCTGGTGGCCTACTATCTGGGCACCGAGCCGCACATCATGAAGGCCAGCCATGTCGATGAAGACCTGATCAAGCGCGTGCAAGAATTCGTGGGTTGGCCGGCCACCGAGGAAGACTACCGCCGGGCGGCTGCCATCATCCCCGACGAAGTGGTGCGCAACCTGATGGCCGTGGGCACCAGCCAACAGTGCCGCGACACCGTGGCCGCCTACATCGAGGCCGGCGTCACTTGTCCCATCCTTTACCCGATGATGGACGACATCAAACCTGTAATCGACGCTTTTGCGCACTGGACGCCGTAACGGGCGTTGGCGACCGTGTGGCCGCCCTGACAGTGTACAGCGTCCACTGAGAGTTGACGGTTGGTGGCCGGCGTGCTAGGATTTCGACGCTATCGACCTCCAAAACCCCTGCGCTCCCCTCCTCTCAGGGCTGTCCCGTGCGGATCACTCGCTCCGATGCTTCCCTTCCCCCGCTCGAACGGGGAGAGCCGATCACCGTCAGCATCGACGGGCGCACCGTGGCGGCCTTCGCCGGCGAATCGGTGGCGGCGGTGCTGCTGGCCGAGGGCATCCGCGGCTTCCGGCAGACGGCGAAGCGGGGCGAGGCGCGGGGCCTATTCTGCGGCATCGGCATCTGCTACGATTGCCTGGTGACGGTGGATGGAACCGCCAACCTGCGCGCCTGCCTGACGCCGGCGACGCCGGGCTGCGCCATCGAAACGCGGCCCAGGGGGAAAGCGTGACGGAACATGCCGATCTGGCCGTGGTGGGCGCCGGACCGGCGGGGTTGCAGGCCGCCATCGTCGCCGCCCAAGCCGGGGCGAGGGTGGCCCTGATCGACAGCTATCCCCGGCCGGGCGGTCAATACTTCAAGCAGCCGCCCGCCAAGCAGTCGCCCGCCAAGCAGCCGCCCGCCAAGCAGCCGCCCGCCGCCTTTCACAGCCAAGACCGCCGGCCACAGAAATCGGCCCTGAACGCCTTGCTGGCGCAGCTGGCGCAGCCAAACGTGCAGATATTGAGCGAGACGCTGGTATGGGGCGCGTTTGCCGCCGACGGCGGCGACGGCTGGCTGCTGGCCCTGCACGGCCCCGCCGCCCCCTATCGCCTGCGAGCGCGGGCGCTGATCCTGGCTACCGGCGCCTACGACCGCCCCATCCCCTTCCCCGGCTGGACGCTGCCCGGTGTAATGACAGCGGGCGGGGTGCAGACCCTGATCAAGAGCCAGCGCCTGCTGCCGGGCCGCCGGGTGCTGCTTTCTGGCTCCGGGCCGCTGCAACTGGCCGTGGCCGCCGCTCTGGTGCAGGCTGGGGCCGAAGTGGTCGCCGTGTTGGAAGGGTCATCCTTCGGCTTCGCGGCCCTGAAGCAGGCGCCTGCGGTCTGGGGACAGTGGTCACGGCTGGCCGAGGGCTGGGGCTATCTGCGCACCTTGCGCGCGGCCGGCGCGCCCATTCGCCGCGGCTGGGCGGTGATAGAAGCGCACGGGCAGGGCGAGGTGCAAGAAGCCGTCATCGCCCGACTCGACGCCGCTTGGCGCCCCCTCCCCGGCGCGACCCAAACCCTGACCGTAGACACGATCGTGACCGGCTACGGCTTCCTCCCCGCCACCGAACTCACTCGACTGCTGGGCTGCGAACACGACTTCCTCCCCGAACGCGGCGGCTATGTCCCCCGCCGCGACGCCGACATGCAGACCAGCCTGGCTGGCGTCTATGCGGTGGGCGATGGCGCCGGCCTTGGCGGGGCGGAATTGGCGCAGATCGAGGGCCGCATCGCCGGCATCGCCGCCGCCCACGGCCTGGGCCTGGTGACCGCCGCCGCCGCCAACAAGATGAGAGCGGCGCTACACGCGCCATGGCAGCGTGAGCGCCGTTTTGCGGCCATGCTCGGCCGGCTGTTCACGCCTGGGCCGGGACTGTACACCCTTGCCGCCGCCGATACGACCATCTGCCGTTGCGAGGAAGTGACGCTGGGGCAGATTCGCGCTGCCGCCGCCGATGGCGTACAGTCGGTCA
This sequence comes from uncultured Caldilineales bacterium, assembly GCA_964460135.1. Lineage (GTDB taxonomy): Bacteria > Chloroflexota > Anaerolineae > J102 > J102 > SSF26. The sequence continues at coordinate 249 of CAYWPZ010000226.1, read as the reverse complement.
ACGAACTGAAAGGCTTGACGCGGGTGGGGATGGGCAACTGTCAGGGCCGCATCTGCGGCGAATTGGCCGCCCGCTTCCTGGCCGGCGCCCTGGGCGCCGACGCCGCCAATCCGAAACAGATCGAGGCGATGGGCCGCTTCACCGTCCGCCCGCCCATCCATCCCCTGCCCCTCTCCGTCCGCGCCGCCGCCGCAGGGGCAGATCATGATGTGGCTGCCCCCCCCCCCCGGGCCCCCAAAAAGCCCCGGG
>CAYWPZ010000225.1:0-7671 GCA_964460135.1 uncultured Caldilineales bacterium | reverse complement strand
GGCGTCGCCGTCGAACTCATCCTGCCAGACCAGCTGCCATCCTTCCTCGGCGGCAACGGGGATGGGGAGCGGGGTGGGGATGGGGGGCGAGATGGGCGCGGGTGTGGCGGTGGGCGTCGCCGCCGGCGCGCTTGTGGCCGTGGCTGTGGGCTGCGGCCGGCCGGTCGCCCGACAGCCGGAGAGCATGAGCAACAGGATCAGCAACAACCCGAAAGAGCGCCGTCTCATGAGGATAGCATCCTTGGCCGGAGAGAAAGGGGCAGGCCGGCAGGGGGAATCCTGGCCCCTGGACGCGCGCGCGGCCAGCCGATGCGCGGTGCATGAATGCTCCGCCAGCCCAGGCCAGAGCGCGCTTCCAGGATTGCGGTCCCCAAGCCGCCGCCGTAAAGAACGATGGAGGATGGCGCTTCCTTGATCGAGGCTCAGCCATCGTCCACCGTCAAGCGTCCAGCTAGCCTTTGACCGCGCCGGCGGTGAGGCCGGCGATGATGTAACGCTGCAAGAACAGGAACAGGATCAGCATCGGCACCGTCAGCATCAGCACCGCCGCCGCCAGCGTGGGCCACTGGCTGCCATAGACGCCCTGGAACACAATGAGACCGCGCGTGATCGGGTAGTACTTCTCACTGGTCAGGTAGATGGTCGGCGTGATGATCTCGTTCCAGACGCCAATGGAGTGTAGAACGATCACCGTGGCGATGGCCGGGCGCATCAGGGGCAGGACGATGGTCCACACGAAGCGCAAATAGCTACAGCCATCGATGGCGGCGGCTTCGTCCAGTTCCCTGGGCACCGACTTGGCAGCATTCACCAGAATGACGATGCCCACGGCGTTGACAACGAAGAGCAAGACAAACCCTTGCGGCGTGTTGTAAAGCCCCAGGTTCAGGATGAGCTGGAACTGCGGGATCAGGGCTGGCGGCAGGAACAGCGCGATCACGTACAGGGTCAGCAGGACGCCGGCATACTTCACATAGCCGCGGGCAATGGGAAAGGCGACGAAGATGCCGGTGACGATAAAGATGGTCGTGGCCGAGGCAGTGTAGATGATCGAATTGAGCAGGTACTTGGGAAAATTGGCCTTTTCCCAGGCTTCGGCGAAGTTCTGCCAGTGGAACTCCGTGGCCAGCCCGGTGGCGTTGGTCGAAAAGGAGGGCAGCGTCTTGAGCGACGTGTTGAGCAGCATCAGCAGCGGCCCCAGGTAGATGAGCGCCATCAGCCCCATGACGGCATAGGAGGCAACCCGGCCCCAGTTGATCGGTTTTCTGTGGATAGATGTATTCATGCCAGGATCCTCTCTTCTCGGCGACGCAGATAGGTCTGAACCGCCATGCCGATGATCAGCACGAGGATGAACAGGACAATCGAGGCCGCCGCAGCATAGCCCTGCCGGAAACTCTGGGTCAGGCTGCCCGCGGCGCCAAAGCCTGTCGCATAGATCAGGTAGCCCAACACCTGCGTGCCGGAGCGGTAGCCGATCAAGACCAGGAAGAGTTGCCAGGCTTGCAGGCTGCCGATGATGTTCAGGAGCAGGTTGGTGTTGACACTGGGGGTCAGCAAAGGCCAGGTGACATTCCTGAACACTTGCCAACTGTTGGCGCCGTCGATGCTGGCCGCTTCGTAGTAGTCAGAAGGGATGGTTTGCAGGCCCGACAGGAAGATGATCATGGTAATGCCCAGATTGGCCCAGATCTGCACCACGATCACCCAGAAAAAGGCTTCGGTGGGCGAGCCGCCCAGAAACTGCGGGCTTGCGCCGAAGAGTTCGAACAGCCGCGATGCCGGGCCGCCCAGCGGGTAAAGGAAGAGCGACCAGATCAGGCCTTGAATCACCGCGCCCAGAATCACGGGCATGAAGATCAGGGTGCGAACGATATTTCGTCCCCACAGGCGCTGGTTCAGGATCATGGCCACGATCAGACCCAGAGTGAATTGGATGATGGAAACAAAAAGCGAGAAGATCAGAGTTCGTCCCAGCACCGCCAAGTTGTCTTTGGCTGCCTGTCCCAAGAGCAGGAACTCCCGATAGTTTTCTAACCCAACCCAGTTCACGGGGGCGCCTTTCAATCCGGTGGCGTCGGTGAACGAGTAGACTGTCGTTGCCAGTGAGGGGCCGAGCGCAATCAAAAAATAAATCAGCAGCCCGGGCAGGAGTAGCAAGTAGGGCGTCCATTGAGACCGCCCGCGACCGAAATGGTACATGGCTGTCCTCCTCGCTTGCACCAAGGAAGGCTTCCTGCCAACCGGCAGGAAGCCTTCTGAGACTGAGTGTGATTACTGAACAGCGTCGAGCCCGGCCTGGAGGTCGGCCTGGACCTTGTCAGCCAGCTGCTGAGCGTCGTCGTAGGTGCCGAATGGCTTGAAGTACGACGCCCAGGGATTGGCGAACTCGCCGGCGCCCTTCGGCGCCACCCAGTATTGCTCATAGCCCACGCGGAAGTTGGCGAGGAAGGGCTTGACTTCCTGACCAATCTGCGTGTCCAGCGTGGCGGTCGGCTGGGTGGGGATGAAGCCAACGGCATTGACGAAGGCCTGGTAGTTGTCGGGGGCCGAGAACTCGGTCAGGTAGGTCAGCGCCGCCTCTTTGTTGGGCGAGTTGGCGGCAATGGCCCAGCCCTGGTCGTATTTCCCGAACAGATAGGTATTGTCTTGGGCGGTGTCGGAGCCGGGGAAGGGGATGTAGCCCCATTCCAGGTCCGCGTTGGCAGCTTCGATGGCGGAGGCGTACCAGCTGCCGCCGGAGAACATGGCCACCGCGCCGGAGGCGAAGCGACCAGGCGCAGCATCGCCGGCAATGCCGCTGGCCTGCGGCTCCATCATGTTCTGGGCGTAGACTTTCATCTTCTCCCACATCTCCAGCGATTTGGCATCGTTCCATTTGATCGAGCCTGTCCACAGGCCCTCGACCAGTGCCGCTTGATCGGGATACATAGCGCCGATCAAGCCGTAGGCGCCCACGAAGATCGGCCAGCCATCCTTGCCGCCGGCAGTCATGCAGGGGATTTTGGCGGCGGTGAAGGTCTCGCAGGCCGCTACAAGCTCAGCCCAGGTGGTGGGAACGGCCACGTTGTTCTGCGTGAACAGGGCCTTGTTGTAGTAGATGCCGCTGTAAATCACGCGGCCCAGGTTGATGGCGTAGACCTTGCCATTGAAGCCGCCGGCATCCTGGTTGGCCGCCGGGTCGTAGTTGGCCAGGAAGGGCTGGCCGCTCAAGTCCATCAGCAAGCCCGCTTCGATCAACTGCTGCCAGTTCGGCTTGTCCACACGCTTCATGTAGGGCTGGGCAGGGTTGGCGAAGCCGAAGATGTCGACCAGATCCACATCGTTGGCGGTCAGCCGGGTCTGGGTGGAGGTGGCCAGGTCGTTGGCATTTACCACCGACATCTCCATCTTGATGTTGGGATACTTGGCCTCGAACTGCTTGTTGAACGCCTCCATGAACGCCACCATCGGCGGGTTCTGGTGGATGAGGGCGCGCAGAGTAACTGCCTGCTGCGGCGCCGGGGTAGGCGCTGGCTGTTCGGCGGCTTGTGTGGCGGCTGGAGCTGCCGGCGCCGGAGTGCTGGAGCCACCGCAAGCTGCCAGCGCCAGGGCGGCAACCAGCAAGACGAGAAGGGCGAGCAGGGAAAACGTCTTCTTGGACATCGTTCAACTTCTCCTTTTGAGGAATGGATGGGGTGAGAATGGGAAGTGTGGGAATGGAGGGATGGACACAGGAGGATCAGGATGGACAACAGACGATGCTTGTCTGTGACGCTTCATGGCTTCATGGCATCTTCAGGCGTGGGTTCGGGCTGACGGCGGTTCGCCAAAGCCCGTGCGGTGGGGTTCGGTTCATAACCTTGCTCACGCATGACTTTACGCACGCGCTCGCGTGCTTCTGCACTCACGTTCGGATGCCCGTTCAGTACGCGTGAGGCCGTCGATCGGGATACGCCGGCCAGTTGTGCGATCTGTTCTAGAGTGATTGCCATGATCCGGTGTGGAAAAAATGGGAGCGCTTCCAAAGCTAACTGCCATTGTAGGCCCCTTTTCTTAATCGCGCTTGCCCAAAAGCGAGAAGCGCATGCACAAATCCCACAGGTTTGTGGAGTGACACCCCCGAAGTAACCAGCCGCCTTGGGGATTGCTTCACTCCGTTCGCAATGACACCTTCGGCGTCCTGCCCCCTCTCTACCCTTCTCGCTGCCGCCGGAACGCCTCCGGCGACGCCCCCACCTCGCGATGAAACACCCGGCTGAAGTAGCCGCTGGTCGAAAAGCCCACATCCAGGGCGATGGCGGTGATGCTGCGGTCGGTCTCGGCCAGCAGGCGCCGTGCCTGGCTGACGCGAAAGCGGTTGAGATAGGCAACCGGCGTCATCCCCAACTCCTGCCGGAAACAGTGCGTCAGATAATCCTCGCTCATGCTCACATAGCGAGCCAGATCCTGCCGGGAGATCGGCTGGGCATAATGTTCGTGGATGTAGGCCATGGCTTTGCGCACCGCCCGTTGCGCCTCATCGCTCAGCTTGTGCCTCCGTTCCAGCGCCGCCTGCAACTGCGCCAGCGTTTCATCCACGCTGAACACGCCCTTGCTCATGACCGTGGTCACGCCATGATTCAGGCGCGCCATCTCCGCCTCGGTCAGCACCTGCCCCGTGATCACGATCACGGGGATATCACGGGTGCGCTGATCCGCCTGCATCGCCTCCAGCACCCCAAACCCATCCAGCCCCGGCATCATCAAATCCAGCGCCACCAGATCCACCTCCCGGTGCTGCAAGATTTGCAGCGCTTCCTGGCCATTGCTGGCGGTCAGCACCCGGTTACTGCGCGCCTGCGATTGGATGATGCGCCGGTGCAGATCGAGCGTGTCCGCGTCATCATCCACCACCAAAAACGTGCGGGCGCGGCCATCTGGCCCGCTGGCCAGCCACTGCTGATCCAGCGCCCGCGCCAGGCTGGCGACCTCGATCGGCTTGGTCAGGTAGTCCAGTTCCAGCACGGCCCCGCCGGTAGCGGAGGCGGCATAGAACAGGGTGGGGATGTGCTGCGTCGCCGGGTTGTTCTTGAGCATCTTCAGCGCCTCCCAGGCGCGCTCGCCCCCGTGGCTGATGTCCAAGACCACGGCGCTGAATGCCCCCGACAGCAACTGCGCCAGCCAGATGGCGCTGTCGTGCAGAAAACAGACCTGCGGGCTGAGGCCGCGGCTTTCCAACTCGGTCCGCAGCCGCCCACCGCCCGCTTCGGCAGAGAGCACCAGCACGCGGCTTGCGGCCCGGAGGCGCGCCTGCGGCTGGGATAGGACGGCGCTGACCGGCGAGGGCGGCGTCACCGTGGGCAGAGTGAAATAGAACACCGAGCCCGCGCCCTCCTCGCCGCTGGAATACACGCCCATCCCGCCCCGATGCAACTCCACCAGGCGTTTGCAGATCGCCAGGCCCAGGCCGATGCCCCCGTACCCCTGCTTGATGCTGCGCTCCGACCGCTTGAACTCCTCGAAGATGGCGGCCTGCTCGGCCGGCGGCAGGCCGATGCCGCTGTCGTGCACGCTGACCGTCACCGTTTCCCCCCCCTGTTCGACTTGCAAGCCGACTTCGCCGCGGGCGGTGAACTTCACGGCATTGCTGATCAGGTTCAGAATCACCTGCTGCAAGCGCGTGCGGTCGCCCCACACCAGCGGCCCCGACTCCGGCAGGGCCTGCTGCCAGGCCAGACCCTTGTCAGCGGCCAATTGCCGCCCTGTCTCCGCTGCTAGACGCAGTTCCTGCCCCAGATCGACAAAATCGTAGGTCAGGCGCAGTTGTCCGGCGTCGCTGCTGGCCAGATCCAGCACATCATCGATCAGGCGGCCCAGGTGGCGGGCGTGGCTGTGGATGCGCTCCACATCGCGCTGCACCTGCTCCGGCAAGGGCGCGTCTGCCGCGGCGCTGTCGCGCAGCAGCAGGCCGCTGGTGCCGACGATGAGGTTGAGCGGCGTGCGCAGCTCATGGCTGACGGTGGAAAGGAAGCGGCTCTTCATGCGATCCGCTTCCTCGGCCAGGCGCCGGCCCTCGGTGGCATCGCGATAGAGTCGCGCCACATTCAGGGCCGCGCCCATCTGTTGGGCGATAGCGCCGAGCGCGTCCAGCTTCACCGCCTCGAAGGCGACGAAGCCGGTCCCGCCCAGTTGGCCTGCCAATGGCAAAAGGGCCAGGCTGAAGGGCTTGTCTGCCTCGATCCAGGCCGGCGGCGGGAAGGCGCGGCTGCGAATGCGCAGGGTCTCCGGCCGCGACGGCGTAATCGCCCGCGCCAAGGTCCACGCCACCGCATCCTCCCCTTCCGCCTCGAAAAGCCCCAGCCAGGCGGTGTGGATGCCGATCGCGGGCAGTTGCTGGGCCAGGATCTCGTAGATCTGCGCCTCATCCAGGGCGGTGAGCAGTCGGGCGGTGAGCACGCCGATGCGGTCGCCCAGACGCCGCTGATCCACCACCAATTGGCGATATTGGCGGCGCATGGCGGCGCTGATGGTCACGCGCGCCTCGTTGATGAGGGCGTCAGCGCCGGCCCCGCCTGGGGCCGCAGCCGCCAGCCACCCGGCCAACTGCGCGCGCAGGACTGTGAGCGCCGCCTGCCAGCCGTGGGTGTCATCGCGCACCGCCGCGGCCCGCGCCAGGATGTCCTCGAGCGCGCCGCGAAAGGGCTCAGGCTCATCCTGGCGCAGGCTGGCGATCAGGGCTTCCAGCAGACGCATACACAGGGCTTCCACCTCTTCCCCGCCCAGGCCCTGCGTCTCGCCCAGGACGGCGGCGGCCATTTTGCGCGCCAATTGGGCGCTGGGCGAGGGCGCTCTCTCCTGGGCGATGGCAGGCAGGGCCACTTCCAGGGCCTGGGCGCGCTCTGGGCTGTGGCCGCAGCCGCACGATTCCCGGATCACCAGGCGGGTGGGCACAGGAAAACGCACCGGTTTCTGGTCGGGCGCGGTCATTTGCTGGCGCAACCGCGCCACGGCCTGATAGCCCATGTTGAACAGGGGCACATGCACGCTGGTCAGGGACGGATCGAGCACGGCGCTCTCCAGGCGGTTGTCGAAGCCGATCACCGCCACATCGCCGGGGACGCTAAACCCTGCTTCTTGCAACGACTGGATGGCGCCGAACGCGGACTCATCATTGCTGGCCAGCACGGCGCTGAAGGCGGCGCCGCCGGCCAGGATCTGTTGCATGGCAGCGCGGCCGCCTTCGGGCACGTGCCTGCCAAAGGCGATCAGCCGTTCATCCGCGGCCAGACCGTAGTCCTGCACCCCGGCCTGGTACGCTCGCAAGCGATCGCCTGTGTCTCCCTCCATATCTTCGGGGCTGCCGGCAATAAAGGCGATGCGCTGATGCCCATGGGCGAGGAGGTGGCGCAGGGCCTGGTCGATGCCGCCGGCATTGTCGGCCACAACCGTCGGCCCCGGTTCCCCTGATCCCACGAACACCAGCGGGTGTCCAGCGGCCAGCACCTGCTGCAGATAGCGAGAGCGTGCGGGTGAGTGCAGCGGGTTGAGCACGATCAGGCCATCGGTGTTCCAGGGGCCGATGGGCGCAAAATCGGAATCTTCCGCCGCCACCGGCCAGACGGGCCGCAGTGGGTCGCTGGAGGCGGCGGAAGGCCCCACGCCGCAGCCCAGCAGCAGGTTGCAGCCCATTTCTCGCGCCGCCAGCCGGAT
>CAYWPZ010000224.1:246-7703 GCA_964460135.1 uncultured Caldilineales bacterium | reverse complement strand
TGCCCTGGCGGCTCTGGAAGAGGGTGACCAGGCGCTCCTTGTCCAGCGGCCGGGTTTCCGAGCCATCGCTGCGCGCCAGCCAAAGCCCGTTCTGGGTCGGGTCGGCGCCAAAGGTGATGAAGAAAACGATCCATTCGCCCGTGGGCGAGAGGCTGGCCCCGCGCAGCCGCTCGGCGCGAGCCAGTTCCTGGGTGGCGCCATCGGTCAGCGACAGGCTTTGCAGCCACTGTGCGCGCGCCTGCAAGCTGTCGCGACCGCTCAACAGCACCATCTCTTCCGAGATCCAGCCGACCAGGCTGCCGCGAGCGACGGTGGCTATGCGCCGCGCTGCCGAACCATCCAGATTCGCCGTCCAGATTTGTGTGACCTGGTTCTCGACCGGCGCCTCGTCGTTGCTGATCGACCAGGCAATGCGCGTCCCACGCGGCGAAATGAGGACCGGGCGGCCCTGAGCCGGGACCTGCCAGCGCTCGCCGTCCACCAATTGCTCGATGAAGGTGGCGTTGCCGTTGGTCTCCACCAAGAAGCCGCCGCGAGCCAGACTCTCTTCGATTCGTTCGCTGACCAGGACGGGCGGCGCCTGCGGCTGGTCGATGTTCACGCCCCAAATGCCAACCGGCGACGCTGGATTGGGTTTGTCGATGAAGCGCACCTGCTGCGAGTCCGCCGACCACAAAGGCTGGGTGCAGCACCCGCCTGCGGTTAGCTGCACGGCCTGGGGTGGGGGAGTTGGCGTGGGCGAGAGGGTGGCAGTGCTGGTGGGCGTGGGGCTGACGGTGGGCGAGCTGGTCGGGCTGGGGGTGGGCGACAGCGGCAGAGTTGTGGCGGCGGTGGTCGGAGTCGCCATCAGGACAACCGGCGTCGCCTCGTCAGGCGTCCGACAGCCGGCCACAAGGGTTGCCAGCAGCAAAGCGCCCGTCAGCGCAAGCAGAGGGCGCGAGATGGGCGTTCGGGGCGTCATCGCTGCCGCGGCCAGGGGCGCTGAAAATCGTTGAGGATGCGTCCGCCGGAAACGGCCGGCGGCTGGTCATCCAGGTGTTGCCACTTGCGCGGGTCATCCAGGTCGCGCTCGAATCCTGACTGGAACGAACCGACCAGGGCGAGGTTGTCCCAATCGGCGTCGATCAGGGGGATGGGGTTGTATTTCCAGGCGCGGCCGGGATAGTCGCGGATCTCCAGGTGCAGGTGCGGGCGGCCAAAGCAGGTCTCGGCCGGGTCGCCGCTGCGAGCCACCACTTGCCCGGCCTTCACCGGCTGGCCGGGCGCCAGATCGGGTTTCTGCAAGAGGTGTCCGTAGAGCGAGGCATAGCCCAGTTGGGGATGGTCGATGATAAGGTTGTGCGGCAATGAGCCGTAGGCCGTGGCATCCACCAGCGCCACCACGCCGTCGGCAATGGCGACGATCTCGGTTCCGCAGGAGGCAGAGAAATCGACGCCAAAATGGATGCCCTGGCTGAAGCGATAGGTGGTGTTGCGGTTGAAGTAGGCGCCCACCGTGTTGCCATAGGTCTGGCCCAGCAGCCAGGCATCGGGGCCGGGAGGCTGGGCGAAGGGGAGGATGAAGGGGCGGGCGGCGTCTTGGCGGTCGGGCGCGGCCAGGGCAGCGCCCGTCGTCACTCTTGCTGCCAGGAACACCAGGCAGCACAGCAGCAGGATTGGGCGCCGGCGCGAACGGGGGTCAGGCGGAGCGTGGGGTAAGATAGGGGGCATTGGCGGTATCTGGGGCGAGCAAAGGTGGCAACACTGTAGCCGACGAGGCCAGCTTCGGCAGTGGTGCTCCTCACGATTGGCCCTCTCTGTGATCACTGTTCCTGTCAGCGAGGGCGATGGTAGCTAAACTGCCGTGCACGACCCATGACTCTACGCATCACTTTCATCGGCAAAAGATCTGCAGTACCATGAAACGCCAGCGACGTACAATCGTTCTTTCTGCCGCCACGCCGCTCCTGCTGTTCATCGTGGCCGCCTGCAATGCCGCTCCCCCCACCGTCGCGCCCCCATCACCGCCGGCCGTGATGGAGCCGGTGGCGACAACCGACCCAACCCTCGCTCCCGAGCCGACGAGGACGTCCCTGGCGATTTCGACGCCAGCGCCTCCGGCCATCGCAGCAGCGGCTGCGCCTACCCCTGAACCTACCCTTTCGCCGGTCGAGAGAATATTGGCTGTTTTTCCCGACCAACCCCAGGCCACGGGGCAGGTCGTCCTCCTCTTTGGCCGGGTGTTGGCTACGAACGGCGACCCCATCCCCGGCGCCGCGGTCGAAATCTGGCAGACCGACGCCCAGGGCATCTACGACCACCCCGGCGACCGCTCCACCGCCGGTCGCGACCGGGCCTTCCAATTCTACGGGACCTCGACCACCGGCGCCGATGGCGTCTATGTCTTTCGCACGCTCGAGCCGGGCTATTATGAGCCGCGGCCCAAGCACATCCATGTCAAGGTCAAGATCGATGGGCGCGAAACCCTGACCACCCAGTTCTATTTCGAGGAAGACCGGGCGGGTCTGGCCGGCGAGGGCGTCTTCAGTCAGGCCGGCGGGCAGGGCGAGCGGCTGATCTTGAAGGAGATCGAGGCTGCGGCTGCCAGGGCCGCGGGTATTCGGGTCCTGAGCAACGACTTGGTGCTCAAACTCGGCGGCGGATCGCTGCCCCCGACGCCCGCCCAGGCCGAAGGGCCGTACTATCCCGTGGTCGATGTCTCCAGCTTCGATAACGACCTGAGCATTGTCCCGTAGGCCCGGATGAACATTCCCTCCATCATCTCTTCACATTTCCTGAACCATTGCCCTCGACAAATCGGCTAAGCTGCAAGCAACAAACCACGCTGATGGTTTGCCGGAGCGGAGCAATCGGTCTCCCCTCCCAGCTTTCTCGCACTCTCTCAAGGAGACTCAAGATGACAAGAAGCAGGAAATGGCTTACCGTCGTTAGCGGCGCTGTCGCCGTCGCCGCCTTCGCCCTGGTTGTTTCGTTGACATCGGCGCAGACTGCCTCTGCCCACGGCGGCCCTGGCGGTCGCGGCGTCAGCGGCGTCAGCGATACCTATCTGGCCGAGGCCCTCGGCATCACGACCGCCGAGTTGCAGACGGCCCAGCAAGAGGCCAATGACGCCGCCATCGACCAGGCTCTGGCCGAGGGGCTGATCACGCAGGCCCAGGCCGACGCGCTCAAGCAGCGCTCGGGCGGGTTCTGGGGCCGCGGTCTTGGCCACTTCGGGATGCTCGGCAGCAGCACCATCGACATGGAAGCGCTCCTGGCCGAAGCCCTGGGCATCTCGGTCGATGAACTCCAGGCGGCCAAGACTGAAGCCCACGATGCAGCTCTGGCCGCAGCCGTCGAGGCCGGCAACATCACCCAGGAGCAGGCCGATCAGATGAAGGCCCACCAGGCGTTGCAGAACTACTTCCAGGAGCAGGGCCTGCAGGACAAGGTGCGCTCGCTCTATGAAGATGCCGTCAACGCCGCCGTCAAGGCGGGCGTGATCACCCAGGAACAGGCCGATCAGATCCTCAGCAACCAGCGCTTTGGCTTCGGGATGCGCGGTCTGGGCGGCCCCGACTTCGGGATGCGCGGTTTCGGTGGACGCAGCCACGGGCGCGGCGGTTTGGGCGGCCAGTGGTTCGGCGCCCCCTCATCGGGTAGCTCCTCAACAACGCCCTCCACCACAACCCCTTCGTTGTTCCGCTTCTAAACTCCTGCCAGGACATCCGGTGGCGCCCCTTCTAGTCGGCGTCGCCGGGCGCCCGCCCCTTCCCTCTCCGTCGCCTGGCGTTGCAAGTTTCTCGCTTGCGACGCCAGGCTCACCTTTTCCGCCACCGATCGCACACACCATGCCCGCCCCTCTTTCGCGGCTGCGTCTTTCCCTTGCCGCCACCATCTTGTTCGTCTTGACGCTCAGCCTTGGCGCCTGTGGCGCGGCTCGCCCCGATGTCGAACCGGCGGCGGCGCCAACACTCGATGCCAACACCCTTGTCGAGCAGGTTGTGCGGCGTCTGGCAACGGCCGAAAGCAGCGACGATGGTCAAATCGAGACCATCGTGCAGCAGGTTATGCAGCGGCTGCAAGCCGAAGCCGCGACTCAGACCGATGCTCAGACTGTCGCCGTCGAAGTCTCGTTGCCGGAAGTCAGCGCCCCGGCCTTCAGTTCTGACCTCCAGCAGACGTTGATCGATCTGTATCGGCGCACCAATCCGGCCGTGGTCTACATCATCGTCCCCAATCTCGGCAGCGGCAGCGGCTTCGTCTATGATGACGAAGGTCATATCGTCACCAACAACCATGTCGTCGCCGGCGGTCGTAGTTTCGAGATCGTCTTTGCCGACGGCGAGCGCCAGCGAGCGACGCTGATCGGCCGCGATGTCGATAGTGACCTGGCCGTGCTCAAAGTCGATGGTCTGCCGGTGGGCGTCGCTCCCTTGCCTCTGGCTCAACCCGATGCGGTTCAGGTAGGGCAGTTTGTCGTCGCCATCGGCAATCCCTTCGGCGAGCAGGGCTCCATGTCGCTCGGCATCGTCAGCGGTCTCGACCGCAGCTTGCGCTCGCAGCGCGGGGCCACGACTGCGGCCAACGCCTACTCACTGCCCGAGGTCATCCAAACCGACGCCCCCATCAACCCCGGCAATTCGGGTGGGCCGCTCCTCGATCTCGCCGGCCAGGTGGTCGGCATCAACTCGGCCATCGCCACCGATACCGGGGTGAATTCGGGCGTAGGCTTCTCGATCCCGGTGGCGGCGGTGCGGCGGATTGTGCCCAGCCTGATCGAGACCGGCAGCTACAGCTACCCCTACCTGGGCGTGAGTTTTGCCGACAGCCTGAGCCTGAGCGAGCAAGCGGCCTATGGTCTTTCGCAGGGCGAGGGCGCCTATGTGCTCGGCGTCCAGACCGGCGGCCCCGCCGAGCGCGCCGGACTGCGTGCGGCCGAGGCCAGCAGCGGCCGCGGCGGTGATCTCATCGTTCGCATCGACGGTCAGCCGATCAAGGACTTCTCGGACCTCAATAGCTACCTGGCCTTCCATACCGCCGTCGGCCAGAAGATCACCGTCACCGTCCTGCGCAACGGGCGCGCGCTCGATCTGTCGCTCACTCTCGGCGCCCGGCCCTGACCCCCTCCCTTCCTGCTTCATGCGCACAAGACGCCTCCTTGCCCTGATCGCCGTTGTCGTCCTCGTCGCGGCAGCCACGGTTGCCTATGCCTTTCTGCGTACGCCCGACGAGGCCAGTGAACCCATCACTGCCATCCCCTTCGCCCCTTCGCCGGTCGCCGCCTCGCCCACGCCGTCCCCTGACGCAAGCCCTTCGCCGTTGCCCCCCGCGGTCGATCCTTCGCCCACACCCGAGCCCGTCGCCAGTCCTACTGCCGAACCTCCAGCCGGCCCGGCCGCTTCTGGCCCTGTCCTCTTCGAGATCGTGCAGGAAGGCAGCGAGGCCCGCTTCCTGATCAACGAGGTCTTGCGTGGGGCGGACAAGACCGTGGTCGGCGTCACCAACCAGGCGGCGGGGCAGATCAGCATCGACGCCGCCAACCCGCCCAACTCGAAGGTCGGCGTCATCCAGGTCAACGCCCGCACCCTCACCACCGACAACAACTTCCGCAATCGCGCGCTCAAGAACCAGATCCTGCGCACCAACGACTTCGAGTTCGTCACCTTCGAACCGACCGAGATCCGGGGAATGCCGACGTCGGCCCTGCCTGGCGATACCGTGACCTTTCAGGTGGCCGGAAACCTCACTATCACCGATGTGACGCGCCCGGTCGTGTTCGACCTCACCGTGACCGCCGTCGCCAGCGACCAGATCAAGGGCCTGGCCGAGACCAAAATCCTGTGGCGCGACTTCGCTCTCTTCATCCCCGACTCCCCATCGGTCGACACCGTCGCCGATGACGTGATCCTGCAGCTCGAGTTTGTTGCACGAGCGGTGGGGAAGTAGACGAGGAAACAAGTCGCAGGTGGCAGGTCGCAGGTGGCAGGTCGCAGGTCGTAGGTGGCAAGTCGCAGGTGGCAAGTCGCAGGTGGCAGGTGCCAGGTCGCAATCTCCAATAACCAATAACCAATCTCCAATGCCCAACCTCCTCGTCATCGACGATTCCCGCAACCTGCGCCAGATGGTGAGCAGCTACCTGGAGCAAGAAGGCTGGCGGGTTGCCACGGCGGCCAACGGCCGCGAGGGCCTGCGCCTGGCCGAGCAGGAGCCGCCCGACCTCATCATCCTCGATCTGATGATGCCGGAGATGGGCGGCTACGAATTCCTGCGCGAGTACGGCCCGTCCCACCGCACACCCATCATCGTCCTCACGGCCCGGATGGAGGAGAGCGACAAGGTGCTGGGCCTGGAATTGGGCGCCGACGACTACGTGACCAAACCCTTCAGCATGCGCGAGTTGGCGGCGCGGGTGCGGGCAGTTCTGCGGCGCGCAAGCGGCGAAGCCAAAGACGATGCCCACGTGCTCCAGGCCGCCGACATCACGCTGAACCGCGAGACCCGACTGGCGACCGTAGCCGAGAAGCCGATCGATCTCACCCCGTCCGAGTTCGGCCTGCTGGAAGCGCTCATGCTCAAGCCGGGCCGGGTGTGGTCGCGGCTCGACCTGCTTGATCACTTGCAGGGCAACAGCTACGAAGGCTACGAACGCACCATCGACGTCCATATCCGTAACCTCCGCGCCAAGATCGAACCTGACCCCAAAAACCCGCGCTACATCGAAACCGTCTATGGGGCCGGCTATCGTTTTTCTGTGGCGAAGTAGACAGGTAGAGAAGTCGACAAGTAGATAGGTAGACAAGTAGACAAGTAGATAGGTAAATAGGTAATACGTCTTGCTTATTTTCTTTTGCACGGGAATCAATAGGCGAGACACACTCAATTCGCAATTCCCTATGCGCTCGCTCACACTCAAGCTCACCCTTTCCTTCCTGGTCGTGGGGTTGATCGGGGCCGTTCTGGTCGCGCTCTTCGTCGGCCTGCGGACGCGCAGTGAGTTCGACCGTTTTGTGCTCGACGCCTATCAGGCCAACTTGCTGCAAAGCCTGACCACCTTCTATGAGCAGGAAGGGAGCTGGGAGAACATCGGCGCCATCGTCATTCGCACGCCCTGGCGACACGGGCCGGAATTTGCGCCGGCGCCGGTGGTGTTGGCCGATAACGCCGGCGAGGTGATCTACGGCGGCGCCAGTTACCAGGTCGGGCAAAAGGTGTCGCGCGCCGACCTGAACCGCGCCGTGCCGGTGGCGGTGGATGGCCAGGTGGTCGGCCGCTTGCTGTTCGAAACGGCCGGAGTCGCCGCTTCCCCACGGCAGTCGCCCGAGGCAGCCTTCTTGCTGCGCGTGAACCGAGCCATCCTTTTCGGCGCCCTCGGCGCCACGGCGGCGGCGTTGCTGCTCGGCATCCTGTTGGCTCGCGGCATCTCTGGGCCGGTGCGTGACCTCACGGCCGCCACGCAGGCCGTCGCCCAGCGCGCC
>CAYWPZ010000224.1:0-236 GCA_964460135.1 uncultured Caldilineales bacterium | reverse complement strand
CCGTCGGTCACCCTGGCGCCGGCGAGGTGGACGGAATCGCCGTCGCCCAGGGCGAACTGGGGCGGCAGGTGGAGGTGCGCACCCACGACGAAATCGGCGAACTGGCCTCCAGCTTCAATCGCATGAGCGCCGACCTGGCGCGCGGGGCTGAGCTGCGCCGGCAGATGACCGCCGACATCGCTCATGATCTCCGCACCCCCCAGAGAGTCATTCTCGTCTATACAGAGGCCCTGGCC
>CAYWPZ010000223.1:0-7721 GCA_964460135.1 uncultured Caldilineales bacterium | reverse complement strand
CTTCATCGCGCACGCGCTGGACCAGGTACATCTCCGGGCTGGAGCGGGCCAGACGCACGGGATCAGGGCGATTGGGCTGGAACAACAACTCCTCCTGCTTGGCCAGCCCCACCGCCGGCACCACCTCGAACAGGTCCAGCTCTTTCAGCACCTCCACGGCCACGCCCAATTGGCCCTTGCCGCCATCGATGATCACAAGGTCGGGCAGCAGTTTCCACACCGGGTCTTCCTTCTCGCCCGGCTCGGGGGGCTGCTCCTCCACCGCCCGGCGGAAGCGACGGCGCAAGACTTCGCGCATGCTGGCGTAGTCATCCGGCTGACCAACCTGCGTTACCGCCCGCACCTTGAAGCGCCGGTAATCGCTCTTGCGCGGGGCGCCTTTGACGAAAACCACCATGCTGGCCACCGTGTTCGTGCCTTGCAGGGTGCTGATATCGAAACACTCGATGCGGCTGGGCGGCTGCGACAAGTTCAGCGCCGCCTGCAGGTTGGCGATGGCCTCGGTGTGGCGGTGGGCGTCGGCTTCCCATTCGGCCTGGAGGGCAACCAGGGCGCTGCGGGCATTCTCGGCTGCCAGATCGACCAGTTCTTTCTTGGGCCCGCGTTTGGGGATGTGCAGCGCCACTTTGGCCCCGCGCTTGCTTCGCAGCCATTGTTCGATGATCTCGTGCTCGTCCAAATCTTTGGGCAACAGCACTTCGGGCGGCAGATAAGCGGCCTCGTCGTAGAACTGTTTGAGGAACGAGGCCAGCAGCTCGCCGTTGGCATCTTCCTCCACGCCCTCCAGAAGGAACGACTCGCGCCCGATCAGCCGGCCGCGGCGCACGAAGAAGACCTGCACGCAGGCGTTGCCCTTGTCGCTGGCAAAGGCGATCACATCCTCGTCCTCTTGTCGGCCAGACACCACCTTCTGGCGCTCGACGATGCGCTCGGCGGCTTTGATCTGGTCGCGATACAGGGCCGCGCGCTCGAACTGCATCCGCTCCGCTGCCTGCACCATGCGCCGGTTGAGCTCGCCCAGGGCCTCGTCGGTCTTGCCTTCCAAAAACTGGCAGAGACCGTCGATCACGGCCCGGTATTCCTCGCGGTTGGCGGCGCCGATGCATGGCCCCACACAGCGTTTGATGTGGAAGTAGAGGCAGGGTCGCTCGTCCTTGCCGGTGATCGTGCGTTCGCAATCCAGGTAGGGGAAGACGCGGCGCAGGGCCTCCAGCGTCTGGCGGACGGCGTAGCCGCTGGTGAAGGGGCCGTAGTAGCGGCCGCCATCGGGCAGCATCCGCCGTACCACCGAGATTTTTGGGAAATCTTCGTTCCAGTGGACTTTGATGTAAGGGTACTGCTTGTCATCCTTCAGCCGGATGTTGTAATGCGGGCGATGGCGCTTGATCAGCTCGTTTTCGAGGATCAGCGCTTCCAGTTCGGTGGTTGTCACCACCCACTCCAGGTCGGCGATCTCGGCCACGAGATGGCGGGTCTTGGTCGTGTGCTGGGCCTGGTTCTGGAAGTAGGAGCGCACGCGGGCGCGCAGATTCACCGCCTTGCCCACATAGATGACCTGCTGGCGGGGATTGCGCATCAGGTAGCAGCCGGGCGAGGTGGGTAGGGCGCCGAGTTTGGCTTCGAGGCTGGGGGGGAGGTCGGGCTTGGACACGTTTGGGCGGGGAAGGCGATGGTGGGTGGGAAAGCTTAGCACAGAAGTCAGGGGAGTGTAAGCGGGGGCATCGCCGGGGTGTGGAAGGGGCTTGCGCCGAGGGGGTGCAGCAGTACGGGCGAATGCGCCCGCCCAGAGGTAAGGAATCGCCGTCGCCGTCCCTCTGAGCTTCGCTATGCAGCCAAACGCCGAGCTGGTCGCTTCGAGCCTGCTTTCGACAAGTAATAAGTATCACTTAATAATTCCAACTGTAAGCAGACTGCAAGGTTGTGTAGTTGACTTGACTGAGGCAACAACAGATAATGACGGTTAGAAGCGGTTGCAGACGTTTTTTTTCGCGAACGATTCCCTCACTGCGAGCACCTTCGTTCGACAATCGTGTGGCGCGCAACATTCGGCATCAGGGCTGGCTGTTGCTGCGCAATGCGCGTCGTTCTCCTCTCTGCAAACGTCATCAACGGTGAAGGCGGCGAGCCATGCCTTCATCCCCGCTTCCATATTCTCCCCAAGTCAATTGGAGTTCGCTGCCATGAGGAACCTCAAACACCGTTTTCAACTTTTGATGGCTGTGCTGATGCTGCTGAGTTTGATCATCGGCGCCGTCCCCGGTTCAGCTGCGGCGCCGGCCATCGCCTCTGCGCCGGCCGCGCCCTCGGCGGGCGCCCTGACCTGCCAGGTTTTGCAGCCGGCCGCTTCGGCAGGGACCGACTCGTATATCAAAGAAGACAAGAAGGACGAGCGGCGCGGGGGTGACACCGAACTGCGGATCAAGACCGAGAATGGCAAGCTCAACCGCTCCCTCCTGCGCTTCGATCTCTCCAGCATCCCTGCCGGCGTCACCATCTCTAGCGCCACCCTCTCGTTGTGGGTGAAAGAGGTCAAAGACGGCAACGCCACGATCAACGCCCACAAGCTGAGCAACTCCTTTACCGAAGCCGAAGTCACCTGGAAGGCGCGTAACAAGGCGGCCAACCAACTCTGGTCGGCGCAGGGCGGCGATTACAGCGCCACGGTCATCGATAGCGAGGCCGTGGTCAAGGATGTCAAGAATTATTGGGCTACCTGGAACTTGACCTCGGCCGTGACCGACTGGCTGGCCAACCCGGCCAGCAACTACGGCGTCATCCTGGAATCGCCCGTCACCAGCCCCAAGAACGAAACCAAGTTCAAGAGCAGCGACGACGGCACCGCCAGCCAGCGCCCCATGCTGGAAGTTTGCTACAGCGCCGCCCTGACGCTGACGCCGGACAATAACGGCACCGGCGCGGCCGGCCACACCCGCACCTATGCGCACGTGGCCACGATCGGGCAGACGACCGGTAACTTCACCTTTGGCGCCGCTTCCAGCCAGGGCTGGACGACTCGCATCTACCGCGACCTCAACGGCAACGGCATCAAGGATGTCGGCGACACACAGATCACCAGCGCCCTTGCTCTTGGCCCCAACGTCACTTTCCCCATCCTGGTCGAGATCGATGTACCCGGCGGTGCGGGGGTGGGCGTCGTGGATACAACCACCGTGACCGTGGCCAAGCAGGGCAGCAGCCTGACTGATTCGGCTGTGGATGTGACCCAGGTGGGCGCCGTGCTGACTGTGCTGCCTGATCATGACAACTACGCCGTCGCCGGTACGGTGCTGTTCTATGGTCACACGCTCATCAACAACAGCCAGGCCCAGGACTGTTACGCTGTGTCGGCGTTGTCGAGCGAAGGGTGGACGGTGCTGTTGTGGGACGATCTGAACGGTAACGGCGTGCACGAAACCGCCAATCCCAACGAACCGGCCTTGTCCAATCCGGTTTGCGTGGCTCCCGGCCAAGCCAGGAAGTTGGTGGCCGAGGTGCATGTGCCGGCGAACGCGCCCGACGGTTTGGTGGACGTAACCACCATCCGGGCGCAATCAGGCAATCAGCCTGACAAGTTTGGCGTCGCCACCGACATCACCCGCGTCTTCGTCAACGACCCGCCCGTGATCGACGGCGCCTACGACGACATCTACCGCTTCTCGCCCGACGCCCAGGAAGTTTGCTATTCGGCGGACGGCGTGCTCTTCGGCAAACTGGCCACCTTCTACCAGGCTTCTGGCAATAGCGTCTATGCAGTGCTGGCCATCGACAAGGACTTCGTCGATAACACCTATGGGACGAATCAAATCGGCTGGCCGGGCGGGCACACCTTCGGCAACCTGACCGGTTCGGATCGAGCCCAATTCTTGGGTTATGACGCCAACGACAACCTAATCCTGGACTTCGAGGTCGATTATCTCAGTTCCACAACCGTCAACAGCACCTACCCCTCTGGCTACCGTTCGCTGGGCGTGACCGGCGGCGATGGCGACATGAACATGGGCAGCGCCGCCAACATCACCGCCTGGGACACATCGCTTTCCTATAGCCTGAACCAGACCGGCTATTGTTCCGGCGGCAATTGCAACCTGTCCGGCACCGACCTCGAGGTTAATTCTCCGGCGACGGACGCTTTCTACAGCCCCAACGCCACCTATCCCGACTGGATCTTCGATGTCATCTACGAAGTCCAGATCAACAAGTCGGCTTTCGGCGCCGCCGGCTTCGGCTCGCTAGACATCCCCTACATCCACGCCTCGCCCAGCAAGCTGGGAACCAACACCATCTATGCCGAGCCGGGTGTGTGTCCGAGCGAGATCGGTGACACGGTCTGGCACGATCAGGACTACGACGGCATCCAGGATCTGGGTGAGCCAGGGCTAAGCGGCGTCTCGGTGCGGCTGTACCGCGACAATGGCGACGGCATCCTCAGCGGCGCCGACGCGCTTGTTGGCACACAGACCACCAATGTCAATGGCCGCTACCTCTTCCAGAATCTCAGCCCCGACGACTACATCGTCAGCGTCAACGAAGCAACGATCCCTGCCGGTTATGGCACAACCACCTTCAACAACCCCACACCGGCCATCAACCTGGGTGAAGGCGAGAGCTACTTGCAGGCCGACTTCGGCTATGCCCTTGCTTTCACCGAAGTCGAGATCGAGAAAACCCTGCTCACACAAGGTGGCATCTTCAGCGGCCAGAACGTCCAGTTCGCGGTCGAGGTGACCAACACCGGCACCACCATCATCACTTCGCTGCCGCTCGAAGACTACTACGACCCGGCCTACCTCAGCTTCGTCAATGCTACGCCCGCCACCGTCGATGCGGTCGATGACGGCATCCTCAATTGGAGTGACCTCACCCAGGGCGGGGCCGGCGGCTTCGGCGTTGACCTGGCGCCCGGGCAGAGCTTCACCGTGGTGCTCAACTTCGTGGCCGTAGGTTCGACGCTGGGGCTACCTCTTCAGGCTGCCTCTGCTCCGCAAGCTGATCCGCTTGCAGACCTGGCCGCCGAAACCCTCGCTCTGGTTGGCGATGCCTTCGCCCCTGCCGCCGACCCGGTAGTGGATGGCCGCCTGGACGCCAACTACAATTACGTTTCTCATTTTACCTCGCCGCCCAACGACGCCCCCGGCAATCTCTACGGTTTCGAGGGCGCCAGCGCCTGCTACTGGACGTTCGTGGTCGACCGCAGCTTCAACGACAACGTCTACGCCGACAGGAACCTCGACAACAACTACATGTCGCAGGACGGCTGGACGCGCAAGCACGATTTCGGCGCCCTCAGGGGCAGCGATAACTCGGTCTTCACCGTGGCCTACCCCGGCGGCAGCCGCACCATCACCCTGGACTATCTCAACGGCAGCACCGGCGCCTGGACCTCGGGCTTCACCGGCGCCGACGGCAGCGCCGCCAGCCCCAATCCGGCCGGCGCCGTGGCCAAGACCTCGCTGCACTGGAACCTGGAGAATTCGAACTGGAACGGCGGCGTCTGGGGCGACCCGCTCCGCCACTCGCCGCCCTTCAACTACAACTCGGTTTCCGGCCAGTACTGGGAATGGGCGATGATCTACGAGTTCTCGGTGCCCAAGAGCGCCACCAACAACGTCTGCGGCACGATGACGTTGGCCTCGGCCCACAACTCGCCCGCCAAGGACAATGCCAGCGCCGCCTCGATCGGCGACCGCGTGTGGCAAGATGTCGATCGTGACGGCGTCCAGGACGGCGGCGAAACAGGTTTGCCCAATGTGGTCGTCCAACTCTACCAGGGCGCCACCCTGGTGCGCACCACCACCACCGAACCGGGAACGACCGGCTACTACATCTTCAACAATCTGGCCGCCGGCAACTACACCGTGCGCGTGGATGAAACCACCGTCCCGGCCAACTACGGCCTGACCAGCGCCAACATGCCCCTGAACGTGAGCCTGAGCAGCGGCCAGGACTACACCACCGCCGACTTCGGCTACTACTTCATTGGCGACGGCGTCATCGGCGACCGCGTCTTCTACGACGTGAACGGCAGCGGCCTGCCCGATGGCGGGGTCGAACCGGGTCTCAACGGCGTGGTCGTCAATCTCCACCAGGGCGCCTGCCCGGCTGCCGGGTCGCCCTTCCGTACCCAAACCACCTCCGGCAACGGCGGCTACCTGTTCACCTACCTGACGGCGGGCGCCTACTGCGTCGATGTTGACGAAAGCACCCTGCCGGCGGGCGTGACCCTGACCACAGCCAACGAACCGCAGACCGTCACCCTGCCCACCAACTCGTCTTCCTATCTGACCGCCGACTTCGGCTACCGCGTCGAAGAGACCGACCGCACCTGCGACCTAGCCAGCGTGACCAACGCCCTGGACAGCCGCGGGGTCAAACCCGCCGCCGTCTACGACGAAGCCTGCGCCAAGATCCAGGCCGCCGGCTCTATCGGCGACTATGTCTGGAACGATGTCAACGGCAATGGCCGGCAGGACGATGGCGCCGGTCGCGGGTTCAACGGCGTCACTGTGCGCCTGTATCAGGATGACGGCGACCTCGTCTTCGAACCCGGCGCCGGCGACACGCTCAAAGAAAGCCAGGATACGGCCGGCGATGGCGCTTACAGCTTCGAAGACCTGGCCCCCGCTGGCTACTGGGTCGATGTCGATGAGAGCGACCTGCCCGGCTACAACTTCATCACCGGCCCCGACAGCGGCCCCGAACCGCACTACGTCAACCTCGGCCCCAACCAGGCCTACGAAGATGCCGATTTTGGCTATGCCGGCCGCGGCACTATCTCGGGCACGGTCTTCTTCGATTGGGACGAGGACGGTCAGCAGGGTCTGGGCGAGGACGGCATCCCCAACACCCAGGTCTGCCTCTATCGCGACACCGATAACGATGGTCTGGTCGACCCCGGCTCCAACCCCATCGCCTGCCAGAACACCTTGCCGGACGGCAGCTACACCTTCACCAACCAACTGCCCGGCGACTACCTGGTGGTCGAGACCCCGCCGCCTGGCCTGGAAAACACCACACCGACCATCCGCGACGTCCTCCTGATCGTGGTCGGCTCCAGCGGTTCGGCCCCCGACAACGACTTCGGCCATGTCCTCTTCGGCAGCATCGGCGACTTCGCCTATCTGGACTCGAACGGCAACGGCCAGCAAGACCTGGGCGAGAACCTGGGCATCGCCGGTGTGCCGGTGACGGTGCGCAATGTCAGCACAGGCGAGGAAACGACGGTCAGCACCAATGCCACCGGCGTCTACATTGTCGGCGACTTGGCCCCTGGCGTCTACGAAGTGAGCGCCCCGGCCAGCCTGCCGGGCCTGGCCCGCACCACCACCGTGCCCCACACCGTCAACCTCGTCCTGGGTCAGAACTACGTCCTCGCCGATTTCGGCTACATCGCTCCCACTTCGGTGCAACTCGCCAGCTTTACGGCCGCCAACACCGGCGCCGGCGTGGCGGTACGCTGGACCACCAGCTACGAGCAAGAAGAGGATGGTTTCCGGGTCTGGCGCGCGACCAGCGCCGATGGCGCCTACCAGTCGGTGTCGGGCGTCATTGCCGCCGCCGGCAATGAGACCGGCGCCAGCTACGAGTGGGTCGACGCCAGCGCCGGCCAGGGCGTCTTCTGGTACAAACTCCAGAGCCTTGCCGATGGCCAGTTCTTCGGCCCGGTCAGCAACGCCCCCGACCAGCCTGCCGCCCTCAAGCTGTTCACCCCCTTGATCTTCCGC
>CAYWPZ010000222.1:0-7734 GCA_964460135.1 uncultured Caldilineales bacterium | reverse complement strand
CTCCTTCCTCACTCCTTCCTTGACTCATCTCCCTCAGCCATATTTGGAATCGCTGAACACGAACATTTGTTCTTGACATTTCCAGCCGGCTGCGCTATACTGCCGTCATCGTTGACCCAACTGTTTTCAATCGACAATCGCCCTCACGGACAGAAAAGGAGACAAGATCATGTATCAGAAGACTATTGTTATCGGCCATTTGGGCAGGGATCCAGAAATGCGATATACCCCCAGCGGGCTGGCAGTGACCAGCTTTTCCGTTGCTTCCACGCGCAAATGGACCGACAAGAACGGACAGCAGCAAGAGAAGACGACCTGGTTCCGCATCACGGCCTGGGACAAATTGGGTGAGTTGTGCAATCAGTACTTGACGAAAGGCAAGCTTGTCTTCGTCGAGGGCGATATCGATGCCAACGCCTACACATCCCAAGATGGCCAGCCCCGCGCCTCGCTGGAGTTGACGGCCAGGAACATTCGCTTCCTCAGCGGCGGCGGCCAGGGCGGCGAGGCCGAGGGCGCCTTGCGCGAGCGCGGGCCGGTGATGGAAGATGACATCCCCTTCTAACCCGGACGCGGCCCCGCCCTCGACATTCTGACTCTCATCGCTTCTTGCTTGTTTTGACGCGACCTCAAGACAGCCACTGCCTCCCCGGCGGTGGCTGTCTCTTTTCACCGGCACCGAAGATGACCGTCACCCGCTCGCAACCCCGAAGCACCGCCCGCCTCACTTTTCCCGATGGCCGCGTCTTTGCCGCCCCCATCGGCACGCGCCTGGCCGACTTTGTCGGCGCCGCCGAAGCAGACGCCCGGCCCCCCGCCATCGCCGCCATCCTCGATGGCAAGCTGGCCGAGCTATCGTGGCCGGTGATGCGCGATGGTTGGGTGGCGCCCGTGCGGCTGGATAGCGCCGACGGCGCCCGCATCTACCGGCGCTCGCTGACCTTCTTGCTCATCGCCGTTGCCGCCCGGCTCTTCCCGCAGGCCAGGGTCTATGTCGAGCATTCGATCACCAGCGGCGGCTACTACTGTCAGGTGGAGGGGAGAGCGCCCTTCACGGCCGCAGAACTGAAGCGCTTGGAGGGCGAAATGCGGGCGGCGGTGGCGGCCGACGCGCCCATCCTTCGCCAGGAAATGCCCTTGCCGCAGGCCATCGAACTTTTCCGGCAGGCCGGGGACGCCGAAAAGGTCGATTTGCTGGAGCAGCGGCGCAAGCCGACCTTAATCGTCTACAGTCTGTTGGAAAGCCGGGACTATTTGCACGGCTTCATGGCTCCCAGCGCCGGCCATTTGCAGCATTTCGCCCTGGAACCGGCCGATGGCGGCTTTTTGCTGCGCTATCCCCGGCAGGGGGCAGGGGGCGACATTGCGCCGGCCGGCGCCCAAACCCCGCTTTTCGATGTCTTCACCGAGTACAGCGCCTGGCTGCGCGCCCTGGGCATCCGCAATATCGGCGGCCTGAACGATGGCATCGAGGCCGGCCGCCTGACCGAGATTATCCTCGTCACCGAGGCTCTGCACGAGCAACGCATCAGTCATATCGCCCAGCAGATCGCCGACCGTCGCGACCGTGTGCGCATCATCCTCATTGCCGGGCCGTCGTCGTCGGGCAAGACGACTTTTGCCCGGCGGCTGGCAGTGCGGCTTTTGGCGCTGGGGCTACGGCCGCTGGCGATCAGCATCGATGACTATTTCTTGGGCCGCGAGCGCACCCCGCGCGATGAGCGCGGCGACTACGATTTCGAGTCGATCCACGCCGTCGATCTGCCCCTGCTCAACCAGCAACTCAATCGGCTGATCGCCGGCGAACAGGTGCAGCTGCCGATTTTCGACTTCAGAGAGGGCCGCCGTCGGCCTGGCCCCACCGTTCAGATCACCCCGCGCCATGTCCTCATCCTCGAAGGCATCCACGGTCTGAACCCCGCCCTCTTGCCCGACATCGACCCGGCGATCTGTTTTCATATCTACATCAGCGCCCTGACGCAACTCAATCTCGACCGCTACAACCGCATCTCCACCACCGACACCCGCCTCATCCGGCGCATTGTGCGCGACGCTCGCACCAGGGGCTATGCCGCCGCCGATACCATCGCCCGCTGGGAAAGCGTGCGCCAGGGCGAGCGACGCTGGATTTTCCCCTTTCAGGATAACGCCGATGTGATGTTCAATTCGGCCCTGACCTACGAACTGGCCGTGCTCAAGCCGATGGTGGAGCCGCTGCTGTTGCAGATCGAGCCGGGAACGCCAGAGCGGATCGAGGCCAGCCGTCTGCGCTCGCTCTTGCAGTGGTTCCAGCCCGCCGCGACCGAACACATCCCCTCTGATTCGATCCTGCGCGAGTTCATCGGCGGTTCGATCCTGGAAGATTATCGCCCGTGGCCTTAGGAGGTAGGCAGGTGGCGGTTAATCGTTGATTGTTGACTGTTCCCCTCTCCCACAACTCAAGCACACAAGCCGGAAGGGAACCCTTGTCTACTTGTCTACCTCCCATACTCCTCCAACCCCCGCGCCAGATCCTCGATCAGATCTTCCGGCGCTTCCAGGCCGATGGAGACGCGGTAGCAGTCGTCGCTCAGGCCCAGGCGGGCGTGGCGCTCGGCGCTGGCGGGGTCGCGGGCCAATAGGGGGATGATCAAGCTCTCGAAGCCGCCCCAACTGACGCCGATGCCGAAGAGCCGCAGGGCGTCGACGAAGCGATGGCGCTGGGACGGGTCGGCGGGTGGGTGCAGCTCGAAGCTGAACAGCCCCGACCAGCCGCTCATCTGCTGGCGGGCGAGGGCGTGGCGGGGGAAGTCGGGCAGGCCGGGATGGAGGACGCGGCGCACCTGAGGCTGGTCTTGCAGCCAACGGGCCACGGCCAGGGCGCCGGCTTGGTGTTGGGCCAGGCGCAGGGGTAGGGTGCGCAGGGCGCGCAGGACGAGCCAGGCTTCGGCGGGGCCGAGTGTCGCGCCGAGGAGGGCGGCGACATCGCGCAGCCGAGGGAAACGTTCGTGGTCACAGGTGACGACGCCCATAACCACGTCGGAATGCCCGCCCAGGTATTTGGAGCCGGTATGGACGACGAGATCGACGCCCAGGCGGTGCGGCTGCTGGTAGAGGGGTGTGGCCCAACTGTTGTCGATGATCGTCGTTGCCCCACGCGCCTTTGCTTGCGCGGCCAGCCGAGCCACATCCTGGATGTGGAAACAGAGGCTACCCGGCGATTCGAGATAGACCAGCCGGGTGGTGGGCCGCCAGAGCGGGGTCAGGTCGTCTACCAGGGGGTGGTAGTAGGTGGTCTCGACGCCGAGCGGCCGCATGACCTCGTCCAGGAAGCGGCGGGTGGGGCCGTAGCAGCTATCGACCACCAGGGCGTGGTCGCCGCCGCTGAGCGAGGCGAGGAGGGTGGCGGTGATGGCGCCCATGCCTGAGGCGGCGGCAATGGCGTGGTCGGCCCCTTCCAGCATGGCCAGCTTCTGCTCGAGGGCAGCCACGGTGGGGTTGGCGTTGCGGCTGTAGATGTAGCGCTTGCCCTGCCCGACCATGCCCTCTAGAAAGGCCTGCATGGTGGGGAAGGTGAAGGTGGAGGCGTGGTAGATGGGCGGGTTGACGGCGCCAAGCCGGGTTTCGGGGTCGTCGCCCTCGTGGAGGAGGCGGGTGGGGGTTTGCATGGGGAGGGGAGGGAGGGGGAGAAGGAGGGACGCAGGGAGGATGGGCGGCTTTGTCGCGTGTGTGAGAGCGATGGTATAATTCAGAACGGTAGGTGTCCTCTCATTGTATCATCCATCTTGCCTCTGACAGGCGCAGGGTGTTTACCGCACGAATTGCACATGAGTCATCCCGGTTGGGCTGCGCAGCGGATGAGTACAGCCGTTTGAGTGACCCGGTGTCCGTGGTAGCGCGCTTTGCTTTTTTCGACACTGAGCATGAGTAATGCACTGCCTGATGCACCGGCGTCGTCATCCCAAGAGGTTGTTTGGCCGAAATCATCCGATTTTGGCTCGCCGCAGTTTCTGGCGAAGCCATTCCTCAAATGGGCGGGAGGCAAGTCGCAACTGCTGCCGCAGCTACGTCGCTATTACCCGGCCGAACTGGCCGCCGGTGGTATTTGCAGATACATCGAACCTTTCTTGGGCGGGGGGGCCGTCTATCTGGATGTGGTACAGAACTTTGCCATCGCCGAAGCTCATCTCTTCGACAGCAACGAAGAATTGATCCTGGCCTATGGCGTCGTTCAGCGTGAGCCGCGGGCGCTGATCGAGCGCCTGACCGAGCATCGCCAGCGCTACCTGAGCCTGAACGAGAGAGGGCGCGGCGAGTATTTCTATAGCGTTCGCGAACGATACAACGCTCGCAAGGGCGGCGTGGACTTTCGAGCTTACTCCGAGGCCTGGATCGAGCGCGCTGCGGATATGATCTTCCTCAACAAGACCTGTTTCAATGGTCTTTTTCGCGTCAACGCGGCCGGGCTGTTCAATGTGCCCTTTGGCCGCTATACGAACCCGGTTCTGTTCGAAGAGCAGAACCTTCTGAGCGTGTCGGCGCTCCTGCAGAATACCAGGCTGCATGTGGGCAGTTTCGAGGGCTGCGAGCCCTGGGTCGACGAGCGCACGTTCGTCTATTTCGACCCGCCCTATCGTCCCATCAGCCCTACATCCAGCTTTACCTCCTACGCCCAAAACAGGTTCAACGACGACGATCAGCGCCGACTGGCCCGTTTCTTCGCCCACCTGGCGGCAAAAAGCGGCGCAAAGTTGATGCTAAGCAACTCGGACCCCAAGAACATGGATGCCAGGGACAACTTTTTCGATGATCTTTATGCCGCCTTTTCCATCCGTCGTCTGTCGGCGAGCCGGATGATCAATTCGGTTGGCGATGGGCGCGGCCGCATCGACGAAATCTTGGTGACCAATTACGACTGACCTGCCCCGACCTCAAGCCGCGGCGTCTGCTGACCCCGGTGAAATCCCCAGCCGCGCAACGGCCAGTTGGGTGTAAACCGCCCCGCCCGGCTTCAGTTCGCTGCGCATGAGGTGGAGCGAGGGGATGGGCAGGAGGCCGAGGGGGTCGGGGAGGGGGAGGCGGCCGACCTGCTCGCCGATGGTACGGCGCTCCTCGTTGCCGGCCCCGCGCTTGACGCGAGCCAGCGTGAGATGGCCGCTGAAGGCGCGTGTCTCTTGTTCCCAGCCCTGGCGGGCTGTGGCGGCATCGACGCTGGCCGCCAGCCGACGCAGCGTCTGGTCAGGGTCCTCCACCCCCACCCAGATCACGTTGGGCTGGCGCAGGTTGGGGAAGCAGCCCAGCCCGGCTACGGTGACGGTGAGGGGCGGGTGGGAGGAGACGGCCGCCCGCAAGCCGGCGACGATGTCATCGACGCGCGCCGGGTTGGTCTCGCCCAGAAACTTGAGGGTGAGGTGGATGCCTTCGGGCCGCGTCCAGGCCAGGGGCAGCCCGTCCAACTGGCGCTTGAGCCGGGCCTGGAGATCGGTGATGGCCGCCAGCAGGTCGGGCGGGAGATGGGCGGAGATGAAGAGGCGGAGCATGGAGGGGGCAGGTGGCGGGTGAGGGGTGGCGGGTGGCGAGTCGCAGGTGGCGGTTATGATGCTGCGCGCATCGGCTGCGAAATCATCGTCCTTCGGCTATCGTCCATCGTCCGCCGCCAAATACGCGCTCACATCGATCGTGGGCAACGGCACGCGGGCGAAATGGTCGGGATGCGAGGGGCCGGCGGGAGTATCCCAGGGGATGGTGGCGTCGAGGCCCATCTTGTCGGAGCGGGATTTCTGGCCTGGGGTGTGCACAGCCGAGGGGTCGAGCGAGCTGGAGGGCTGATCCCGGAAGATGTGCAGCGCCCGACCGGCCTGGAAGCGGGTGGCGATGGCCCACTCCACCTCCGCCGGGTTGAAGGGATCGATGTCTTTGTCCACAATCACCACGTGCTTGAGCGAGCCGTGCCCGCGCAAGGCGGCGTGGATGGCCTTTTCGCCGTCATCAGGCGCTTGCTTGTCGATCTGAACCACCGCATGCAACCACGAGGCCCCGCCGGACGTGATGCAGACATTCAGGCAGTGGGCGACCTCGTTCACGGCGGCATAGATGCTCGGCTCTTTCGGCATCCCCATCAGCAGCTTGTGCTCGAGCTGGCCGGGCAACAGGGCGTGGTAGATGGGGGCGCGGCGGTGAGTGATGCAGTCGATTTCGATCAGCGGCTGCCGGCGGACGATGTCGATGGTCTCGGTCAGGTCGACGAAGGGGCCTTCGTCCACGAGCGTGTGCGTCAGGCGGCCCTCGAGCACGAATTCGGCCTCGGCGGGAACGACCAGATCGTTGCTCAGGCAGCGGACGAGGGGGGTGGGGGCGAGGGCGTGGGCGATGTCGAGTTCGCTGACGCCGGGCGCCGGGGCCATGCTGGCGGCCAGCAGCACGTGCAGCGGCAGGCCGATGGCGATGGCGATGGGCAGGTCGCCCGTGGTTTTGCGCCAGGCCGTGTCGGTTCCCCGGCGCTCGACGATGCGCGCGGCCAGGCGATGGCTGTCGAGCCGCAACAGGCGATGGAATGAGGCGTTCAAGCCGGTGTCTGGATCACGCAGAATAGCGATGGCGGCGGTGGCGTAGGGGCCGGCGTCGTCGGGCCAGTGTTTGAGGAAGGGGATGGCGGTGAGGTCGCCTGGCCGCTCGATCACTTCCTGGCAGGGGCCGGTCTCGACCAGCGGCGCCGGCTGAGGATGGGCGAAGGCGTCGGCCAGGCGAAAGAGGAGTTGGTCGGGTTCGCAGCCCAGGGCCAGGGCGAAGTGACGGCGGTCGGCAGCGAGGCCGGTGAGGATGGGGGGTGGAGATTGGTTACTGGTTATTGGAGATTGGAGATTGGAGTTTGCCGCCTGATCGGCGGTCGCTGGCGACTGTTCGGTGATTAGCTTTGGTTGTTGGCCGCTGACTGTTGATTGTTGACTGTTGACTGCTTTGAAGAGCACGGGGCGGCCATCGAGGGCGTAGGCGACGGCGGCAAGCTCCAGATCGGTGCTCACCGGCCGATCGATCTCGATCAGCCAGCCGTGTTGGGCAGCGGCGGCGCAGAAGGCGGCCAGGTTCATGGCTCGTCGGCGACCTCGAGATGGCGGTTGATACGGTTGGCAAAGGAGATGTAGGGCTGCACGCCCACCATGCGGTCGATTTCTTTGCCGTTGCGGATGAAGAGGACGGTGGGGATGCTGCGGACGCCGTAGCGACCGGCGGTGCTGGGGTTTTCGTCCACATCCAGTTTGGCCACCAGCAGCCGGCCTTCGTATTCGGCGGCCAGGCGGGTGATGGTGGGGGCCAGCATGTGGCAGGGGCGACACCAATCCGCCCACAGATCGACGATAGCCAGGGTTTGTGCGCCCAACACCACCTGGGCGAAATCAGCGTCGCCGACGTGGATGGGGCCGTGGCCGTCATTCAGGCTGGCTGGCGATGACGTGGGTTGGCCGCCGAATAGTCTCTTCAAGAAGTTGGTCATGGGATGCGCTCGCAATGGGGGTTGGGCTGGCCGATGGGTGACGAGACCTGCCGGGCTGATTCTACCCGACCGGGGAGGTTGCCGCCAACGCCGGGCCGTGGAACGGTCCCGGCTAGGTAATGGAAGGCCCTTCGGGCCTCGATCGCGCACAGATCTATGCTGATGAGGACTTGTGAATGACGGGCATCGCTTCCCCACCATCCGCCTACCCTCGCCGGATCAGCCCCGCAGGGGCTTCCACCTCTAGCCGGGCGGCTTCTTGC
>CAYWPZ010000221.1:4279-7744 GCA_964460135.1 uncultured Caldilineales bacterium | reverse complement strand
CCGACAGGCTCAGGGCCCGCCCGCCAGCCAGTCAACCAGCCCTACACCCCTCACCCGCACCCCACAATCCCCCCCACCCTCGCCCCCGTCACCCTCACGAAATCTCCTGGCGCCAACACCACCTGCACCCCACGCTCGCCCGCGCTCATGCCGATGCGCTCGAAGGCAAGGGCGCTGCGGTCGAGATAGACGGCAAAGCCCCGATTGACCAATGCCAGGGCGCTGATCCCACCCTTTTGCAACCCTGTCAACCGCTCGGCCTCGGCCTGCGTCGCCATCCGCACCTTCTTGGCCCCCGCCGCCGCCGCCAATGCCTTCAGGTCCACCTCGGCATCGGCGGGAACCAGGGCCAGGATGGGCTTGCCCTTGTCCGGCTCGGTGACGATGGTCTTGAACACCTGCGCCGGCGGCAGGCCAACGGCTTCGGCCACCTCTTCGGCGCTGACGAACAAATCGGGATCATAGCGATGCGCTTCGTAGGCGACCTTCTTGCCCTCCAGCCAACGCATCGCCAGGGTCTTTTCAGGGGCCTTTGGGGACATCGGTCGGGCGGCAGGGGGTTGCGTGTTGCACAGAGAAGAAGCGCCTGCACAACACGCAACGCAGAACAAGCAACAAGGAGCAGCTACTTCTTACCGAACATACCGCCCACTGCGCCCATGGCGCCGCTCACGCCGCCCTTCACCATGTCGGCGGCGCCGCCCATCATGCCTCCCATCCCGCCCATCAGGGCGTCGAGCTGGCTGGCGATAGGGGCAGGGAGCTTGTTCTTGAGATAGTCCAGAACCGTGGTCACGGCCGTCTTGGCCTGTTCGGCGGTGATGCCGGCCTTCTGCGAGACCATGCTGATCAATTCGTCCATCGTTTGTTTCTCCTGATTGAGTGAAGGTCGTTTGGGTGGCAGGTGCTGAAGTCACCCTCGGCGCCAATGATAGCACCCTGCCGGGGAAGAAACGCTTTCAGATCACTTACACCGCTGTTACGAAGGTGAGATTGGCTCAGGCCCCCGCCGGCTTGATCCGCGGCCAGGCATGGACGGCAAAAGCCGCTACCGCCGCCGCCTCGGCCGCCCGCCCCGCCGTCATCACCCAGCCCGAAAGCGCCAACGTCGGGCCAAAACCGGCCAGCAGCGCGCCCAGGTTCAGCAAGCAGAACGCGACCCAGGCCGGCGTCTCGTTCCCGCGCTGCCCCTGAAAGCGCGGCAGAATCCAAAACGCGACCCCCATCATCAGCTGCACCGTCCAACCCACCACCAGGCATTCGATGTGCGCCGGCAGCAGTTGCCAGAGCAACGGAGACAGCGGCGCCCCCTTGTTGCTCAGCATCAGCGCCCCCAGGGTGAAGCCCAGCGCCAGGTAGACGAGGGCAGAGCGGATGAACCAGCGACTCAACCGGGGCATGACTCAGCGCTCCTTCACCCGGCCCCAGGTGTTGATGACAAAAGCCATCCCGGCCAACCACTGCAACAGCGCCGAAGCGACCAGCGCCCAACCCCAGACGCCGCCAAACAAGGTGGTCAGCGGCTCGGCCGCCACGCGCAGCAGCAGACCGGCATTGAGCAGCCAGTAGACGGCCCAAGCCAGACGCTCGTTGCCGTGCGGCCGCTCGCGGCTATATTTGGGGAACATCCAGTAGACGATGCCGAAGATGAGTTGGGCAATCCAGCCCAGCATCAGCAGATGGAAATAGACTGGCGCCAAAGCATCGACCAGCGGCGGCAGGTCGATGACGTTTCGTAGCGCCAGCAGCAGCCCCGTGACCAGGGCCGCGACCAGATAGACGAGCGATGTGCGGGCGAATAGCCGGGTGAGGACAGGCATCGCAAACGACCTAACTTTCCTTCGTCCTGCCCCGCGCGACCGAGGCTGCGACCAACGCCATGAACACCAGGATCGCCGTGGCGTTGAGGATGCCGCCCCACTGCCGCGCAGTCATCTGTAGGGCCAGGTCGCCAACGATGCGCAGCACAAGCGAGAGATGGAGCAGGGCCAGAGGCAGATAGAAAAAGGGGCGATAAAGCAACGGCCGGCCCAAGACAGCCGGGAAGATGATCAAAGCGTGGCCAAAAATCATGCTGAAAACAAAGCCCACGAACACGGCATGGAGCATGGCATCGTACTGCAACCCCGCCGTCATGCCGCCGAAACGCAGCATCAGCAAGCCGCCGACCGCCAGCCAGAAGTAACCGGCGATGAGGGCCAGGGCGATGAAGCGCGCCTGCCCGCCGGCTCGCAGTCGCCGCCAGGCAATATCGAACCCGAGCAACCATAGCGCCAGCGCTGCCATCCCCGCACCCGCCAGCCGCTGGCCCGTCCCCAGCTCGAAGAGCGAGACCAGGCAACCGGCCAGCAGAGCCACGACGACAAGCACGAAAACAGCCTGCACCGTCCGGCTCGGCTTCAGCAGCCGGCTCAGCTCCAGCCGTTCGCCGGCGATGGTGAGGACGGCAAAAACCTCCCACCACAACACCACCTCCGCCACCGCACGACCCGCCAGCCAGAGGATATTGCTGAACAGAAAGACCATCGCCCCCGCCAGCAGCACCGCCGAATAAAAGGCCGACTGCAAGCGATAGATGCGGGCCATCAACGCCGCCAGCCCCAGGCCGCCGAATGTGATCAGAACAGGGCCGGCTACCCCACCCAACCCCAACAGGAGCAAACCCGACCCTAGCCCCGCAGCCAACGGCGCCAGGAAGAACGGCCACCTTGCACCCTTCTGCAGGGCGCTCAACCCAACCGCCCGCTCCAGGCTGATCAGCGTGCCGAGAAAGCCGCCCACCATCACGGGGCCATGCGCCATCGGCAGCATGGGTCGCAGCGATGGCCAACCCCAGCCCATCCGGATCAGCCCGGCCCAGAGGGCGGCCAACAACGAAAGCATCGCCAGCGCCAACAGCGGCGCCGCAGGATTGAGAGTGCGTTTCATGGCGGGGTTGGCAGAGAGAGGGGGAGACGCAGGGACGCAGGGAGGGGGTGGAGTTACAGCATCAGGAGGAGCATGATCACCTGAGTTTTGGCGCGGATGCTATGGGGCAGATGGGGCTGCATGTGCGTCCAATCGCCGGCGCTGGCGGGCCAGGCGTCGCCGCCCACCGTCACATCGGCCTCGCCGGCCAGGATGTGCAGGATGGCCGGGCGGGCGGCGGTGTGCTCGGAAAGCTCCTGGCCGGGCGCAAAACCGAAGACTATCGCCTTCAGGCGCTCGTCCTGGTAGATCGTGCGGCTGATGATACTGTCAGGCGCAATCGTGGTTACGGCGTCGAGGAGGTTGGGGATGTGGAGGTAGGGAGACATGGGAGGGAGGGGGAGACGCAGGGACGCAGAGAGGGAGGGACGGAGGGGGAACGATAGGCTCAGCATACCACGAAAAGCAGCGCAATGCTGCGACTTTGGTCACATGCAATTGAGCCTTTTCGTCCATCTGCCTGGGGGGCTGGAGGACCTAGTTGGGACCGCCGGCGCA
>CAYWPZ010000221.1:0-4179 GCA_964460135.1 uncultured Caldilineales bacterium | reverse complement strand
GGCCCGCAGGGCCTTCCATCCGCTAGCCGGGACCGTTCCACGCCCCGGCGGCCATAGCCGGCGCCCTTCCACGCCCCGGCGACACGCGCCCGCCAACCCAACCCCGCCGGAAACGACAGGCCCGCAGGGCCTTCCATCCGCTAGCCGGGACCGTTCCACGCCCCGGCGGCCATCGCCGGCGCCCTTCCACGCCCCGGCGGCCATAGCCGGGACCGTTCCACGGCCCGGCGGCCATAGCCGGCCCCGTTCCACGCCCCGGCGCTGTTGATCCGGCCACCACCTTGGCCCGCATCACCCCCTTGCCACACAACTCCTCCCCTTACCGCCAGCAGAGCCGCCATCCATACCCTGCCCCAGCGCCCCAGCCATCCAGCAATCACCCCTCCCGCCATAGACGCAAAGGGCCGATTGGGAGTAAAATAGCGTCGGACGGGACAGCGATCACCCTCGCCCCCACCCTGCCAAACCCAAACCCCATCTTCATCCCAAGAGGTCTTTCCACATGGAACCCACAACCGGCACGTTCACCGTCAAATCCGGCCTGGCCGACATGCTCAAAGGCGGCGTGATCATGGACGTCACCAACGCCCAACAGGCCCGCATCGCCGAAGAAGCCGGCGCTTGCGCCGTCATGGCCCTGGAACGCGTGCCCGCCGACATTCGCAGCCAGGGCGGCGTCGCCCGCATGAGCGACCCCGACAAAATCTCCGAGATCATCGAGGCCGTGACCATCCCGGTCATGGCCAAAGCCCGCATCGGCCACTTTGTCGAAGCCCAGATCCTCGAGGCCCTCGGCGTCGATTTCATCGACGAAAGCGAAGTCCTCACCCCCGCCGACGAAGCCCATCATATCAACAAATGGGACTTCAAAGTCCCCTTCGTCTGCGGCTGCCGCAACCTGGGCGAGGCCCTGCGCCGCATCGGCGAAGGCGCCGCCATGATCCGCACCAAAGGCGAAGCCGGCACCGGCGATGTCGTCGAAGCCGTTCGCCACGCCCGCGCCGTCATCGGCGACATCCGCCGCCTGCAAACCATGGCCGCCGAAGAGATGTTCGCCTTCGCCAAAGAAATCGGCGCGCCCTATCCATTGGTGCGGCAGACAGCCGACATGGGCCGTCTGCCCGTCGTCAACTTCGCCGCCGGCGGCATCGCCACCCCTGCCGACGCCGCCCTGATGATGCAACTCGGCGTCGATGGCGTCTTCGTCGGCTCCGGCATCTTCAAAAGCGGCGACCCCGCCCGTCGCGCTGCCGCCATCGTCAAAGCCGTCACCCACTTCCGCGACCCCCACATCCTGGCCGAAGTCAGCCGCGGCCTGGGCGAACCGATGGTCGGGCGCACCGTGGCCGCCATGCCCGAAGCGGAACGCATCGCCGGTCGCGGCTGGTGAGGCCCGACCATGCGCATCGGAGTCCTCGCCCTGCAAGGCGCCTTCCGCGAACACCTGCACAAGCTACACCAGATCGGCGTCGAAGCCAGCGAAGTACGCTTGCCCTCCGAACTGAACGGACTTGACGGCCTCATCCTCCCCGGCGGCGAATCCACCACCATGGGCAAACTGGCCGAAAGCTACGGCCTGGTCGAACCGCTGCGCGCCTTCAGCCGCCAACGCCCGGCCTGGGGCACCTGCGCCGGCATGATCCTGCTGGCCGAGCGCGCCCAGGGCCAGAAACAAGGCGGCCAGCCCCTCCTCGGCGGTCTCGACATCACCGTCGACCGCAACTACTTCGGTCGTCAGATCGATAGCTTCGAGATCGACCTGCCCATCCCGGCCCTGAGCGAAACACCCGACCCCTTTCACGCCGTCTTCATCCGCGCCCCGGCCGTCATCCAGGCCGGCCCGGCGGTCGCGGTGCTCGCCCGGCTGCCCGCCCGGCTGCCCGCCCGGCTGCCCGCCCGGCTGCCCGATGGCGTCATCGTCGCCGTGCGCCAGGGCCGCCTCCTGGCCACCGCCTTCCACCCCGAACTCAGCCCCGACCTCCGCTTTCACCGCTACTTCGCCCGCATGGCGGCCGAGGCGGCCTCGCTGCCCGAACCGGCCCTCCCCTGACCCATGCCCCCCCTCCCCTTCATCACCGCCGACCTGCCCGGCTGCGGCGGCCAGATCAAAGCCGAACCCGAGCACTTCATCGTCGAGGAGGTCCCCCTCTACCCGCCCGGCGGCGAAGGCGAACACCTCTTCGTCTCCCTCAGCCGGTCGGGAACCACCACCCGCCAGGTGGTAGACGCACTGGCGACCGGCCTCGGCCTGCGGGCCGACGACATCGGCTACGCCGGCCTGAAGGACCGGCAGGCGTGCGTCACCCAAGTCTTCTCGCTGCCGCGGGTGCAGCCAGAACAAGTCCGGGCCGTGGTCGCCGCTCAGGGATGGGGCTACCATTGGGCCGCGCCCCACCCCAGCAAACTGCGTCCCGGCCACCTGTTGGGCAACCGTTTCACCATCACCATCCTCGCGCCCACTGCGCCCGAAACAGCGCCGGCCATCATCGACGCCCTCCAAAGCCGCGGCCTGCCCAACTTCTTCGGCGCCCAGCGTTTCGGGCGCTTCGGCGACAACGCCGAATCCGGCCTGGCCATCCTCACCGGCCAACGCCGGCGCCCCCACCAAAAATGGTTGGCCCGGCTGTTGCTCTCCGCCTACCAATCGCAGCTCTTCAACGACTACCTGACCCTGCGCATCAGCCGCGGCTGCTTTGACCGGCTCCTCCCCGGCGACCTGGCCAAGAAGACCGACACCGGCGGCATGTTCATCGTCGCCGACCTCGAAGCCGAGCAACCCCGCTTCGACCGCGGCGAGATCACCTACACCGGCCCCATCTTCGGCCACGACACCTGGGGGCCAGAGGGCGCCGCCGCTGGGCTCGAGGCCGAAATCCTCGCCTCCAGCCCCGTCCCGCCCGACGCCTGGCGCCAACACCACCTGCCGGGCAACCGCCGCCCCGCCAGGCTCCTCCCCCAGCCCATCGACCTGCAACCGCATCCTCAGGGCCTCAGCCTGCGCTTCTTCCTGCCCAAAGGCGCCTACGCCACCATCCTCCTGCGCGAAATCATGAAAACCGAACCGGCCGCCCTCGACGACGAGGCCTGATCGCCCCCCTCCCTGCGCCCCTGCGCCCCCTCCCCACCCCGCCCGACACTCTCGACGCCGTGTCCTCCTACCTCTTGCCCCTCTTTCCCCTGCCGATGGTGCTCTTTCCGGGCCAGGTCCGGCAACTGCGCATCTTCGAACCGCGCTACCGCGCCCTCCTGCGCGATTGCCTGGCCGACAAGTCCCCCTTTGGCCTCGTCCTGGCCCGAGCGCCTGCGCCCGACGGCGCCGAATCCCTACCCCACACCATAGGCGCCACCGCCCACATCACCGCGTTGGAGCGAATGCAGGACGGCGACTTTGGCATCACCATCCGCGGGGGCGAGCGCTTCCAGCTGAACGCTTTCCAGCATGACCGACCCTACCTGCAGGGCCTGGCCGAACCCCTGCCCATGCAAGAAACCGCGACCGAGCAGGCCCACGGCCTGGCCCGACGCCTGGCCGCACTCCTACCGGCCTACATCGATGCCTTCACCAAAGCCTCCGGCTTCCAGGTCAACATCCCCGCCCTGCCTGCCCAACCCGAACACCTTGCCTATCTCACCGCCATCATCCTGCAGGTTGGCAACGATGAAAAGCACGCCCTCCTTTCTTGCCGGCGGCTGCCGGTCTTGCTGGCCCGCGAACTCCGGCTGTTGCACCACGAACTGGACCTGATGGCATGGATCAGCGACACCGTCCAGGCCGCCAACGAGCGGGGGGTTGGCGCTTCCGGCCGGCTGAACCTCAACTGACACGCTGCCCATTCTTCTTGCCCCATCCACCTCAGCCCGTGCCCCTGCTCGACACCCACCGGCGCAGCCACTACCGCATCCTTGCTATCAGCGACAAGGTCGAACCGCGCATCTACGGCCCCAACTTGCGCCTGGCCGCCCCCAACGTCGACTTCATCATCAGCTGCGGCGACCTGCCCTACTACTATCTCGAATACATCGTTTCGATCCTTGACTGCCCCCTCTACTACGTTCACGGCAACCACGACCGCCCCGAGCATCGCGCCTCTGGTCAGGTGGCCTACGAACCCAGCGGCGGCACCAACCTGCACCTGTCGTTGCGCCTTAGACATGGCCTTCTCATCGCCGGACTGGAAG
>CAYWPZ010000220.1:0-7754 GCA_964460135.1 uncultured Caldilineales bacterium | reverse complement strand
TACAAGTCACCGATCTCGGCCTTCACCTTCTCCAGCACCCACTTACCCCAATATTCCACCTCGGCCGCCAGCCCCGCCCAACTGCCGTCCTTGGCGCTGCCTCGGGCGGCCGGGTCGGGCGCGCCGAACTGCTGCGGGTAGACCAGGGTGCACAGTTCGATGATATGCGCCACTGGGTTGAGGTCGAGGGCGTAGGCTTCGCAGCCCAGGCGCAGGGCTTCCAGGGGGATGGCGCCGCCGCCGGCGAACATGTCCAGCACGCGCGGGCGCGGGGCGCGTCCGGCCTCGATATCCTCGGCTGTGACCATGTGGCCGGTCTCGGCGGTCAGGCGTTCGGCGTGGGCTGCCAGGATGTGGCGGCGCGCCTCGGCGATGACGTCGGGCGCGCCGGGGTATTTGCACAGCTTCTTGACGAATTCCTCGGCTTCTTTGCGCCCTTTTTTGTCTGTGGGCGCCGGCACCAGGGCACCGTAGACGGCCACACGAGCCGCCACCAGCGGCCGCCGCGCCCACCACAGGTGCAGGGTAGAGATGTGGCCCTTGCGGATTGACTTCTCTCGCCGCGCCTCTTCCGAAATGGCAGCGATGGGGATGTAGTCTTCGATCAGGCGTTGGTCGGGGGACATAAGGAGGGTTCCAGTAAGTAGCGCAAGTTGCCAACTTGCGCTACTTGCGCTACATTTCGTAAATGGTATACGTCCACGGCCAGTCGCGCCAATGAGGAGCGAGTCCGGCTTTGACGGGGTTATTCAGCACGTATTCTACAATGCGTTGATGTTCATCCGGGTTGCGCACGACATGATCATAACTTTCATGCTGCCAAAACGCCCCGCCTCGGTTCAACAGTTTGTTGGCTTCGATGGCCGTATGGAGTTTGAGCGAGTGCATGATCCTGGGCAGCGCATGATAGGTGTTTTCGCCGCTCGGCAAGGGGGTGAAGACGACATGGGCGTGATTGGGCATGAGGCAGAAGGTGTCGAGGCTATAGACTTTGTCGTGGCGATGGTGTAGGCTGGCGGCTACCATGCCGGCAATCTCTGGTTGGCGTAACCAGGATGGGCCGTGGCCGCCTGCATCAAGAATGGCATCGTACTTGCCAAATTGGCGGCGTTTTTCGAGGTAGATGCGCTCGTTACGCTCCTTTTCGTCAGTGATGTGCTCTGCCTGGGCAAGCGCCTGTTCGTATTCTTCGCGCAGACGCTCCAGCACGGCCACGGGTATAGAACCGGCCAGACGAAACGTAACAAATAGTGTCGCCCCCGGCGGCTGAAGGTGCGGAAGGTTGCGGCGGTAGGAAGGTTTGTAATCGAGCATGGTTGTTATGTAGCACAAGTTGCCAACTTGTGCTACGTGCGCTACGGCAAGTTGGCAACTTGCGCTACGGCTTCTGCTGACAGTTCGATGTGGCTCACCGAACGCACCTCACGCGCGAGGTGCTCAAGTCGATGGCCGGGATTTTGCACGGTGACCAATTCGTATTGGGGATGGGTCGGGTCCCAGACAACGTAGAGCCAGTAGCTTTCGCCCAACTGCCGGGCCTTCAGCCATTCGTTGACGGTCAGACGCACAGGCTGTCCGCGCTCGCGGCCTTTTACTTCGATCCGGCGTACGGGTCGTTGGCCAGTGGCCGGGTCAGCCGGACCGAGCGAACGGATGTCGAAGCCGCATCTGTCATGTCGTTCGCTCACGTCGATCGGCTCCCAGCCGCGTTGCTGCTCATAGGCTATCGCCACGCGCATGGCGGCCATCTCGCTGGCTTTCCTGGCGTCTTCGTCTATCGCTTCCTGCTGCATTGTGCCGGCCCAATCGGTATTTGGCGGCAGCACCAGGGCTGTGGCCAGGTGGCGCACAGGGCCAGGACGGGTGATATCGAGCCGGCCCAGGTTGGCCAGTCGTGCTTCGCGCGTGCGCTGCAGGTCGTCCAGGTCTTGTTCGGCGCGCTGCCGGGCCAGCGCGACTTCGCTCTCGCCTCCGATCTCTCGCGCCCACAAACTCATCACCCTGCTTTCGACCGCGCGGATGCGTGCCTCGAACGACCGCGTGAGATAGTCGCGCACGATGCCGGCGAAGCGTTGGCGCTCCCCCTGCACTCGGCGCCTGGTGTGAAGTTGATAGCCTGCCCGCACGAAGTCGATGGCGGCTTGGGGATGGGCTGGCGTTGCGGCCGGGAGCGAAGCCATAGCGGCAGCCTCCGGCAAGCCGAGATCGTGCAAGATATCGGCGGCGACGAGGCTGAAGCGATCTCCGGAATCCGATGCGCTGTCTGGTCTGATTTCCTCGCGCACAGCCACCACTTCGGCATGAATGGGCGCCTGACCGTCGCCGCTTCTTTCCTCGCCCCGGATCTCCATCTCCAGCAAGTGCAGACGGTAGGGCCGGGTGGCGTCGCTGTCCTGGAAGACCGATGTTCCACCACGCACCACAGCCAATCGTTCGTTCAGCACCTCGTCCACTGCCACGTAGAGCGGATGGCCCGGCCCGACCAGATGAGCGTCGAGATGTCGATTCTGGGACAGGTGTTCCTTGTAAAAGGTGATCTTGCGGTAAATCGGTTCCGGCGACCCCAGCCGCTGCACGGCTGCCAGGCGTTCGGATCGCAGGATGGCGGGTACGTGCTCCACTCGCCAAAGGCCATCTGCACGCGACTCGACGCGCGTGCCCACAAGCTCTGCCGCAGCCAGGAACTGCCGCGTCATGTATTCGGGCATCAGGCGCTGCTCTTCGATATCGTAATTGGTTTGTTGAAAGGCGCTGAAATCGACAGTGGCGCGTGCCAGGGCAATTCCAGTGGCATCTTCATAGCGCTGGAGGCGCTCAGGTTCTATACGATCGATTTGATCCAGGTATTCTTCCAGCCGCCGCGGGTCGTATGCGGCTTCGCGCAACATCTCAGGCAGATTGACCAGATTGAGAGAGAGTATCTCGCCTACTACGTCATACACTCGATCTTGGCCCATTGCCTCTCGCATCTGATCGAGTTTCCACAAGAGCCGGCGCAGGATGCTGCCCTCCACCACTGGCTGGCCCTCCTCCGACTGATCGGCCACGAAGTTGAAGACATAGACATCGCGCTCCTGGCCGATGCGATGGATGCGGCCCATGCGCTGTTCCAGCCGCGTCGGGTTCCAGGGCAGGTCGTAGTTGATCATCAAGTGGCAGAATTGCAGGTTGATGCCTTCGCCTGCCGCTTCCGTGGCCACGCACACCTGCGCCTCGGTCCGAAAGAAGTCCTGCGCTTCCTTCCGCTGATGCGGATTCATGCCGCCGTGGATCTCGCAGGTGCGGTAGCCCCAGCGCCCCAGGTGGTCGCGCAGGTAGGCGAGTGTATCGCGGTGCTCAGTGAAGATCAGCAGCTTACCCCGTCCATCCTTTAGTTCGCCAAACTGAGCGCGCTGCAAGCACTCGCGCAGGGCATTGAGTTTGCTATCGGGAGCCAGGTCGCGCACGCGCCCGGCCTGGACAAACAAATCCTTCAGCGCTGCCACCTCCGCCCGGATCTGCTCCATCTCCTCCGCGGCAGTGAACGCGTCCAACAGGTCACTGCGGGCTTCATCGTCCAGGTCTTCTTCTTCTTGCTCCTGGTCTGCCAGACGTCCGCGCAATCCATCCAGGTAGCGGGCGCGTTGGCTGGGTGGAAGGGCCTGAAGATCGTCCAACAGACGGGTTTGCCGTTCCAGACGCCGGCGCAAGGATTCGTGGATGGCGTGCGTCGAAGAAGCCAGGCGGCGCTGGAGCACGGTGCGGGTCAAGGCAACGCTTTGCTTTTTTCGGCCGCTGGCCTGGGGTAGGTACTGATTGATATAGGCGGTGACGGTTTTGTAGAGCGCG
This sequence comes from uncultured Caldilineales bacterium, assembly GCA_964460135.1. GTDB lineage: Bacteria > Chloroflexota > Anaerolineae > J102 > J102 > SSF26. The sequence continues at coordinate 3,926 of CAYWPZ010000220.1, read as the reverse complement.
TATTCTTCGCGGTTCAGGCGAAAGGCGACGGTGACGGCGTGCCGGTCAGGGAAGAGGCGACGACCGTGGAAATCCCGTAGATCCTCTTTCAGGCGGCGGATAGCCCAGGGAGAATCTGCACCCAGGCTAAGCACGCCTTGCCGCACCTCGCGCGCCCGTTCGCCATAGCGGTGGGGTTCGGGGAAGATGTCGGGATCGATAAGGTGCAAGAAGTGGCCGAAGCGGTCGTCGTCGCCGTGGTGAGGCGTGGCCGTGAGCAGGAGAACGTGATCGGCGAGGGCGGTCAGACGCTCGGCCAACTGGTAGCGCCGGGTTTTCTCGACGTCATCGGCGCGGCCTGTCGTCCGCTTGGTAGAGGCCGAGCACTTGTGCGCTTCGTCGATGATGACCAGGTCCCACGGCTGCTGCCAGACGCGTTCGCGCACATCAGGCTGTTTGGCGTAATCCAAGGAACTGATGATCTGATGTTTCTGTTGCCAAAGGTTGATCAGTTGTTGCTGGTCGTTGCCCGTGTGAAGGATTTCGAAAGTCTCGCCGAAGAAGCGCAGCAATTCGTCCTGCCACTGGATGGTGAGCGGGGCGGGTGTCAGGATGAGCACGCGCTCGATAGCCTGGCGCAGCTTCATCTCTTTGATGTACAGTCCGGCCATGATCGTCTTGCCGGCGCCGGGGTCGTCGGCCAGCAGGAAACGCAAACGAGGCTGGGGCAACATGCGCGCGTACACGGCCTCGATTTGGTGGGGCAGCGTCCTGATCCCCGACAGCGAGACGGCGAACTGCCGGTCGTAGGCATAGGCCAGGCGGATGCGCGCTGATTCAACAAGCAGGCGCAGGCGATGGCCGTCGGCCCATGTCGCTTGGGCCGGCTGCTCCCCCAATCCTGCCAACAAACCCTGCATCTCCTCGGCAGACAGAATCGTCTCGTCCAGCACCCCATCCTGGCGGCGCACCTGCAACTCGAAACCCTCGCCCAACGGGCGCACCGCTTCTACAACGATCGGCCCCTGAAAATGACCCGCAAGGGTGATGCGCTGGCGAAGCAGGTATTCAGGCGGGGCTGGCATGACTGAGTCCGGGTGAGGCGGTGAACGAGCTGGTCAAACGCCAAGAAAGGCGAGGTTAAGGACATGATACCAATCGCTATCGCAGGGTGTCAATACCATCCTGTTCTGCCCATCTGCCCAGCAGCATCCACGGGCGAAGCCTCGACACTATGACAATTTCGTCAGTTTGCCGCCGTCAGGCCCTTCAAGGCAATGACAGTCCTTTCATCCAGCCCTTCAGCCCCTTGACGCCGCCCCCGGCCGGTGCTACCTTAAGCAAAACCTCTGCTCTCGGCCCCTTGTCTACCTGTTTCCTTGTCTACTTGCTTACCTAACTCACCATGCGTCACACCAAGCCCTTCTTCCTCCTGTTGCTCCTCGCCTTTCTTCTTCTGGGCGTGACGGTCGCGGTCGCGGCTCGAACGCGGGATTCTGGCTTTGCGGCCGCGCCTGCCGGCCCTGCCGCCGCGTCCAACTGGCAACGCGTCTGGCGGGGCGAGGGCGCCCTCTTCGCCCTGGCCGGTCGCGACGCCCAGACCGTGCTGGGGGCCGGCTCGCAGGGGATGCTCTTGAAAAGCACCAACGGCGGCGAAACCTGGCGCTACCAGTCGCCTGTGGCCGACAAAGACCTCTACGATCTCAGCGCCGTTGCAACCAACGCCTGGGCTGTGGGGCAGAGTGGGACGGTGATGTTTTCGGGCGATGGCGGCAACAACTGGAAACAACTGCCCAGCGGCCTGGCCCCCAACCTCAACGGCGTCCATTTCCTCGATGGCGCCGCGGGCTGGGTGGTGGGCGATGGCGGCCTCATCGCCCACAGCAGCAACGGCGGCGCCAGTTGGACGCCGCAGACCAGCGGCGTGACGGCCCATCTACGGGCGGTGCGTTTCTTTGCCGATGGTCAGCACGGCGTAGCCGCCGGCGATGCGGGGGCATTGCTCACCACCACCAACGGCGGCGCCAGTTGGGCCGTGCGCTCGGGCGTTGTTCCTGCCGGGGCGAGCTTGCGCGATATCCACGTCGAAGGCAACTCGGCCTGGCTGGTGGGCGATGGCGGCGTTCTGCGCTACAGCAGCGACCAGGGCGCCAGCTGGTCGCCCAAATCCATCCCCTCCTTCAACATCCACGAAGTCGAATTCGCCCCCGGCCAGACGCAGACCGGCTGGACGGCAGGTGTGGCTATCCTCAGCGGCAACATCAGCGAAGAACGGATTTACCGCACCACCAACGGCGGCGACAACTGGACGGCAGTCACGGCCGTGGTCGGCAGCGACATCGACCTGCAACGAGAACGCCACACGACCAGCGCCTCCACCGGCGTCGCCGGCATTGCCGTCACGGCCTTGGGGGTGGGCGATGGCGCCCACGCCTGGGTGGGCGGCGACATGGCGGTGATGAACGAGGGCAACTATTTCGACGCCCCCGCCGACAAGATCGCCCGCGACGCCTGGTTTGTGTGGGGCACCTTCAACGGCGCGGCCTGGGAGCACCTGATCGGCGGCTTCTATCCCTGGTACTACCAAATCGACGCCGTCTCCGACCAGATTGCCTACATTTCCGGCCAGGACATGACCGTGCTGAAAACCACCGACGGCGGCGAAACCTGGCGCGAACTGGCCAACGAACTGCGGGCCGGCGCCGGTCTGGCCGATGCGGCTGCCAACCAACGCGGCACCATCTTGCACGGCGTCTCTTGCGCGCCGGGCAGCGTCGTCGATTGCCGGGCGGCCGGGCGTCGCGGCATGATCGCCCACACCACCAACGGCGGCGAGAGTTGGGCGCGCGAATACCCGCCCAACTACAGCCTGAGCCTTTACGATCTGAACGTGACCTCGGCCACCCAGTCGGTTGCCATCGGGCGCGGGGCGCATTTCTATGCCAACAACAGCGCCTGGGCGCAGGGCACGGGCGGGGCCACTGGGTTGGATCTGGACATGGTCTCACCATTCGAGGGCGGTCGCTCCAGCAAGCGCACCGACTTCTTTGCCTACACCACCAACGGCGGCCAGGCCTGGCGCAGCTACATCATGCCCACGCAATATGCCTTCTGGCAGACGGACGGCTTCGACGCCTATGACGCCAACGGCGACGGCGACCTGGACTACGGCTGGCTGGTGGGCTGCAAAAAGACCTCCGGCCCCATCGACGAAAAACCTTGCGCAGGCGCCGCCATCCTGCGCAGCGCCAACCTTCTCGACCCCGCCGCCTGGCAAAGCACCGTACTAGACGCAACCTCGCCCATCCTTGAGCGCGTGGTCATGGTCGATCTGAACACCGGTTGGGCGGTCGGCGACCAGGGTTGGATCATCTTCACCAGCGACGGCGGCCAAAGCTGGACGCGGCAGGTCGTGCCCATGTCGGGCTGGCTCAACGCCCTCGACGCCTTCGATGAAAACCTGGCCTTTGCCGCCGGCGAGGAGGGCGTTGTCTTCCGCTACGCCGCCAATGCCTCGCAAACCGTGGCGGCGCCGCCGCAACAGAATACCCTGACCGACGGCAACCTGGATGATTGGACATCGGCCGGGGTGGTGAACATCGACGCCGAAAACGCGGCTACGGCCTCTGGCCTCATCCCTGTCCCTTCTGATCTCAGCCTGGCTCTGCGCGCCCGCTGGTGGGAAACCCGCCTTTTCCTGGCCCTGGATGTGAGCGATGATTCCGTGCAGCCCGACGACCGCATCGACATCGCCCTCGACGGCCTCGACGACAACGTAGGCGGCGGCGGCGATGACCGCTCGCTCAGCATCTATGCCGATGGCCGCGTCACTGCCGCCGGTTTCAGCCCCACGGTCGGGGTGCAGCCCCGCTCCGGCGGCTACCGGGTGGAGGTCGAGATCCCGGCCGGGGCGCTGGGCGGGGGTTTCGAGTCCGGGCGGACGCTCG
>CAYWPZ010000219.1:0-7770 GCA_964460135.1 uncultured Caldilineales bacterium | reverse complement strand
CGGTTCGACGAACAGGCGGGCAGTGATGGCGGGGGGAGTGGCGCCGGGGCTGGCAGTAGCCGTGGGAAAGGTCGTGGCGCTGGGTCTGAGCGTGGGCGAAGGGGTGAAGGTGAAGAGGGGGGTTGGTGTGGAGGAGGGCGTGGGGGTAGCGGTCAGACTGCCGGTGGGGGTAGGCGTGGGGGTGAAGGTGGGGGTGGGACTGAGGGTGACGCTGCCCGTGACTGTGGCTGTGGGAGAGGACGTCGGCGTCGACGGCGGCGTCGCTGTGCGGGTGGGGGTGGGCTGGGGAGTGTTGGTGGGGGTAGGGGTGGGGGCGCCGTTGGGGAAGCAGATCTGCTCGAAGCTAAGCGCGGGCGGCTGTACGCCCGAATCGTTGATCGTCCCCAGCCCGTAGCCCCAGCCATCGACCATGCCGTTGCGGATCGTCCAGCCAGAGGCGCCGGTGTCGGCATAAACCCAGGCGCCGTTCTGGAGATGGTGGTAAGCCCAGTAGGTGCAGTTGCCGGCTCTTCTGCATTCGCAGAAACAGTCGTCGATGGGATAATCGCAGCCGCTGGCGCGGTAGGCGTCGCTGATCTTGCAGACGGCAGCGCCGTACTGCGAGCCGCCCTGGGTGATGAAGCTCAAACCCGAGCGCCGCAGCAGCTCATAGCCGCTGATGCTCTGCTCATCGAAGGAAACGCAGACGCCCACCGCCTCGCCGTTGCCGAATTGCACCACCAGGCCGGCCCGGTTCGGCCCCTGGGCCGCGCCCGGCCGGCCTGCCAGCGCCACCAGCAACATCAGAGCGCAGAAAAGGATCAGCAAGCGGCGGGGCATAGGCGTTGAGCTCTAGTGAGCGGCGCCACGGCGTCGAGCATAGGCGGCCAGACCGGCCAGACCGCCGCCCAACAACAGCAGGGTGGCCGGCTCGGGGACTTCGGCCGGCGGGGGCGGCGTCTCCCGCTCGATCTGGTCAAAGGTCTTGACCGGGGGATAGACGGTGGGGTTGAAGTCGGCGTCGAAGCCCGACCAGGCGAAACCCTCGACCGCACGATCGCCCGGCCTATAGTCGCCCACGCCGGTTTGGGCCGATTCCCAGGCATTGCCGCTCAGATGGAAGTAGGCCCAGAAGTGGGCAGGGTCGGCGAAGCAATCGGCGGACGTGGCCGGATTGCCAACGCCGTCGATGTTGCACACGGCCGGACCCCAGGCAAACTGCACCATCCCCACCGGGATGACGGCGGCTTCCAGCACCTGGGCGGTGGTGGCGTCGGCAGGCACGGTGACGATCTCGGTGTAGGTGCGGGTCGGGAACTGAATGACCAGGGCCACGCGCTTGCTTGCCGCCTGGGCAAAGGCGCTGGCCGTGAGCAGAAGGACACTGATCACAACGAGAATGGTGACAGACAACGATCGACGATGCATCGAAAGCTCCTTTTGATGAGTGAGGCGTAAAGTGTAATCACTGACTACTAACAACTAACCACTAACTACGACTACTGACCCGCGCCACAAGCGGCAAGAAAAGGCCAAATTGAGCGCTGAAGTCCTCGGGGTACGGATGGAGCAAAGCGGGGATGGCGTCAAGCGTGGCCAGCAGGCGGCTTTCTTCGGCGCCGGGACGATAGACAAAAGCGCCGCCGGCTTCCTGTAGGCCCAGCAACACCTGGGCTGGCGATTGTCCCTGCCGCTGAAAGCGAGGGCCTTCGGGGTTCCAGCCGGCCGCCAAGATGCCCTCGATGGCCAGGGCGGTCGAGTTGCTATTGGTAGGGCCATCACCCAGACCCCAACCGCCATCGCCATGTTGGCGCTGGGCCAGATAGTCCAGGCCGGCAATGTAGGCCGGATGATAGAGAGGCAGGCCCAGCCCGCGCAGCACTTGCAGGGTGCGCACGGTGGTGTCCAGGTCGGAGGCTGTGATAAAGCCTCCTTCGGGGTCTGGTTCGACGGCCCAGCCCCAGCCGCCGTTGGGTCGCTGTTGGGCCAAGACGGCCGGGAGCACGCCGGCAGGGATGGGGCGCCCGGCTTCGAGCAGGGCGAGGATGGCCAGGTTCTGGCGGAAGAAAAAATCGGCGTCGTACAGCCCCAGGTCGGGCAGGTAGCGGGCCTCGAGTTCGGCGATAAGGTCAAGGCCGGCGAACTGGCGGGGATCGGCGCCCGCCGCGACAACCGCCCGCGCCACTTTGCCCATGCGCCCGGCATCGCGCCGCGCCAGATAGAGCGGCGCTTCAGCTTCGCAGACCGCCAGCAGACTGCGCCCACCCCGCGTCCATGCCGGCCCGTCCGGGTTCTGCTCCGCCAGCGCCGCCACCCAAGCAACATCGCACGAAGTCCCCAGGCCGCCGATGCCCCCCTCGGCCTGCTGCTGCACCTGTAGCCAGCCGAGGGCCGAGCCGATTGCCAACTGCCGAGCCGGCCAGTCGCCGGCCGCGGCCAACGGCGGGCGGGCGGGCTGATCGCCCAGGATGGCGGGGCGAAGAGAAAGCGTAAGAGCAAAGAAGAGGAGAAGGAATCGCATCGATGTACCCATTTCCTGCTACGACTGACGGGCGCCGGACAAATGGGGATGGCGAGGGCAGGGGATGAAAAAACCCCTCACCATCGCTGGCGAGGGGTAAGGGCATCGATGACGATACCGGCGACCCTGTCCGCGCAGGTGTCCGAGCTATCGCATCGCCGGGTCTTCTGGCTTGGGCCGCATGGCCCCAACAGTTGCGGGACAGCGCCGGACTGAGTGAAGCGGGTCTGCCAGGCAGAGGCTCCACACCGGACTTCCCCCGGCCATCTCCGGTCGAGATGGAAGGATGCGATCAGGCAAAGGTGGTATGGAAATGTGGGGGGCAGCATACGGCAGGACGGGGAATCTGTCAAATGAGACAGCGGAGCTGTGAGACCACGGCGGCGAGTGCGCTCAACCGCGGCGACCGCCGCCGCCCAGAACGCCGGCAGTTCACCGTCGGCGGTAGCTCGCGTGGGCACGACTTGCAGGGCGCAGCCAAATGACTGTAGACTGCAAACACCTAACCACGAGCCAATTACTATCCCCCCATGCCCACCCATCGCATCCTTGTCTGCGTCGCCTGGCCCTACGCCAGCGGCGACCGTCACCTCGGCCATGTCGCCGGCGCCTACCTGCCGCCCGACATCTTCGCCCGTTACCAGCGTCTGCGCGGGAACCAGGTACTCATGGTCTCCGGCTCCGACACGCACGGCACGCCCATCACCGTGCGCGCGGCCCAGGAAGGCGTCAGCCCGGCCGAGATCGTGGCCCGCTATCATGGCCGCTTCGTCCAGGCTTACAAAGACCTGGGCCTCAGCTTCGACCTCTTCACCCACACCGACACCCAGAACCACTGGGACGTGACCCACGAACTCTTCCGCAACCACCTGGCCGGCGGCTACATCTACCAGGATCGCCAACAGCAGCCCTACTGCCTGATCGACGGGCGCTTTCTGGCCGACCGCTACATCGAAGGCGTCTGCCCCATCTGCGGCTTTGCCGACGCCCGCGGCGACCAATGCGACAACTGCGGCAACACCCTCGACCCGGTTGACCTCATCCGCCCTCGCTGCAAAATCTGCGGCCAGAGCCAGATCGAAATCCGCGAAACCGAGCATTTCTTCTTCGACCTGGGCAAGGCCAGCCCCCACCTGGCCGCCTGGCTGAGCGCCAGCGACAAGGGCCACTGGCGCACCGCCGTCATCAATTACGCCCGCCAGCAGGCCGAAAGCGGCGAACTGCGCGGTCGCGCCATCACCCGCGACATCGATTGGGGCATCAGCATCCCCGTCCCCGGCTGGGAGAACAAAGTCATCTACGTCTGGTACGACGCCGTCATCGGCTATCTCAGCGCCACGCGCGAGGCTTGCGCCCTGGCCGGCGAGCCCGAAAGCTGGCAAGAGTGGTGGCATGACCCGGACACACCGGCCTACTACTTCATCGGCAAAGACAACATCCCCTTCCATTCCATCATCTGGCCAGCGATGTTGATCGGCGATGGTCGCAGCCTCAACCTGCCCTACGACATCCCCGCCAACGAATTCCTCAACATCGAAGACAAGAAGATCAGCACCAGCCGCCGTTGGACGATCGACCTGCCCGACTTCCTCAGCCGTTACGACCCCGACCCCCTGCGCTATGCCCTGACCATCAACGCCCCCGAGACGCGCGACGTCAACTTCACCTGGGAAGAATTCGTCCGTCGCAACAACGACGAATTGGTAGCCACCTGGGGCAACCTGGTCAACCGCACCCTGGGCTTCGCCTTCAGCCGCTTCGAGGCCCGCGTGCCCACGCCCGGCCCTCTCGATGCTTCCGACCAGGCGCTGCTGACCGCGTCCGCGGCTGCCTTCGCCACGGTCGGGGCCGAACTGGAGGCCGTGCGCCTCAAGCTGGCCTTGATCAAAGCCATGGAACTGGCCCACGAAGCCAACCGCTACCTGAACGAAAAGGCCCCCTGGACGCAGATCAAAGAAGACCCCGCCGCCGCCGCCACCACCGTCTATGTCGCCTTGCAGGTCATCGACCGCCTGAAAGTCCTCCTCAACCCCTTCTTGCCCTTCACCACCCAGCAACTTCACAGCTTCCTGGGCTATGATGGCGACATCTTCGGCCATCTAACCATCGAGGAAGTGAGCGACGCCCGCGGCGCCCGCCCCGTCCTCCGCTACGACGGCAGCCAGCTCGAAGCCGCCTGGGCTCCCGGCATCCTCCCGCCCGGCCAGCCTCTGCGCAAACCCAGCGCCCTCTACAAAAAACTCGACCCCAGCGTGATCGAGGCCGAACGCCAGCGCCTGCTGGAGCACCTGGAACAGGCGGGCTAGGGCGCGCCCCTCAGCGCCGGCCCTGCAACCACAGATACACCGTCACCGTCGCCACGACGATGACCGCGCCCAGCCATTGGCTGGGGGAGGCCAGTTCTTCCGCCAACAGCCATCCCCCCACCGCCAGGGCCGAAACCAGCCGCAACCCCATCAGACTGGTGATCAGGGCGGCGCCGGCCCCGCCGATGGCCAAGATTTGCAGGACATTGCCGCCCACCTGGGCCAGCCAGATCACACCCAGGGCGGCCAGCAGTGCGCCGCACGAGGCGGTGCGCCATTGGCCCCAATCTTCTCCGGCCAACGCCGTCAGCGCGGCAAAGGCCAGTGACATTGCCATCGCCTGTTGCATCAGGATCAGCCCGTGTGTGACCTGGCGCAAATGGCTGCGGCGCACCAGCTGCATATAAAAGGCCAACAGCAGACTGGATGTCCCTGCCACCAGCAGGCCCAAGATGTCACGAGGCGTGAACCCGGCTCCCACCTGGCTCCAGTCGGGCACAATCACCAGGATGGCGCCAACGGTGGAGATCAGCATCGCCCGGTAGGTGTAGCGGGGGGCGGCTTCGCCATAGAGCCAGTCGCCGATCATCGCCACCAGGAATGGGGTCAGCAGACCGATCATCGCCACCCACACGGCCCGGGTCAGTGAGATCGAAAGAATGTTGGTGACGGCGCGGGCGGCGACGACAACGGCCAACGCCCAAAGCACCGGCTCCGCTCGCACCACACCCCAGACCCGACCAGGGCGCAGGCGCTCGCGCCAGAAGGCCAGGATCAACCCCACCAACAGAGTGGCCAGCGAGGCCAACAGGAGCAGCGAGAACTTGGGGACCTCCTCCACCGCCCGTTTGGCCAGGGCCGGGTAGCTGCCCCAAAAGACGTGCGAGAGTAGGCCCAACCACACATAGGGCCAGAGGGAATGAACGGGCGAGGGGTGCAGGCCAGGAGAGGTGGTGGTGGAAGAAGGGAGCATGGTCATATGATACAATGAAGCAAGCGATTCTCATGGCCGACCTCTTCGATGCCCGCCGCGCCGAACTGCTGGAAAAAGAGCAGCCCCTGGCTGCCCGTATGCGCCCGCGCACGCTGGACGAATTCTTCGGCCAGGAGCACATCGTCGGGCCGGGGCGCTTGCTGCGGCGGGCCATCCAGGCCGACCAGCTGTCCTCGCTCATCTTCTATGGCCCGCCCGGCACCGGCAAGACCACGTTGGCCCGTATCATCGCCAATACAACCAGCGCCCATTTCATCGCCATCAACGCCGTCCTGGCCGGAGTCGCCGACATCCGCAACGCCATTGCCGTGGCGCAGGAGCGAAGGGGGATGTATGGGCAGAAGACCATCCTCTTCGTGGACGAAGTCCACCGCTTCAACAAGGCCCAGCAGGATGCTCTGCTGCCCTGGGTCGAGAACGGCACCGTCATCCTCATCGGCGCCACGACCGAGAACCCCTATTTCGAGGTCAACAAGGCCCTGGTCTCGCGCTCGCGCATCTTCCAGCTCAAGCCCCTGGTCAGCGCCGACCTCTATCGCATCGCCCAGGCCACCCTGGCGGACCCCGAGCGCGGCTATGGCAAGCTGAACGTCCGGGTCGAGCCGGCCGCTCTCGATCACCTGGTCGATGTCGCCAACGGCGACGCCCGCGGCCTGCTCAACGCCCTCGAACTGGCGGTAGAGACTACCCGCCCCGGCCCCGACGGCGCCATTGCCGTCGATCTGGCTGTGGCCGAGGAGAGCATCCAACGCCGGGCCGTGCTCTATGACAAAGAAGGCGACGCCCATTTCGACACCATCAGCGCCTTCATCAAGTCGGTGCGCGGCTCCGACCCCGACGCCGCCCTCTATTGGATGGCGAAGATGCTCTACGCCGGCGAAGACCCGCGCTTCATCTTCCGCCGCATGATCATCTTCGCCGCCGAGGATGTGGGCCTGGCCGACCCGGACGCCATCCGCACCGTCATGGCCTGCGCCCAGGCTTACGATTACGTCGGCCTGCCCGAAGGCCGCTTTCACCTGGCCGAAGCCTGCCTCTATCTGGCCACCGCCCCCAAGACCAACACCCTCTTCTCCTTTTTCGATGCCCTGGGCGTGGTGGAGAAGGAGCGTGAGGCCGAGGTTCCCAGCCACTTGCGCGATGCCAACCGCGACCGTGAGGGTTTCGGGCATAGCGAGGGTTATCTCTATCCCCATGCCTTCCGCGACCACTGGCTGGCGCAGCAGTACCTGCCCGCCGGGTTGCAGGGCAAGGTGTTCTATCAGCCGAGCGAGCAAGGCTACGAGGCCGGGATCAAGGCCGAGGTCGAACGCCGCCGCGAGGCCCAACTGGCGGCCATGGTCGAGGGCGGCTATGCTCAGACGACCGAAATCCTCACCTTTGCCGGGGCCGGCGTCGAGCGGCAGGCCGACCGCTGGCTGCAACGCACCCTCTCCAACGCCGGCGAGCGGCTGGCGGGGCTGCGCGAGCGGGTGATGGCGGCGGCCGGGGTGCAGCGCCACCATCTTGTCCTCGACCTCAACGCCGCCAGCGGGCTGCTGACCTGGGAAGCCGTCCGTCGTGCGCCCGAAGGCGGCGTCTTTGCCCTCGCCCGCAGCGCTCAGGAGGCCGAGGCCCTGCGCCAGATGGCGGCCAACCTGCCCGAACTGCGCCGCCCGACCGTCCTGCAAGGCGATTTGGCCGACCTGCCCGACCTGCTGGCCCCGCTCGACCCAGCGCTGCGTTTCGATGTCATCCTCGGCCGCAATGCCCTCGGCGGCCGGCCCGACAAGCCCGCCGCCCTGCGCGCCCTGGCTGACCTGCTGACTCCCGCCGGCCGTCTCGCCCTGGCCGAAGCTGTGCCCCGTCACACCCAGCGCCTCTACCGGCTGGTCGAACTCGATTCCCTGCCGCCCGGCCTGGCCGAGCGCCTGATTGCCGCCGAAGAAGCCATCTACCAGAACCCCGCTGACCCCCTCGTGAACTGGGAC
>CAYWPZ010000218.1:0-7794 GCA_964460135.1 uncultured Caldilineales bacterium | reverse complement strand
CCCAACCAGGTGCCGGAAGCGCGCGTGGGCATGACCCAAAATGTGGGCGGCACCGGCGCCACGGTGATCACCCACATCTTGGAACGCAGCCAGTAGGCGCTCACAACCAGCAAGAGCGCCGCGCCCCGGCTCAGGCCGGCTGCTTCAGCCGCTGCACATACTGCTTGCGGAACTTGGCGACTTTGGGCGCAATGACAACCTGGCAATAAGGCTGATAGGGATTGCGCCGATAGTATTCCTGATGATAGTCCTCGGCCGCATAGAAAGCATCGAACGGCGCCACCTGGGTGACGATGGGCGCGCCCCAGATACCGGCGGCGTTGATCTCGGCGATCACCTGCTCGGCCGTGGCCTGCTGGTCGGGTGAGTGATAGAAAATGGCCGAACGGTACTGCGTGCCTACATCCGCGCCCTGGCGGTTCAGGGTGGTGGGGTCGTGGACGGTGAAAAAGACGTGAAGCAGGTCGCGGAACGAGATCAGCCCCGGATCGAACGTGATCTGCACCACTTCGGCATGGCCGGTGGCGCCGCTGCAGACGTCCCGATAGCTGGGGTTGCGGACGCGCCCGCCGGCATAGCCAGAGACGACGCTCTCGACGCCCTGGAGATCATCGAAAACAGCCTCCAGGCACCAGAAGCAACCGCCTGCCAGGGTTGCAACGGCGCGAGTGGGGGTGGGAGATGGGTTTGTCATAGCTCTGTATCGTCTGAAACGAGAACATGAATCGGCGCCCGAACCTCTGGCGCTGTCCTCTCTTGATGGCCTTCCCCCGGCCCCTCTTTCCCCGGCCCGGCGGTGTTCACGAATGTGTAACAACTCACGGTTCAAATCGTTCGCCAGCCTCGATCCGGACCTCCAGGCTGTTCCCGGCCGGCGGCAGCGGGCAAGTGGCATAGGGCGTGAAGGCGCACGGCGGGCTGTAGGCGCGGTTGAAATCGAGTTCGACCCGACCATCGGCCAGCAGCGGCGCATAGAGATAGCGGCAGGCGCCATAGGTTTCGACGCCGCTGGTAAGATCACGAAAGATGAACCACAGCAAACCCGGGCCGCCATCCAGGGCTTCGAGCCGCAGCGACCGATCAGCCAGGCTGAACTCAACCCAACCGGGATTCTCCATCGCCACCACCATGCCGATGGTGTTCGGGACCGGCGCCGTCCGCGGTGGTTGGTGCTGGTGGAAGACACCCATCAGCCGAAAGGCGTCGGTGGGCGGGAACCACCGCCGGCCAGAAAAAGCAAGCCGGGCCGGGTGATCGGCGTCCCAGACCCGCACCGCCGCTTGCTCACCCCGGCGGATGATGACTATCGTCAGCGGGCCGACGGTCAGACGCGAAGGCCCGCCTTCATCCCTGTCCGCCAGCAGGCGCGCCTCTTGCACCGCTTTGCCATCCACCCGCACCTCCTCCGGGCACGTTACCCTGAGGCTGGCCTGCCCGTCCCGAACCAGGAGAACGCCCAGATGGGTGGGGGCGCCGGCAGGCAGGGCGATGTCGCCGGTCGGGTCGCTGCCGATGGTGTTTGCTCCCTCGCTCAGCCACCACAGCCCGGCCAAAGCCAGCCAACCGGTGGGGCCGGTCAGGCTTTCGTCTTTTTGCCGGCGCCAACGCATCAGATCAGCTTCATCGTTCGTCATCGCCCCAGTATAACACCCCGGCCCGGCTTTCCTGCCGCCCGCGCCGGCTGTATACTGGGCTGGCAAAGTTACCAGCTCTGCCGTCGATATGCGCCCACGCACCCTCCTCGCCCTTCTCATCCTCCTCCTGGCCGCCTGCCTCTGCGGATTGGCGGGCGGCGCGTTGCTGGTCAGCCGCAACCCGGCGATTGCCGACCTCGTGGCCGGGCGCCGGGCCGAACCCACCCTCACCCCCAGCCCCACCCCCGCGCCCCCGCCCCCCTCGCCCCCGGCGACGGACGATAGCGGCGCCGACGCCGAAGCTCGACTGATCAGGCTCTACCGAACGGTCAGCCCGGCCGTCGTCAATGTCACCACCCAGGTGCTGCGCCAGAACTTCTTCTTCGGCCCTGTACCCGAAAGCGGTTCTGGATCCGGTTTCGTCTGGGATGACCAGGGTCACATTCTCACCAATTACCATGTCATCGAGGACGCCCAAAGCATCGACGTCAGCTTCGGCGATGAAGTAGCGATACCGGCTACGGTGGTCGGCGCCGACCCGGCCAACGACCTGGCCGTGCTGAAAATAGAGCGGCTGCCCGAAGGCGTGCAGGCGTTGACGATGGGCGACTCCGATGCCCTACAGGTCGGGCAGACGGCCGTCGCCATTGGCAACCCGTTCGGGCAGTTTCAGCGCACGCTCACCGTTGGCGTCATCAGCGCCCTCGACCGCACCATGCAGACCGACGCCGACAAGCTCCTGCGCGGGGTGATTCAGACGGACGCCGCCATCAACCAGGGCAATTCGGGCGGGCCGCTGCTCGACGCCGACGGACGGGTGATCGGCATCAACACCGCCATTTTCTCGCCATCGGGGGCCAATGCCGGCGTTGGGCTGGCGATCCCGATCAACAAAGCCAAACGCATCGCGCCTGTCCTCATCACTCAGGGCCGCTATGCCCACCCCTGGATTGGCATCGAGCAGCTCGGTTATGCCCTCACGCCAACGCTGGCCCAGGCGCTGGCTCTGCCGGTCAGCCAGGGCCTGCTCATCGCCCAGATCTACCGCGCTTCACCGGCCGATCGGGCCGGGCTACGAGGAGCCAGTGATGAAATTCGCTTCGGCAATCGGCGGCTGTTGGTCGGCGGCGACATCCTCACCGCCATCGACGGCATCCCCCTACAGAGCTGGGATGACCTGGATGCCTATCTGTCCGAACGCACTGAAGTCGGGCAGAAGGTGAGCTTGACCATCTTGCGCCAGGGTGAAGAGAGGGTGATCGAAGTAGTGGTGGGCGAAGACCCGCGCTGATGGACTCAGCATAAGGAGTGGTGCAGGCCCAAGACGGGACGACTCTCTTGCCGTTTGCGCCGATCCTGAAAGGCGGCGATAATGAATCTGTTATTCGCAAGGCGTTGGCGCGGTTGCGCGAAGATGAACAGCTTGCCGATATGGAAGCCCGGCTGGCTTTCTTCGCCACCTTTGTGATGACGCCCGACGAAGTACTGCGACTGATGAGGTGGGACATGACCATGCTCCGTGAATCACCCTGGTACAACGAAATCGAAGAAGAGGCGATTGCCCGCGGCCTGGAGAAGGGTCTGCAAGAAGGACTCCAGCAAGGTCTCCAGCAAGGACGTCGAAGAGAACGCTACGAGATGCTCATCCGCCTGCTCGATTATCGGTTTGGTGAGACGCCTCTTGCCTTTCAAGAACGCGTTCAGCACTTGGGAATCGCGCAGTTGGGCTATCTCATCGACGTGGCCCTGACTGCTCCTTCGATGGAGGCGATGCAGGCGGCCTTGTCCACCCTGCCATCTGAGTCGGTGATGATGGACCGATCGAACGCAACAGCCTGGTAGCCGCCCAAGACAACCCTGTTATCGCACACCATGCACACCATCGACGTAGATGGGCGCCGCCTGACGATTGCCGATGTGATCGCTGTCGCCAGAGCCAAACCAGGGGAAACACGATTGCGCTTGACGCCCGATGCCGAAACCGCGGTGGGGCGGGCGGCGGATGCCGTCGAACAGATCGTAGAGGCAAGGCGGGTGGTGTATGGCATCACCACCGGTTTTGGCGCCTTCAAGACCACCATCATCCCTCCCGAACAGTTGCGCCAGCTCCAACGCAACATCGTGCGCTCGCACAGCGCCGGGACCGGGACGCCGTTCGAGGCCGAGGTCGTGCGGGCGATGATGCTCATCCGCGCCAACACGCTGGCCATGGGGCACTCCGGCATCCGGTTGCCCACCCTGCGCCTGCTGCTGGA
The DNA here is from genome assembly GCA_964460135.1 of uncultured Caldilineales bacterium. Lineage (GTDB taxonomy): Bacteria > Chloroflexota > Anaerolineae > J102 > J102 > SSF26. The sequence goes on along the minus strand of CAYWPZ010000218.1, from coordinate 3,905 downwards.
CATGATCGAGCGTGGCGTCCATCCGGTGGTGCCCCGGCAAGGCTCGTTGGGCGCCAGCGGCGACCTGGCCCCGCTGGCCCACATCGCCCTGGTGATGATCGGCGAGGGGCGGGCCGAGGTGGGGGGGCGCATCCTGCCCGGCGAGAGGGCGCTGGCCGAGGTTGAGTTGCGGCCGGTCGAGTTGGCCGCCAAAGAGGGGCTGGCCCTGACCAATGGCACAGCCCTGATGGCGGCGCTGGGATGTCTGGCTGTGGCCGAGGCCGAGAACTGCGCCTTTGTGGCGGCAGTGGCAGGGGCTTTGTCGCTCGAGGCGCTGAACGGCACAACCGCCGCCTTCGACCCGCGCATCCATGCCCTGCGCCCGCACCCCCGGCAGATCGCCGCCGCCGACCTGCTCAGGCAGTTGTTGGCCGGCTCGAACTTTGTGCGCACGGACCTGCGCACCGACCCCCAGGACGCCTACACCCTCCGCTGCATGCCCCAGGTACACGGCGCTTGCGCCGATGCCGTGGCCTATGCCCGGTGGGTGGTCGAGATCGAACTGAACAGCGTCACCGACAACCCGCTCATCTTCTTCGAGGATGACGGCGCCCCCACAGCCGTCAGCGGCGGCAACTTTCATGGCGAGCCGCTGGCCATCGCCTTCGACTACCTGGCCCTGGCCATGACCGAATTGGGCAACATCTCCGAGCGGCGACTCAGCCGGCTGGTCGATCCTGCCAGCAATGCCGGGTTGCTGCCCCCTTTCCTGACCGAAAATGGCGGCCTCCACTCTGGTTTGATGCTGGCGCAATACACCGCTGCCGCCCTCGCCTCAGAGAACAAAGCCCTCTGCCATCCTGCCAGCGCCGACACCATCCCTACCAGCGCCAATGTCGAAGACCATGTGTCCAACGGCCCCATTTCTGGCCGGCAGGCCCGCCGTGTGCTCCGCAATCTTAATCAGATCCTCGGCATCGAATTGATGGCGGCAGCGCAGGGTATCGACTTCCGGCGGCGCCAGGTAGGGCCAGAAGCGCGGTTGGGCCGCGGCACTGCTGTTGCTTACGAACTCATTCGTCAGGCCATACCCTTCCTGCCCGAAGACGCCGAATTGGCGCCCCACATGGCCGCCGCCGGCCGCCTGGTGGCCTCTGGCGCCATCCTGCGGGGCGTGGAGCAGCAACCACTCTGACTCTGTCATCATGGAACTGGCCCAGCTCATCCGTTTCACCCGCGGGGACGCCCCCGCCGAACTACTCTTGCGCAACGCCCGCGTCATCGACGTTTTCACGGGTGAGATCATCCCCACCCATGTCGCCCTCGCTCACTCGCGCATCGTCGGCCTGGGCGACTACCGGGCCGAGGCAAGCATCGACCTCGGCGGCTCGTATCTGGCCCCTGGCTTGATCGACGCCCATGTCCACATCGAGAGCGCCCTGACGCCGCCGGGCGAATTTGCCCGCGTGGTTGCAGCCCGCGGCGCCACCACCGTCATCACCGACCCGCATGAGATCGCCAACGTGTTGGGGCTGGATGGCATCCGTTTCATGTTCGATAGCGCCAAGTACGGCCCCGTGAGCATGTACGTGATGGCTTCGTCCTGCGTGCCCGCCACAGGCATGGAGACGAATGGCGCCGTCTTGCACTGGTATGATCTGGTCTCGCTACAGAACGACCCCTGGGTGCTGGGCTTGGCCGAGGTGATGAATTTCCCTGGCGTGGTGCAGGGCGAGGCCGAAGTCTTGGACAAGTTGCGCATCTTCAAGCATCTGGTCATCGACGGCCATTGCCCCGGGCTGACCGGCAAGGCCCTGCAAGCCTATGCCGCGGTCGGCATCGGCTCGGATCACGAATGCACGACGGTCGCAGAAGCGCAAGAGAAACTGCGGCTTGGCCTGGCCATCTTCATCCGCGAGGCCACCAATGCCCGCAACCTCAAAACCCTCCTGCCGCTGGTGACGCCGCTCAATCACCATCGCATCTGTTTTTGCACCGACGACCGCCAGCCCGCCGACCTGCTGGACGAGGGCCACATCGATTTCATGGTGCGCACGGCCATCGCCGAAGGCATGGAGCCGATCATGGCCCTGCGGCTGGCGACGTGGAACCCGGCCAGCTATTTCCGCCTGCACGACCGCGGGGCAGTGACGCCCGGCCGCCGCGCCGACCTGATCGTGTTCGATGACCTGCAGGCGCCGCGCCCGCGGCTGGTGTTTCGCGGTGGGCAGTTGGTGGCGCAGGACGGCGTTTGCCTGACCCCGCGCCGCCAGCTGCCCCGCAGCCTGCGCGGGACGATGAACGTCGCCTGGGATCAGGTCGATGTCCGCATCCCAGCCGAAGGCCGCCGCGCCCGCGTCATCGGCGCTATTCCCAACCAATTGGTGACGCGACATCTGGTCGAAGACATCCCTGCCCACGATGGCCTGGCCCTGGCCGACCCCGAACGCGACTTGGCCAAGATGGTGGTGATCGAGCGACACCAGTATTCGGGCCGGGTGGGGAAGGGTTTTGTGAGGGGGGTGGGGCTGCGCAGGGGCGCTATCGCCTCCTCCGTCGCCCACGATCACCACAACATCGTCGCCATCGGCGCCGACGACGCCTCGATCCTGACTGCGGCGCGGCGGGCGGCCAGGCTGGGCGGCGGTATGGTGGCGGCGATGGGCGAGCAGGTGCTGGCCGAAGTCCCACTCAGCCTGGCCGGGCTGATGAGCACCGAGCCGGTAGAGGTGGTGCGCAGCCAGGTGGACAGGGCCATCGCCGCCGCGCACGAGCTTGGCTCGCCCTTGCACGACCCCTTCATGGCGATGAGTTTTCTGGCCCTGGAGGTGATCCCCAGCCTGAAGCTGACCGACCGCGGGCTGGTGGATGTGGAGAAGTTCGAGATCGTACCGCTCTGGCTGGCGTGAGCAGGCGTCAATGGTCTCCCGTCACTGGCAGCATGGCGGGCGGGCCGCTGATGTCGGTGGGGTAGCGGGGTAGCAGGCGGTAGCTCGCATCGTACTGGCTGACGACGCCGACCACAGCCCAGGTGGAGTTGCGGGCCAAGAATGGCCGCCGCCAGGGCAGGTCGGGATCGACCGTGATCTGCGCCTGGCCGCTGCCATCGTCCAGCCAGAAGCTGTTCTCGCGGAAGCCGACCGCCTGGCCGACCACCATCAGCAATTGGCCCTCGAAGGCCGCGCCCACCTGGGCGGTGCGGACGAAACGCGGGCGCAGCTTGGGGCCGGGGCCAAGCCAACTGACCCATGAAGGGCCGGGGATGCTCAACTCGCGCTGGCCGTGGAAACTGCGCAGGTAGCCGGTGGCGCGCAGGCGGTCGCCCAGGGCGACGGCCGGGTAATCGCCCTCGCGCAGGTAGAGGCGGATGCCGGCAGTGGCGTCTTGCAGGTAGAGGCTGCGCGGGCCAAAGAGTCCGGGCGGGGCCGTGACCTGGCCTTCGATGGTCATGCGGGTGTCGAGGGCCAGCTCGTAGGCGCGGGCGATGGTCTCCAGGCCGACGCCCAGGCCGGCATCCGAAGCGGGTGATGAAGGCGGGCGCGGGGGGTCGGGTGGGGGGAAGGGGCGGTTGGGCAAGCCGAGGCTGATATCGACCACGCCCCACGGCCCGATGCCATCGGGAAAGCGGCTGAACGAGCGGTCGTAGCCGGGGAAGTGCGGCCAGGCGAAGCTGTCGGCGATGCGGTTGTCGGGGCGGACGAGGCTGAGGCTGCCATCGACGCCGGGCAGGCTGAGGCGGGTCTGGCGGCGGAAGAGGACGAGATAGCCGCGGGGCGGGAGCAAAACGCCGGGCGGGAACTGGTAGTAGAAGCCGTCGGGCAGGCCATCCGGCCCGATCCGGCCTTTCCACAGCCGCCAACCGCCCAAGTCGGTCACGAAGTTGCCGCCGTTGTAGAGTTCGATCCACTCGTCAGCGTCATCGACGC
>CAYWPZ010000217.1:0-7860 GCA_964460135.1 uncultured Caldilineales bacterium | reverse complement strand
GTTCGGCAGCGATGACAGCCACACCGTGTAGCTGCCCACGCCGCGGTTGGCCCAGACCATGTTGCCATCCCCCCCGCTCAGTCCCAACCCACTCTCGCCATACTGATTGGAGAAACCCGTCCCCCGGCTCGGCTCGTCCGGTTCGCCGACATCCTGGATGCCATCGCCGTCGATATCGTAGAAGATGTGCACGCGCAAGTTGCCCAGGCGCCGGTTGCCAAACTCGACCGTGGTCGTCATCCCGGCGCTGACGGCGGGAAAGCGCTGGACGCCGCCCACTGCCTGGCTGAACGGCGGCAGCGTCTCGGTGACGGTATAGGCGCCGGCGGCCAGGTTGGCGAAGGTACATTCGCCTACGGCCGATGTGGCGCAGGCGTCGGCGTCGCCGAACTGGTTGCTCCAGGTCATGGGGATGCCGGGCCAGGCCGGGTCCGAGGCGTCACGGACGCCGTCGCCATCGCGGTCTTCGTATTTGCGCAGGACAAGCCCGCCCAGGCCGCGATTGCCAAAACGCACGGTGGTGGTCATCCCCGAACTGACGGCCACGGTCTGCGAGATGGGGGTGGTGGGGGTCAGGCCGGGCGGCGGGGTCTCGGCGACGACCCAGCTGCCCACACAGCGGCCGGGCCAACGCAGGTAGCCATCGCCGCCGGTGACGCCGGCCATGGCTTGGCCGCAGCCGGCCGATTCGGCCTGGATACTGACTCCGGCCAGGGGCGGTTCGCCGGCATCACGCACGCCATCGCCGTCGCGATCCTCGAACTTGAATACTTCCAGCCCGCCGGGCGGAGTGGCGTTGCCAAACTGGACAGTGGTGACCGCATCCTTGCTGACGACGGCCATCCGCTGCGCCGGGGTGGTAGGGACTGTCCCGGCGGGCGTCGTCTCGGTGACGGTGTAAACGCCTACGCCCAACTGCGCATAGGCGATGGCCCCGCCGGCGTCGGTGAGACCAAAGAAAACCGTATCCTGGAATGGGGCCGGGAACTGCGTCTGGAAGAGGACATTTTCCACCGGCGTATCGATGCCGTTGTAGATGCCATCCAGATTCCTGTCGTTGAACTTGAAGATGCGCAGCCCGCCCGTATCCTGCGAGACGAAGAAGACGGCCGAGGCCCTGGCTTCTTCGCCCACTGAGGAATAGTATATGACCTCCGCCTTGTAGCGTTCGAAGGGCATGCCGATGGGCACGGTGTAGGTGGCGGGCAGGGTGTAGAGATAGGTGATGTTCAGCCCGGTGGCGCCGGCATAACTCTGCGTGGCGATGAGGTCGCCGTCCTGGTCGCGGATCGAGAAGACGACGTTGATCGGCGGCTTGCCGGCGCTGGGGACGATCAGCCAGTCGATCGTTTCGGTCTCGGTCGGACGGATGGCCGTGGCCGCGCCGGGGTTCAGCTCGAGGGTGATGCTGGCGCGCGCATCGGCTCCGACCACCCAAGCGCATACCCCCACCAGCAGCAGGGCAACCACGGCTGCCAGGGTGAAGCGAAATGCTGACCCGCGTCGGCGGGCCGGTTGTAACACATGCATGATGCGTCTCTCCTTCGGGAGCAAAAACTTCCTGAATGGGGAGACGAGACAACGGCCAAGAAGTTACGACAGGTCGCCTTTTGCGCGTGCTGGCGGCAGGGAGCGGCAGCTACCGCAGCAGCGGCAGCCACACCCTGCCCTGGCCGCCGCTGCCAGCGGCTACGGGCGGGGGCTGGAAGAAGATCATGTTGAAGTGTACCTGCGGGGCCGGCTCGAACCACTCCACCGTGTTCGGGTCGAGGACGATGCCAGTCTGGCTGAGGATGCCGGCCGGGATCAGCCCCGGCGGCGTCTCCACCACCAGGCGGTAGTAGTCGTAGATCTGCGGCTCGATGATGAAGAAATTGAAGAAGCCGCCGGCGTCGCTGCTGAGCTGCGAGAGCAAGACGCCCGGCGCCGGCTGGCCGCCGTTGCGGCCGAACAGCCGGAGCCCGACGCCGCCCAGCCCCTTCGTCTTTTCGCCCAGGGCGCCCTGGTAAACGTAACCGCGGAAGCGCCAGATTTCTTGGGCGTAGACGGTCTGCGACTCGCAATCTTCGGCCTGGGCGCTGTCGCGCACGCAGACCGTGAGTGTGTAGCTCCCCAACTCGGCGTAGAAGTGGCTGCCGTGGATCTTGCCATCGGCCCCGGCCGTGCTGCCCGGCGGTCCGAACGGCGTTTCTTCGATCAGCCCCGCCTCAACCACGCCATCGCCCCAGTCGATGGTGGCGGTGTGTGTATCCAGCGTGCCCCGGTCATTGAAGCGCGCCGGCCCCAGCTGCACATAGCCGTTGCCCTGCAAGGTGTCCTGCGGGCGCAGATCGAGGGTGGGCGGGGAGTTGAGGACGGTGACGACGTAGGCGCTGCTATAGACCAGAGCGCCATCGCTATCGGACACGCGCAGGCTGATGCGGTAGACGCCGCGCAGGGCGTAAACGTGATTGGCGCTGACCGAGCCAAGCGCGATGGCGGCCTCTTCGGGTGGCAGGCCATCGCCCCATTCGACCAGAGCCTGATAGTCGCCCCGGTCGTTGGGGTCGGTGAAGGGAACATCGAGTCGATAGAGCTCACCCTCGACGGCGCTATCGGCCACGGGCATGATCACGGGGATGAGGTCGCAGCCGACGGCGCCTTCGTCATCGCGCACGCAGGCGCGGAGGATGTAGTTGCCGCGCTCGGCGTAGGTGTGGCTGCCGAACTGGACGGCGCCCTCCGACCCGGCCGCCAAGCCAGGGTCGCCGCCCACAACGCCCTCCGTGAGCGGCGCCGGTGTGAGCGGCGAACCATCGCCCCAATCGATGAAGGCGGTGTGTGTATCGAGGGTGCCTGGGTCGTGGAAATGGCCGAGGGGTAGGGCCACGGTGTCGCCGGGGCGGATCGAGAAGCCAAGACCGGCTTCGACGAGAGGGGCGACGTTGTTCACAGTGACGCCAACGCCGCCGGCGCCGGTGCGACCTTCGATATCGACCACACTCAGGCTGGCGCCAAAGGCGCCGCTGTCGCGATAGCGATGTCCAACCGTCATCTCGCCGATGGCGTTGAGGCCGTCGCCGAAGTTCCAGCGGGTGACGGCAACCGCTCCTAGCCCCGACCCGGCCGCATCCCCAGCGAACACAACCTCGTCGCCTTCGTTCACCACCATCGGGTTGGCCGTCAGTTGCACGGGGATGACCGAGAAGAACAGACCTTTGGCTCGCGTCTGGCTGACATTGCCGGCCGCATCCACCGCCTGGGCCATGAACAAGGCCCGGTCGCCGAGGCCGGCCACATCGCCGCTCCAGAAAGCCGAAGCGGGCGTCCGCTCCAGCTCGACCGAGCGCCACTCACCCTGACCGTCTGAATGACCATTGGTAAAACTGATCACGACTCGCTCGACCCCGGCCCCGGTTGCGTCGGCGTCGAAGACCTTGGCCTCGATATGGGCGACGCCGGGCGGCTGGCCGGGGATGGCGCTGACATAGGCAATGGTGGGCGGGACATAGTCGGCGCTCTCCGAGTAGAAAACCTGATAGATGACCCGATCGTAGATGCGTTCGTTGCCCACTACCCAGACGCGGCCGGTAGCGGCGTCGCTCTTGACTTCGGTGTGCTGGAACTGGCCGAGGGTGAGCACCAGCCGCTCGCGTGCGCCAGAGGCCGTCTGGAAGCGGTTGAGCAGCGAGAGGGTAGCCGGCTGCCAGCCTTCGTAGATAAACTGCGGCTCGTAGCGCTCGGTGTCGGTCACTGGCATGGTGATCACGGGGTCGAAACCGGTCAGGGTGTCGTAGCTGCCTTCGAGGAAGAGGGCGCCGTGGGCGACGAGCGGGATGGGGATGCCCGCAGGCGAGGTTACATCGAGATCGACGCGCGGCTGGATGGGGTTGTAGAGCAGGGTTTGGGCGGCGCCATTGGCGGTGAAGAAGCCGCCGTTGGGCCTTGTCGCCTCGCGCAGGGTGGGGGCGACGGTGAAGGTCTGCACGAAGAGGCTAGGCGACAGCCGGGTGGCCGGGCCGGCCACAATGCCCTGCATGCGGTCAGCTTCCTGGGCGGCGCTCGGGTTCGGGACATCCAGACGGTACATTGGCAGCCCATAGAGCGTTGTCACATACAGCGCCTTTTCGTTGTAGGGACCATAGGAGCCGATGCTGCTGAGGGCGTAGTCCTGTTTGGCCTGGCGTAAGGCTTCGCCCACGGCTGCGGTTGCGGACGAGCGCAGAAGCCGCGTGAAGGACAGCATGATCTCCTCGTTGAGGGCGATGGCAGCGTCATCGCCATAGCCGAAGCCGGTGTTGCCGATCCACACCGCCCGCTTCTGGGCAAAAGCCTGCGCCCAATCCAGCCCGGCGAAGGGTTGCGCCGAACAGACATCGCACTGGTTGAGACCGGAATGGCAGCCAACCGAGAAGTTGAGGCTGCCGGACAGGTCGGCGGATGACCGCACGAGTTCGGTGGCGCTGAAGAGGCCGCTGGCATCGAGCGGGCCGACGCGAGCCGGCTGCAACTGGAAGTGTGAGAAATGGGCGCTGAGCGAGCTGAGGTCGAAGCGGCTGGCCGGGTTCAACCAGGTCTGGCGCAGGTCATCGGCGGTCCACTGGTCATCGATCACGCGAGTGACACTCAATCCGGCCGCTCCCAGCTCGTCGGCGATGGCCTGAGAACTGTCTTGCAGGAACTCGTAGCCAAAGACCAGACCGGTCTGGGCGTTCAGCCGCCCGTCGCGTTGCAGATAGGTCTCGACTTGCCCGGCGATCTCGTCCGGCGTCTCGACCAGGCGGCCGACGGCGAAAGTGGGGATGTAGAGCGGCCGGCCGAGGAATTGCGACGGCTGGAGATCGCTGTAGAAATCATCGGTCAGCAGATAGCCCAGGCGCAGGCTGGCAGCCACGGCGGCGTCATCCCGCAGCAGCGACTGGGCGGCGTAGTCGAATTCGTTGGCGGTTTGGACGATGTCCTGCACACGGCGGAAGGGCAGCGCTTCGTCGCTGCCAGCCAAGACCAGGTGCTTCAGCCCCGGCAGGACGGCGGCCTCGCGCGCCAACAAGTCTTTGATGGCGCCGGCGACAACATTGGCGGCTTCGGGGTTGCAGACATCGGCATCCCAGGCTGCGTAAGCCGCGGCCACAGTCTCGTCCAGCTCGACCGGCAACACTTTGCCGTGCACCGTCTCCTGCCCGGCCAACTCCCACAGGCTGTCGATCAGCCGGGCGGTGGGGGCGGAGCCATAGAGTTGCTCGAAACGCTGCTTGTTGACCAGGATCAGTGTTTCTACGGCCGCATCGGGCCAGGGCTGGTAGGCGATGCCCGGCAGGCCAGCGAACGGCAGGAGACGGATGCAGCCGGGGATGGGGACAGGCGGCCTGACTTCGATCTCGAGTGTGTAGGGGTCGGCGCTGTAGGCGCCATTGTTCCCCACCACCAACAGATAGTAGTGGTCGGCGGCATAGAGGGCCGTGTCCGAGACTTCCTCGGCTTCGAGGCCGAGATGGAACGAGTGCGAGACGATGGGCACGTTTTGCAGCGGCACGCTGTTCAGCAGGATATTCTGCAAGCCCACGTTTTGTAGCGGCACGTTTTGCAGCGGCACATTCTGCAAAGGCACATTCTGCAAGGGCACATTCTGCAAGGGCACGTTTTGCAGCGGCACGTTTTGCAGCGGCACATTCTGCAAGGGCACGTTTTGCAGCGGCAGGTCCTGGATGGGGACGTTCTGCAGCGGCAGGTCGTTGGGCGGCGTGTCGTTGGGGGCGTCGGTGGGGCGGAAGAGGAGGATGTCGTAGTCGGCAGGCAGGCCGCTCAGCCGGAAGATGACGGTCGAGCCGCGCTGCAAGGGCACAGGGAGCCTGAAGAAATCGATGTCGTCGGGGCTGCTGATAAACGATTGCACCTGGCCCTCGCCCACCAGCTGCGCTTCAGTCCAACTGTCATTGGTCTCGAAGGTGTCGGTGAACTGCACATCGCGAGCCACCGGCGCGCTGAGGACTGAGGTATTGCCGGCCGCATCCACCGTGGCGGCGGTGACATTGCGCCCCAAGAGCGAACCAAGAAAGACGAAATGGCCATCGGCGTCGACAGCAGCGCTGCCCAAGAAGAAGCGCGCCTGCTCGGCGTCATCGCCGAAAAGCTGAATGGTGGCGCCGGGTGCGCCCTTGCCCGAGACCTCACGGCCGCTGGCCCCGGCCAGTTCGGGCGGCGCCAGGTTGAGGTTGCCGCCGTCGAGGCTGGCGATGGCCAGGCCGGCGTTCTTGTAGATGGCGTTGCCGGCCACGAGGACGCCCGTAGCCCCGATCACGCGCACCCCGTCGCGGCCATTGTGGGCGATGGTGTTCCCCTGCCCCGGCGCCAGTCCACCGATACTATTGTCGCTCGCCCCGCCATCGACCAGCACCCCATCCTGCGCTTGTCCGAGCGCCAGGCCGTAGAGATTGGCGCCGATGAAATTGCCCAGAAGACGATTGCCGCTCGCCTGGCCGGTGATGTGCACGCCCGTCTGCTGGTTGGCCGCGATCAGATTGGCCTCGGCCAGCGTCTCGCCGCCGATCAGCGACCCAAGACCACCATCGATGAGTAGGCCGACGCCGTTGCCCAGCGGGTGGATGGTGCTGGCATCGACGCCGATGAAATTGCTTTGCACGACGGCGCCGGTTGCATCGGGGCCGCGGAGTGCGATGCCAGGGCCGCTATTGCCGGAGATGAGGTTGCGTTCGCCGCTGGTTGGGCTGCCGATGACGGCGCCGGGGGCGGCGATGATGATGCCAACGCCGTTGGGCAGGGCATGCTGGCCCAAGGCATCGACGCCGATGAAATTGCCCAGGATCCTGTTCCCAACCGCCGCCGAACCGGCGATGCGAACCCCGGCGGCGTTGCCGGCGATGAGGTTGCTGGTGCCGGCCGCGCCGCCGCCGATGATGTTGGCGGGAGAGTCTTGGATCAGCACACCGGCTTGCCCGTTCGGGTTGACGCTGTGACCGTCGGCCGCAGCCCCCAGGACATTGCCCTCGACCCGGTTCCCGCCGCCGCCCTGCAAAACGATGGCCGACTCCGAAAAGCCGCCGATCACCAGCCCGCGCACGGTGCTGCCCCCGGCTGTGATTGTCAGACCAGAGGCCGCGCCTGCCAGCGAGCCGTCCAGCTCGATCTGGCCATCTGGCTCGGTGCTGGCGTCGACCTCGACGGCGGCGGTGATGGCAGGCAGGGCCGAGGTGGGGCGGATGGTGTGCAGGCCGCCGCCGGGGATGAAGAAGTGGATGGCGGCAGGTTCGGCGGTGTTGGCGCGGGTGTTGGCGGCGGCAATCGCTTCGCGCAACGAGCAGTGGAGCGTGGTGCAACGGTCATCATCTTCATCGTCGGTTGTGTTGACGGTGAAGACCGGCCCTGCTTGTAGGGTGAGGGCGCGCGACCCGGCCAGGGCGAATTCAAAGAGGCGATTGAGAACGAGCGTGATCTGGTTGCCGATGACATCGCGCACGCAGCCCACGCAGGGCAACAAGCCGAACCATTGGCTGCCATCCCAGGCAAAGAGGTTGAGGCTGCGTTCGTCGAACACCCCGGCCTGCCGCCAGCGGTTGTCGTCGTAGGCGATGGTCAGGCTGAAAGGCATCAGCATCTGCTCGACCGGGGCGCCGGCAGCGTTGGCGGCGTGGAGCTGAAAGCCAGGACGCACATAGGCCAGGTCGCCCAGGTCGTGCGGTGGGTCGCCAAAACGCTTGGTATAGGTGATGGTCGTCAGGCTGCTGACCGAGCCGGGTGGGAAGGCCAGATGCACATCGCCATCGACGCCGGTCAGTTGGCCGCTGCTGCCCGGATCCAGCACCGTCCACACATCATGGATCGGGGTGGGGGTGGGCGTGGGGGTCGGCGTGCGGGTGGGCGTGG
>CAYWPZ010000216.1:6833-8048 GCA_964460135.1 uncultured Caldilineales bacterium | reverse complement strand
GTCGGCGAAGCCACCCCCCTCTACGACCGCATCTGGACGGAAGTGAAGGGGCAGTAGAGTAGTAGCTATTGGTTAGTGATTAGTGTGTAGTTAGTAGCAACCAATCACCAATTACCAATCACCAATTACCAATCAGCAATTACCAACACCATGCCCACTATCGACAGAAACCGTCTCCAACGCTTGTTGGCCGCCGAGGACGAACGCTTCATCGCCGAACATCCGCGCTCAGGGGCGCTGTTCGAGCAAGCCAAAGCGCATCTGCATGATGGCGTGCCCATGAACTGGATGGTGCGCTGGGCCAGCCCCTTCCCGGTCTTCGTGCAAGAGGCCGGCGGGGCGCACTTCACCGATGTGGACGGTCGCCGCTACCTGGACTTGTGCCTGGGCGACACCGGGGCCATGACCGGCCATGCACCCGCCGCCGCCATCGCCGCGGCCGGCGAACAGCTCTGCCGCGGCCTCACCTTCATGCTGCCCACCGAAGACGCCGTTTGGGTGGGAGCGGAACTGGCGCGGCGGTTTGGGCTGCCCTATTGGCAATTCACCCTCACCGCTACCGACGCCAACCGCTTCGCCATCCGTCTGGCCCGCCAGATCACCAAGCGCCCCCTCATCCTGGTTTTCAATTGGTGCTACCACGGCAGCGTCGATGAGACCTTCGTCACCCTCGATCACGGCCTGGCCCGGCCGCGCGATGGCAACATCGGCCCCGCCGTCAACCCGGCCCTGACCACCCGTGTGATCGAGTTCAACGACATCCCCGCCCTCGCCGCGGCGCTGGCGCCGGGCGATGTCGCCTGCGTGCTGGCCGAGCCGGTGATGACCAACATCGGCATCGTCCAGCCCGAGCCCGGTTATCACGATGCTCTGCGGGAAATCACCCGGCGCACGGACACGCTGCTGATCATCGATGAAACGCACACGATCTGCGCCGGGCCAGGCGGCTACACGGCAGCGCAGGACCTGCAACCAGATTTCATCACCCTGGGCAAAGCCGTTGGCGCCGGCATCCCCGGCGCCGTCTACGGCTTCTCAGCCGAGGTGGCCGAACGCATCCGCGCCGCCACCGACTACGAAAACGCCGACGTGGGCGGCATCGGCGGCACGCTGGCCGGCAATGCCCTCTCGCTGGCGGCGATGCGCGCCACCCTGGGCCAGGTGCTGACGCAGGCGGCCTACGACCGCACCATCCCCCTGGCCGAGCGTTTTACG
>CAYWPZ010000216.1:0-6823 GCA_964460135.1 uncultured Caldilineales bacterium | reverse complement strand
GGGGTGGAGGAGGTCATACGGGAGTTCGACTTGCCCTGGCATGTTGCCCGCCTCGGTTGCCGGGCCGAATACTGGTTCTGCCCCCACCCGCCGCGCAACGGCGCCGAAGCTGCCGCCGCCATTGACCACGACCTCGACCGTTACATGCACCTGGCTGCGCTCAACCGCGGCATCCTCCTCACCCCGTTCCACAACATGGCCCTGATCGCCCCCGACGCCGCCGAGTCTGACATCGATTACCACACCGCCGTCTTTCGCGAAAGCGTGGGGCAGTTGGTAACTGGTAATTGGTTATTTGTCAGTCCGAATAACCAATTACCAATCTCCAATCGCCAATAACCAATAACCACAATGACCACCCATCCCGACGCCCTTTCCTACGCCCACCGCTGGCTCGACATCATCGCCACACCCACCCTCACCCCGGCCGAAGGTGAGGCCATCGTCGAAGAAACGCTGTATAACTTCGCCCATCACTTCAATCGCGGCTTTCTGGACTATCGCAAATCGGTCACAGAAGCCGGCATGTTTGCCGCCACCGAATGGACAGGACGCGGGGCGGTCATGCAGGATGCTTTTGGCCGCGAGTGGATCGACTGTCTGGGCGGCTACGGCCTGCTCTCGTTGGGCTGGTCGCACCCGCGCGTGGTCGAGGCCGTGCGCGCCCAGCTCAACCGCACGCCCATGCCCAGCCAGGAGCTGCTCGACCCCCTGCGCGGGGTGCTGGCCCGGCTGCTGGCCATGATCACGCCCGGCGACATCCAATACTTCTTCTTTGCCGCCGGCGGCACCGAGGCGGTGGAGGGGGCGATGAAGCTGGCGAAGATGTACACGCGCAAGGCCGGGTTCATCACCTCGCTGCGCGGCTTCCACGGCAAGACCATGGGCTCGCTCAGCCTGCTGGGCAAGTCCGACTTCCGCGCCCCCGCCCTGCCGCTCTATCCTTACGTGCAGTGGGTGCCCTTCGGCGACGCCGACGCGGTCGAGCGCCAACTCCAGATCGCCGATGCGGTGGGGCAAGACATCGCCGCCGTGATCATGGAACCGATCCAGGGCGAGGCGGGGGCCATCGTCCCGCCCGATGATTTCTGGCCGCGGCTGCGGCAGGTGTGCGACCACTACGGCGTGCTCCTCATCGCCGACGAGGTGCAGACCGGGCTGGGACGCACCGGCAAGCTGTGGGGCGTGGATCACTGGCAGGTCGTCCCCGACATCATCACCATGGGCAAGGCCCTGGGCGGCGGCGTGATGCCGGTCTCCTGTTTTGGGGCGCGGGAAGAAATCTGGCGAGTGATGATGGAGCCGAACCCCTTCGTCCACACCACCACCACCGGCGGCAATCCCCTGGCCTGCGCCGCCGCCATCGCCGCCATCACCGTCACCCTGGAAGAGGATCTGCCGGGCCAGGCAGCCGAGAAGGGCGCCTACTTCAAGGCCGGGCTGGAAAAGCTGGCCGCCGAGTATCCGATGATCTACGACAAGATCACCGGGCGGGGTCTGTTGCTGGGCCAACACTTCCGCGACGCCGAGGTGGGCTACAGCGTGGCGGCGGGGCTCTTCAAGCGTGGGGTGGTGGTGGCGGGCACGCTCACCAACGCCAAGACGGTGCGGATCGAGCCGCCGCTGGTGATCGAGTACGCGCAGATCGACGCCGTTTTGGATCGCTTGGAGGATGCGCTGAAGGAAGTACGCGGGCGGCTATAGGCGACGCCCGCTCCGCGCCTGGGGCCAGGTTGCCAGGATCACACTATGGCGGCAGGAAGTCGCGCGTGTATAATGCGCTGAGCCGGGGCGATTGTGGTCGCCGCTGCACACGCCAACCCTATTCCCCTCATCATCGCCTCAAGACCAGCCATCATGCCAGCCGTCTATCCCTTCACCGCCATTGTCGGCCAGGAACGAATGAAACGGGCGTTGATCCTCAACGCCATCAATCCCCAGATCGGGGGCGTGCTCATCCGCGGGGAGCGGGGCACGGCCAAATCCACCACCGCCCGTGGCCTGGCCGCCCTCCTGCCCGACCTGGAAGTGGTCGAAGGCTGCAAATTCGGCTGCGACCCCAACCAGCCGCTTTTCCTTTGCACCGAATGCCAGGAGCGGCTGGAACGCGAGGGCATCCTGCCGATCACGACCCGGCGCATCCGCTTCATCGACCTGCCCGTGAGCGCCACCGAAGACCGCGTGGTGGGCACGCTCGACATCGAGAAGGCGATCAAGAAGGGCGAGCGTCATTTCGAGCCGGGCGTGCTGGCGTCGGCCAATCGCGGCCTACTCTATGTCGACGAGGTCAACCTGCTCGACGACCATGTGGTTGATCTGCTGCTCGATTCGGCGGCGATGGGCGTCAATGTGGTCGAACGCGAGGGCATCAGCTTCCAGCACCCGGCCGCCTTCATCCTGGTGGGGACGATGAACCCCGAAGAAGGCGATCTGCGGCCTCAGCTCTTGGACCGCTTCGCCCATGCTGTGGACATCGAAGGCATTGCCGACGCCGGCGCCCGCGTGGAAATCGTGCGACGGCGGCTGGCCTACGAGCGCGACCCCGAGTCCTTCTACGCCGACTGGGCCGACCGCGAGCATCACGTTTCGGCGGAAATCGAGCGCGCCCGCAACCGCCTGCCCCTGGTGAAGTACACAGACCGCGACATCTACCTGATCGCCCACCTCACCGCCTCGTTCAATGTCGATGGGCACCGCGCCGACATCGTCATCCTCAAGACGGCCGCCGCCAACGCCGCCTACGAGGGCCGGCTGGAAATCAACGAACACGACATCATGATCGGGGCCGAGCTGGCGCTGCCGCATCGCCTCAAACGCCAGCCCTTCCAGGACGCCTCCTTGCAGCCGCAGCAGCTACAGCAACGCATGCAGCAGGCGCAGCAGCAGGCCGAAAGCGAGCAAATGCAGCGAGCCGAGGCCGGCGCGCCGGGCGATGTAAAAAAAAAGATGGTGATGGAGAGGGCGACGAGCTGAGCGACGAGATGGCAGGAGCGTCGGGCGAGGCCGAGCAGACCACGGGGCGCGACGCCTCTAGCCCTGGCGACAAAAAAGCCCCCAGCCGTCTGATGCAGGTAGGCGACACCTTCAAGGTCAAGCGCCTGGACACGCCCATCGACAAACTGACGCGGGCCAAAGGCGGGCGGCGCTCCACCACCCGCACCGAGCGCAAGCGCGGGCGCTACATCCGCGCCCGGCCCGCCCGCGACAAGGTGGAGGACATTGCCTTCGACGCCACCTTCCGCCAGGCCGCCATCCAGCAAATGCACCGCAAGCGCCATGATGTCGCCTTTGCCGTCGAGCGCGAGGACTTGCAGCGCAAGGTGCGCGTGCGGCGGGCCTCCAACCTGATCCTCTTCGTGGTCGATGCCTCGTGGTCGATGGCGGCGGCCGAGCGCATGGAGGCCACCAAGGGGGCGGTGATGTCCCTCCTCATCGACGCCTACCAGCGCCGCGACCAGGTGGGGCTGGTCGTTTTCCAGAAAGAACGGGCGCGCGTCGTCCTGCCCCCCACCAGCAGCGTGGAGCTGGCCCAGAAAGCCCTGCGCGACGTGCCTGTGGGCGGCAAGACGCCGCTTTCGTCGGGGCTGCTGACTTCGTACAACGTGATCATGGCGGCGCGACGCCGCGACCCCGAAACCCGACCCCTGCTGTTCCTGCTCACCGACGGCGCCGGCAATGTCAGCATCACCGGCATGCCAGCCCAGGAAGAGGCCCTGCGCATGGCCGACCTCTTCAAACAGTCGCACATCCGCACCGTGACCGTGAACATGGAGCATCAGGCCTTCGACCGTGGCCTGGCCCAACAACTGGCCGACGCTTTGGGCGGCTCCTGCTACAACCTGCCCGAGCTACGGGCCGAATCGCTCTTGCGGACCGTGCACGACGAATTGCACGGGCGACGTTAAGCCATGCCATCCCGTCGCCTCGCCGCCGACTCGTCCCTGCTCTTTGTCGCCTTCATCTGGGGCGTCACTTTCGTCATGGTGCAAGCGGCCGTGCGCAGCTACCCGGTCTTTGCCTTTCTTTTCACGCGCTTTCTGCTGGCGCTGATCGGCCTGCTCCCCATCCTCTGGTGGCGACGCTCGCACCTGCTGCCCACGCCCCACCAGTCACTGTTTCGGCGCCAACTGGCTGCCGGGGGCTTGCTCGGCTTCTTTCTCTTTGCCGGCTATGCCTTCCAGACGGCCGGGCTGCAGTACACCACACCCGCCAAGGCCGGCTTCATCACCGGGCTGGGGGTGGTGTTCGTCCCCGTGTTGGGGCTTCTGTTCCGCCGCGAGCGGCCCAGCCCGGCGGTGGGGCTGGGGATTGCCGCCGCCGCCCTCGGCCTGGCATTCCTCTCACTCAGCGGCGTCGACCTCGCCCAGGGCGTCAACCGCGGCGACCTGCTGGTGCTCGGCTGCTCGATCAGCTTTGCCGCCCAGATCCTCGCCGTTGGCCAATTCGCCCCGCGCATGAACGCCCTTACCCTCACGACCATTCAATTGGCCACGGTTGTGGTCCTGGCAGGTGGGGCGTCGTTGCTTTTCGAGCCGGCCACGCCCTGGCCGCCCACCGGCCAACCCCTCTTTGCCGCCTTCTTCACCGGCATCCTCTGCACCGCCCTTGCCTTCGCCGTCCAGACTGCCGCCCAACGCTTCACCACCGCCACTCACACTGCCCTCATCTTCGCCACCGAGCCGGTCTTCGCCGCCCTGGCCTCTTTCGTCCTCATCGGCGAGCGCCTCGGCCCGGCCCAGATCCTGGGCTGCGGCCTCATCCTGGCCGGGATGGTGCTGGCCGAGCTGGGGCCGGGGCTGTTCGGGAGCGTGAACGTGAGCCGCGAAACGTGAACGCCCTCCACCGTCCTCCATCGATGTCCAAAAAAGTCCTCGTCAGCGGCTGCTACGACATGCTCCACAGCGGCCACATCGCCTTCTTCCAACAGGCCGCTGCCTACGGCGATCTCTACGTCGCCCTCGGTTCGGACCGCACCGTGACCGAAATCAAGGGCCGGGCGCCGATCAACAGTGAACAGGAACGGTTGTTCATGGTGCGTTCGGTCGGTTGTGTAAAAGGCGCCTTCATCTCGCGCGGCTCCGGCATCCTCGATTTCGTAGCTGAGATGGAGGCGCTGCGACCCGATGTCTTTGTCGTCAACGAGGATGGCAACATCCCGGCCAAACAAGACCTGTGCGCAGCGATGGGCGTCGAGTATGTTGTCCTGCAGCGCGAACCCTATCCCGGCCTGACCGCACGCTCGTCCACCAGTCTGCGCGCCCTGCAGACCATGCCCTACCGCATCGACCTGGCCGGCGGCTGGCTCGACCAGCCCTGGGTGTCCAAGTTCCATCCGGGATCGGTGCTGACGATCTCGCTGGAACCGACGGTCGAGTTCAACGAACGCAGCGGCATGGCCTCCAGCACCCGGCGCACCGCCATCAACCTGTGGGGGCCGCGACTGCCCGCCGGCAACCTCGAAAAACTGGCCTGGATCCTCTTTTGCTGTGACAACCCGCCCGGAAAGACCGAAATCTCCGGCTCACAGGATTCTATCGGTCTGATCTTCCCCGGGCTCAACCGGGCGCACTACCAGGGCGGCTACTGGCCCACAGCTATCGACTCGGTCCACGACGAAGAAGTATTGCGCTTCATCGAGGACGCGCTCTACCTGGTTCCTCTCGGCCCGCGCGAGGCCGGCTTCGCTGTCCTCAGCGACACGCACATCGACCAGCAGGGCGCCAGGGCGTTGGCCGACGCCGCCGAAGCCTGTTGGCAGGCCATGCTGGGGCGAGATCTGCCCGGCTTTGGGCAGTCGCTGCGCGCCGGTTTCGAAGCCCAGATCGCCATGTTCCCCAATATGATCGTGCCCTCGATCACGCGGCTGATCGACCGCTATCAGGATGCAGCCCTGGGCTGGAAGGTGTCGGGCGCGGGCGGGGGCGGCTACTTGATTCTGGTGGCCGAGCAGCCGATTCCCAATGCCTTGCGCATTCTTATTCGCCGACGCGACGAGCACTGAGGCGACCCGGCCTAGCCATCGCCCATCGCCTCGCCGATCAAGGCCGGGAGCCGGTCCACATCCGGCGCCAACAACAGATCAAAGGCCGGAGCCGCATTGGCCAGGATGCGCAGCGCCTGCAGGTGGGGCGGGATGAAGTCGGCGTCCCAGTTCTCGACCGACTGACCCACCAGCCGCTGCAGGGCGGCAAAGCGCGCAAGTGGGCGTAGGGTCGAGGCGCCGAGGCCAGAAACCACCTGCGGGAACAGCAGGGCGCCCGGCGCCGCCTCCATCTGCCAGGCTTCAGGCCAGAGATCATCGGCCGCAAACGAGAGCTTGGCGCTGCCATCCAGCCGCCGGGCCAAGGCCAGGACAGGGGCCAGGGGTGGGAACCAGGAGATCGAGTCGGGGTAGGCGCTGATCAGTCCGGGGTAGGCGCAGACGCGGACGCCGCCGCCGGCGTCGAAACGCAACAGCGGCGAATCGTTGGCGCACAGCCTGTAGCCGCCGCAGAGCAGGCTCAGGCCGCTAGTCGTCTTGCCGGCGCCAATATCGCCCACCAACAACGCGGCGCGGCCGGCGCGGGCAGCGGCAAAGGCATGGAGGGTGAAAAGGCCGCGCCGCCGCAGCAGCGGTGCCAGGGCGATGATGATCATGTCCTCGAAGACGCCGTACACACTCAGGCAGGATTCGGTCATGGCCCCGTCCACGCTCCCGGCGGCCAGGTCAATGTCGTAGCGCCCCCAGCGCCGGAAATAGGCCGAGACCAGCTCGCCCTGCCGGTGGTAGACGACCACCGGCCCGGCCGAGACGGTGGGGAAATCGGGCGCAGGTGGTGACTCG
>CAYWPZ010000215.1:0-8067 GCA_964460135.1 uncultured Caldilineales bacterium | reverse complement strand
ACCCCCAGCCCAGATCCCACGCCCACCGAGACGCCAACCACCCAGCCTACAGCCACCCCAAGCCCCACCCCCGCCATCATCTGGCAGGAGATAGCGGTCAACGGCGGCTTCGAGAGCGACGCCGCCTGGACTTTCCCCTCCACGGCCAGTCGCGCCGGCTATAGCGCGGCTGCCGCCCACAGCGGCCTCCGCTCCGCCCGCCTGGGGCTGCTGCCCACCATCCTTGTTGCCGCGCCGGCCCAGCCCGAACGCAGCCCGGCCGGCCTGCTTGCCCCGGCCGGCGCCACCTACTCCACCGCCTACCAGACCCTCCACCTGCCCGGCGACGCCGACACCCTCAGCCTGAGCTTTTGGTATCGGCCGGGAACGACCGCCGCCGGCGGCGACTGGCAAAGCGTCCTCCTCTTGCAGCCGGGCAGTTTTGGTAAAGTGGCCGAACTGATGCGCAGCCTGGCCAACGACGCCGGTTGGCGGCTATTCGACTTCGATCTCCGGCCCTACCGCGGTCGCGACCTCGTCCTCTACTTCGAGGTCTACAACGACGCCACCACCGCCGGCGGCCGCACCTGGATGTTCGTCGACGATGTCAGCCTCCTGGGTTGCAACAATCCCTGATGGCGCTACGAATCCCACAACCGCGCAGAAAGGCCGATACTGACGCAACACCCGCCCCCCACCTCCCGCCTCCCGCCCCCCCGCTACCCGCCTCCCGCCCCCAACCGATCCGGAAAATCCCCCATGATCATGTCCACCCCCAGCGCCCGCAAGCGCCCGGCCTCGGCGCGGTCGTTCACCGTCCAGACGTGAACCCGCCGGCCCTGGGCGTGGGCCTGGGCAACGAACTCAGGCGTGACCAGGACCGATTCGGGGTGCAGGCATTCGACGCCGGCGCGGCGTCGCCACCAGTCGGCCCGCAGCAGCCAGGGCGAGGAAGACCCCCACAGGGCGCCCAGGGTGATGCGCGGCTCGGCCCGGCGCACGGCCCACAACAGCCGCGGATTGAAAGACGAGACCATCGCCCGCTCGAACAGGTTCATCCGCCGGAACAAGGCCACAGCCCTTTTCTCGACGCCGTCCAGTCGCCAGGAATCGTTCACCAGCTCGAAGTTGAGTAGCAAGCGGTCGCCTACGTCTTCTACCACCTCTTCTGGCGTGGGCATGCGGGTTCCGGCAAAGCGGGCATCGAACCAGGCCCCGACATCCAGCGCCCGCAAGTCGTCGAAGCGCCAGTCGCGCAGCCGTCCGGCGGCGGCTTCGGTGCGGCCCAGGTCGCGGTCATGGTGGACGATGAGCTTGCCGTCGCGAGTGATCTGCACATCGAATTCGATGCCATGCGCGCCCATCTCGGCGGCCAGACTGAAGGCGGGCAGCGTATTTTCGGGGGCGTAGCCGCTGGCCCCGCGGTGGGCAAAGATGAGGAGGCCGGGGGGGAAGATCATGGGGCTGCGTGTTTGGGGTTCCGAGTTCCGGGTGGCGTCAGGCGTGAGTGGGGAGGATAGCACAGCGCCAAACGGCTGTCATCTTCGCAGCAGCCTGGCTACAGCCGCGACTTTTGGTTGGCGACTGGGTTCTATCAACGTTACAATACCGCATCCCACTTTTCGGAGGAATCCTACCACATGAGTCAAAACAATCTTGCCGGCAAATGGGCGCTGATCTTGGGCGCATCCAGCGGCTTTGGCGCCGCCACCTCGCGCGCCCTGGCCCGCAAAGGCATGAACATCTTCGGCGTCCACCTGGACATGAAACAAACGATGCCCCGCGTCGAAGCCCTCATCGCCGATATCGAAGCCACAGGCAGCCAGGCCGTCTTCTTCAACATGAACGCCTCGAACGAAGTGAAGCGCGACAAGGCCATCGTCAGGATGGGCGAGGTGTTGGCCGCGTCCGCGCAGCCCACCATCTGGCTAATGCTGCACTCGCTGGCCTTTGGCACGCTCAAGCCCTTCATCACCGATGACCCCGCCGCGGCCATGGACCCCGCCTCGATGAACATGACCCTGGATGTGATGGCGCACTCGTTGGTCTATTGGACGCAGGCGCTGGTGCGGGCCAATCTGCTGGGCCGCGGCAGCCGCATCTGGTCGATGACCTCCGAAGGCTCGCACCGGGTGATCATCGGCTATGGCGCCGTTTCGGCGGCCAAGTCGGCGCTGGAATCACATACTCGCGTCCTGGCGCAGGAACTGGCCACGCGCGGCATCCTGGTCAACTGCATCCAGGCCGGCGTCACCGATACCCCAGCCCTGCGCGCCATCCCCGGCAACGAACAGATCGTCGAAGGCGCGCTGCGCCGGCACCCCGACCATCGCTTGACCACGCCCGAAGATGTGGCCAACACCATCGTCGCTCTCGCCGACCCCAGCATCAGTTGGGTCTCGGGCAGCGTCGTCTTCGTCGATGGCGGCGAGGATGCTGTCGCCTGAAAGGGGGATGGTGCGATGACTCCAGCCGAACGCGCCCAGCGAATCGAATCCTACGGCCGCGCCTACGAGCGTCTCGTCGCCGCACTGGAACGCTATCCCCGCCCGATGTGGCAGTGGCGGCCTGCGCCCGAGCGTTGGACGATCCACGAGATCGTCGTCCACATCGCCGATAGCGAGGCCAACAGCTACATCCGTTGCCGGCGCTTCCTGGCCGAGCCGGGCAGCCAGGTGCTGGGCTATGACGAAAATGCCTGGGCCAGGGAACTGCACTACCACGAGCAAGACCCCGCCGCCGCCGTGGAGCTTTTCCGGTGGCTGCGGGGCCAGTCGCATGCTCTGATCCAGAACCTGCCCGATTCCGCCTGGTCATCCACCGTCTATCACTCTGAAAACGGCCTGACGACGATGGAGGACTGGCTGATCACCTATGATCGTCATGTCCTCGACCACATTGCCCAAATGGATGCCGTCTGGGCGGACTGGCAACGGGCGCATGGCGCCGGCTGAGATGGCGGCAGTGGGCGACCACGTCGTGATCGAGTTGATCGACCGGCAGGGCCAGGTCGAAACCCTGGCCTTTGACCTGGTTCCCGCCGAGGCCGCCGACATCGACCGCCGGCTGCTGGGGGCCAACACGCCGTTGGCGCAGGCCCTCCTCGGTCGGGCGGCGGGCAGCAGCGCCCCCTATGTGATGGGCGATGTCTGCCGGTTGCGCATCCTGTCCGTCGGCCCCTCGCCGCGGCGGGAATTGGAGGACGCACAGGCAAGGCGAGAGGCGGCGCTGCAGAAGGCGGTCGAAGCCATCGCCCGCACCAACGCCGAGATGTTCGCCGCCTCGTTTAGCGGCAAATGGGGCGATTACGACCCCGCCGGCATGGCAGGGTGGGAGAACACCTGACAGGTTTTGCAAAACCTGTCAGGTGTTGTCTGAATCAACCGCGGTCGCGGCGGAAGGATGAGTTGGAGTGACCGGGCGAACGGGACGGAGCCGGCGAGGGGCGGCCAGGCGGGGTGGGCGGGCGGCGATCCTGCGGCGCTGAGCGTCCCCTGCCCGACTGGTTGGCCGGTTGCCGATTCTCTGGTGCCGGCGATGGTCGGTAGGGGGACCGGGTTGCCGGCCGGCGCTGAGGCTGCACCGGCTGAGTTTCGGGCGCAAAGCCGCCATAGTCGAAATCCTGGAGACGGCGGCGCTCGATGCGCTCGCCCAGTAGCCGTTCGATCTCGCGCACCATGCTTTCGTCGGCCTGCGTGGTCAGGGTGAAGGCTTCGCCGCTGCGGTGGATGCGGCCGGTGCGGCCGATGCGGTGGGTGTAGGCATCGACGGTGTCGGGCATGTCGAAGTTGATCACGTGCGAAATGCCGGAGACATCGATGCCGCGGGCGGCGATGTCGGTGGCTACGAGCAGGTCATACTTGCCCTGGCGGAAGCCGTCGAGGGCTTCCTGCCGCCGGTTTTGGGTCATATTCCCCTGCAAAGCCGAGACATTGTAATCGTGTTTGGCCAGATGCTGGGCCAGGGTGCGGGCGCGGTGTTTGGTGCGGGTGAAGATGAGGACGCGGCCGGTAGGGGTTCGCTCCAGCAGGGCCAGCAGCAGGCCGGGTTTGAGTTTGTCCGGGACGGGGTAGAGGGCGTGCGAGACGGTCTCGACCGGCGCCATCATCCCCACCTGCACGGTGACGGGGCTTTGGAGGATGCCATCGGCCAGGGCGCTGATTTCGGGCGGCATGGTGGCCGAGAAGAAGAGCGTCTGGCGGCGCTGAGGGAGGTGGCCGAGGATGCGACGGATGTCGGGCAGGAAGCCCATGTCGCACATGCGGTCGGCTTCATCCAACACCAGCACTTCGATGTGTGAGAGGTCGATGGCGCCGTCGGCGATGTGGTCGAGCAGGCGGCCGGGACAGGCGACGACGATCTCGGCCCCGCGGCGAAGCGCATCCGTCTGCGGCCCCTTGCCGACGCCGCCATAGACGGCGACGCTGCGCGCCCTGGTCTGGCGACCGAGGATGACGATGGTCTGGTGGATTTGCTCGGCCAGCTCGCGGGTGGGGGCAATGATGAGGGCGCGAGTCTGGCGCAGGGGGCCTTTTGTCAGCCGCTGCAAGATGGGGAGGACGAAGGCGGCGGTCTTGCCGGTGCCGGTTTGGGCCAGGCCGAGGACGTCGCGACCCTCCAGCACCACGGGGATGGCCTGCTGCTGGATGGGAGTGGGGGTGGTGTAACCCGCGGCTTCGATGCCCGCGTGGAGACGCGGGTCGAGCGCAAACTGTTTGAAATTCATCGAGGAGTACTCCTTGACTCCGCTGAGCCAAGTCGCACTCTCAGCCCAAAGAACGTAGGTGAATGATGTCGGGGCGCAGCGATCGGCGATCGCCGGCTCGGACAAAGAGGAAGTGTAGCAGGTGTGGGGCGGAAAGGGAAATCGGCCGAGGGGGAAATGCGGCGGAACCCAGCGGCGATGCCTGCCACAGGGTTGGAAGATGTCCCCGTCCTCCGATTTGCAGCCCCCCGGCCCCACAGGTATCATTCGCCCCCCATCCCTCCCACCCGCCCCTCAGACCCATGTCCCATTCCAATCCCTCCCTCCACCCCCACGGCCGCATCTACCTCTGCGCCCCGGTCAATGCCCTGGTCGAAGGCATCTACGAAGAGAACATCCCCTTTTCGCAGATCAAGCGCCACGGCGATTTTGGCCTGGGCACGTTCAACGATCTCGATGGCGAGATGGTGATGTTGGATGGACGCGTCCACCAGATCGATGCCGATGGCCGGGTGAGCGACATCGCCGACGACCAACTGACACCTTTCGCCTGCGTCACCCACTTCCGGCCCGCGATCTTTGCCGAGACTGCGGGCGAGATGGAGTACAGCGCCTTTCTGGGATGGCTGTCGCGGCTGTTGCCCTCGCCCAATCTGTTCTACGCCATCCGCATCGACGGCATCTTCACCTACCTGCGGGCGCGTTCGGTGCCCAAGCAGGTGTGTTACCGGCCGCTGGTGGATGTGGCCAAAGAGCAGCACGTGTTCCAGTTTCACGCCATCGAGGGGACGCTGGCCGGGTTCTACACCCCCGACTACATGGCCTCGCTCAATGTGCCCGGCCTGCACCTGCACTTCCTTTCCTACGATTTGACGGCAGGCGGCCATCTGCTGGAATGCCGGCCGCAGAAGGTGCGCGTGGGCATCCAGCCCATCAGCACGCTCGAGCTCTCGCTGCCGACGAGCCGTGAGTACCTGGAATGGGATTTCCAGCGCGATGTGGGTCGGGATTTGGAGAGGGCGGAGAAGTAAAGATGGGCGGAGTCGTTGCTGCCGTTGGCTCGTCAGCGACGACGGTTGGCGACTCGGTTCACCCCAGCCGTTCGATCAGCGCCTGGCGCACCAGGTCGGGATTGCCTTTGCCGCGCGTCTCGCGCATCACCTGGCCGATGAACCAGCCCAGAAGCTGCGTCTTGCCCTCGCGATAGCGGGCCGCTTCGCCGGGCGAGGCCGCGAGGACGCGGTCGATGGCCTGCATCAGCACACCGGCGTCGCTCACTTGGCCCAGTCCCTCGCGGGCGACGATGGTCTCGGCTGTCTCGCCGCTGCGGAACATCGTCTCGAGCACGCGTTTGCCGGTGTTGGGGTTGATCGTCCCCCCCGCCACCAGCTTGAGCAGGTTGGCGAACGCGGCCGGCGAGATGGGGACGGCCGCCAGGCTCACCCCGGCCTGGTTGATCAGCCGGAACAGCTCGCCGGCCAGCCAGTTGGCGACGGTCTTTGGCTCCACCGGCGCCGCTGCGCTGGCGGCCTGCTCGAAGAAAGCAGCCACGGCCTGGTCCGCCACCAGCACATCGGCATCGTAGCGGCTGAGGCCGTAGTGCTCCTGAAAACGGGCGCGACGGGCCAGGGGCAGTTCGGGCAGGCTCCGGCGTAGTTCCTCCACCCAGGCGCGGTCGATGAGCAGCGGCGGCAGGTCGGGTTCGGGGAAATAGCGATAATCGTGGGCCGATTCTTTGCTGCGTTGAACGTAGGTGCGGCCTTCGGCTTCCAACCAGCCCAACGTCACCTGCTCGATGGCGCCGCCCGCCGCCAGCACGGCCGTCTGGCGCTTGATTTCGTAGTCCAGGGCATTGCGCACGGCCCGGAAGCTGTTCAGGTTCTTGATCTCGACCTTGACGCCCAGCTCTGCCTGGCCCACTGGCCGCAACGAGATGTTGGCCTCCATGCGCATGGCCCCTTTTTCCAGGTCGCCGCTGCTGACGCCGATCTGCACCAGCAGTTGGTGGAGGCGGGTGAGGTATTCGTTGACCTCATCCACCGCACGCAGGTCGGGTTCGGTCACGATCTCCAGCAGGGGGACGCCGGCGCGGTTGAGGTCCACCAGGCTGACCTCACCATCATGCACCAGTTTGCCGGTGTCTTCTTCCAGGTGGGCGCGGGTGACGCCGATGCGCTTGGGGCCGGCGGGTGTGTCGATTTCCATCCAGCCGTGCCGACACAGCGGCAGCTCGTATTGGCTGATCTGGTAGCCTTTGGGCAGGTCGGGATAGGTGTAGTTCTTGCGGGCGAAGACGGCTTCCTCGGCGATGGCGCAGTTCAGGGCCAGGCCGGCGCGGATGGTGTGGGCCACGGCCTCGCGGTTGATCACCGGCAGCATGCCCGGCATGGCCAGACAGACCGGGCAGGTGTGGCTGTTGGGGGTCGCGTCCCATTGCTCGGCGCTGCACCCACAGAACATCTTCGAGCGGGTGAGCAGTTGGGCATGGACTTCCATGCCGATGACGGTCTCGTAGTTCGTGCTCATGGCGCGGTTTTGGTCATAGTTCTGGCTTTGGTCTTGCTGCGCGGATGAACGCGATTTGTTATCCGTATCTGCGCACGAAGTCGGCCATGCGGTCGAGGGCAATCTCGATTTTGTCTTTGCGCTGGGCGTAGCAGCAGCGCACATGCCCGGCCCCGGCGGCGCCAAAGGCCGAGCCGGGGATGACGGCAACGTGTTCTTCTTGCAAGAGCATTTCGGCGAAGGTGTTGTCGTCCAGCCCGCTGGCGCGGATGGACGGGAAGGCGTAGAAGGCCCCGCGCGGGGTGAAGGTGGGCAGGCCGATGCTGTTGAGGCCATCGACGATCAGGCGACGGCGCTCGTCGTAGCTCTGGCGCATGATCTCGACGGCCTCCTCGGCCCGCGGGTCGGTGAGGGCAGTGATGGCCGCGACCTGGGCGGCGGTGGGGGCCGACATGATCGTGTATTGGTGGACTTTGCGCATGGCGGCCAGGATGTCGGCCGGCGCACAGGCCCAGCCCAGCCGCCAACCGGTCATGGCGTGGCTCTTGCTCAGGCCGCCCAGCAGGATGGTGCGATCCTTCATGCCGGGAAGGCTGGCAAAACAGGTGTGTTGATCCACATAGGTCAGGCGGTCGTAGATTTCATCGGCGATTACCAGCAGGTCGCGCTCCTCGGCCAGTTGGGCGATGCCGAGCATGTCGGCGCGGTCGAGGGCGGCGCCGGTGGGGTTGCAGGGGTAGCCGAGGAGCAGGGCTTTGGGGGATGAGAGCATCACAACAGCGACAATTTGTGAAGAAATCGGTTGCATTTCGTGCTGGATTGCGCTATCATGTACCCGTCAAAAACACTACACCGTTGTTGAGCTTTTACTGTCCGCG
>CAYWPZ010000214.1:0-8130 GCA_964460135.1 uncultured Caldilineales bacterium | reverse complement strand
GAAGGGCGCGAAGGATGCGAAGGGGGCGGAGGGGGATCGGCGAAGGGCGCGAAGGGGGCGGGCGGGGTGTGTGTGGTCAGGGGGAGGCGGGGATGGGTTTGCGGTAGATGACGAACCGTTCTTGTTTCGCCCCAACCGGCTGGCGGAGGGCTTGTCCGGTGGCGATATAGCCCTGGCCCGACCAGAAACGCACGCTCTCGCGGTCGCTGACGAGCAAGGCCAGCCGGATTTCGTGGCCCAACTGTGTGATCCGCAGCCATTCTTCGAGGATGCGCAGCACCCAGTCTCGCAGTTCGTGGCCGGGTATGGGGGTGGCGTCGGCCAGGATCAAGGCCCCAAACCAGACCACGCTCGCTTCGGGGTGGCCGAGGCGGAGGTCGAAACACCCCACCATCTGCTCTCGCTGCCAGTAGATGCCTAGCAAGACTCGCTCGCCGCTGGTCAGGACGTTCTGATAGTCGAGGGCGGCCTGGTCAGGGCGGGCGGCGGCGCCGCTGTGCGGCACAAAATAGCCGCGGCTGGCCTCGTACAGCGCCTGCAACTGCGGCAGGGCGTCGGCGTCGATCTGCCGGAGGGTGATCGGCGGCGCGTCCATGTGCTCAGGGGGCCTGTCGCCGGGCCATCGTCTGTAGGGTTTGGCGCAGTTTGATGATGGTATCGGCCGGGTAGAAGCCCTTGGGAACCGAGGCGTTGGCGTAGACCAGGGCGCGCCGGCCGAGGAGGACGCCGGGGTTGAGGACGCTGTTGCAGCCGGTTTGGGCGTCGTCGCCGAGGATGGCGCCAAGTTTGCTCAGGCCCGTGTCGTACAGTTCGCCGTCGATGGCGAACTGAAGGGTCGGGCGTTTACCGGTGGCCGGGTCTTTGGCGCTGACGAGGGTCAGGTTGGAGAGTTTGGTGCCCGCTCCCAGGTTGACGCGGCGGCCCAGGATGCTGTCGCCCACATAGGCAAAGTGGGGAGCGTGGGCGCCGGGCAGGAAAATGGCGTTCTTGACCTCGCTGGCGTGCCCGATCACGCAGCCATCGCCCAGGATGACGCCGCCGCGCAGGTAGGCGCCATGCCGCACCTCGCAGTTGGCGCCGATGATAGTGGGGCCGGCGATGTAGGCGCCCGGCTCGACCACCGCGCCGGGGCCGATGAGGATGTCGCCGGGGCCGAGGTGGGCGCCGGGCAGGATCTCGCCCTTGTTGTCCAGGCCGCGCCCGCCCAGGCGCTGGCGGAGGTAGGCGTCGATGCGGGCGAGCGCCTGCCAGACGAACTCGCAGCCGTCGAAAAGGGCGGCATGGGCGAAGCCGTCAAGGTCGAAGAAGGCAGCAGGGGAAAGATCGGTTGCCATGGCAGGGGGTGAAGCGGTCAGGCGGCGGCCAGTTCCAGGACGCGGAGGGTGTTGGCGGCGGTTTTGGCCCAAGAAAAGCGGCTGAGGTTGGCGCGGCCGCTGGCGATGAGGTTGGCGCGGAGGTCGGGTTCGGTGAGGATGCGGGTCAGGGCCGCGGCCAGGGCGAGGGTGTCATGGGGGTCGAAGTAGAGGGCGCCTTCGCCGGCGACCTCGGGCAGGGATGAGGCGGCGGCGCAGACGAGGGGGGTTTCGCAGGCTTGCGCTTCCAGGGCCGGGAACCCAAATCCTTCGCATAGTGATGGAAAGGCATAACAGGCGGCGGCAGCGTAGAGGGCGGGGAGGTCGTGGACGCGAGCGAAGCCGGTGAAGCGGACGAATGGCTCGACGCCGTGTCGCGCCGGTGTTTCGTATAGTGATTGACTATCGAAACCGGGGCTGCCGGCCAACACCAGGTAGAGATTTCGCTCCGGCAGGCGCTGGCGGACGAGGGCGAAGGCTTCGATCAGCCGGGCCAGGTTCTTGCGCGGCTGTAGGGTGCCGATGTGGAGGATGTAGTCGGCGCCTTCGGGCAGGCCGTAGCTGCGCAGGGCGCGAGCGATGCGCGCAGGGTCGCGTTCGGGTTTCAGGCTGGGGTCGGGGGCCAGGTGGACGACGTCGATGCGGTCGGGATCAGCGCCGTACAGACGCACCAGGTCCGCTTTCGTGGCGTGCGAATCGGCGATGATACGGGCGGCGATGTGGGCATGGCGGCGTGTGCTCCAGCGCAGGTAGGCCCGCTGCCGCCAGGGATGGGCGGCGGGGAAGTGTTCGTAACCCAGGTCGTGGACGGTGACGACGGTGGGCAAACGGCTGGCGCCAGGGCCGCTGACAGGCAGGACGTGAGCAGGGACGAAGAGGACGTCGGGCGGGTGGCGGCGGAGGTAGGGGCCCAGGTAGGCGTGCGTCCACAGCCGACGGCCGGGGATGACGGTGAAGCGCGCTTGTGGGTGAAAGAGGTCGCGATTGGCCGGCGGCATCGGGACGTACAGGCGGATGTCGTGGCCGCTCTCGAGGGCGAGAAGGGCGTTGATCAGTTCCAGGCTGTAGCGTTCGGTGCCGGTGCGTTTGGCGCGTAGGGCGCGGGAGGCGTCGAGACCGATGAGCATGGCGTCTAGGCCGCGGTCATGGGCGGTTCCACTGCGGCCAGCGGCGCCGTGTAGTCGCATTGGGCGCACTTGAGGCGTTTACCGGCTTTGGTCAGGATGCTGTTGCAGCGCGGGCAGCGGGCGTCGATCGGCTCGTTCCAGGTTACGAAGTCGCACTTGGGCCAGTTGTCGCAGCCATAGAAGACTTTGCCCTTGCGGCTGCGCTTCTGGACGATGACGCCGCCATCTTTGGGACAGCGAACGCCGGTGTCGGCCACCAATGGCCGGGTGTATTTGCATTCGGGGTAGTTCGAGCAACCGATGAAGCGGCCAAAGCGCCCCTCGCGGATCACCAGCGGATGGCCGGACTCCGGGCAGTGTTCGTCCAGCGTTTCCGGCGCCACGGCCTGGCGTTGCATCGAACTGCCCGCCGCTTCGACCAGAGCCGAGAAGGGGCCGTAGAAATCGCGCAACACCTGCCCCCATTTCTCCTCACCGTTGGCGATGCGGTCCAGCACTTCTTCCATACGGGCGGTGAAACCGACCTCGAAGATGCTGTCGAAGTGTTGCAACAATTGGTCGTTGACGACGAAGCCGAGCTGGGTGGGGTGGAGGCGCTTGGCCTGGCGCTCGACATAGCCCCGGTCGATGATGGTTGAGATGATGCTGGCGTAGGTGGAGGGGCGGCCGATGCCGTTCTCTTCCAGCGCTTTGACCAGGGTGGCCTCGGTGTAGCGCGGGGGCGGTTCGGTGAAGTGTTGTTCGGGCAAGAGGCGGAGCAAGTCGAGCCATTCGCCCACGGTCAGCGGCGGGATCTGGATGCCGAGGTCATCTTCGCCGGTCTCGTCCTCGGCGCGCGATTCCTCATACACGGCCAGGAAACCGGGGAAGCGCACGGACGAGCCGGTGGCGCGGAACAGGTAGGGTTTGGGGCCGGCGCTGGGGCCGGCCTCCACCTCGACGGTGAGGGTGTCGTAGATGGCGGCGGCCATTTGGCTGGCCACGAAGCGCTGCCAGATGAGCTTGTAGAGCCGGAACTGGTCGTGGTTGAGGAAGGGCTGGATAGCGTCGGGAGTGCGCAGCACCGAGGTCGGTCGGATAGCCTCGTGCGCTTCCTGGGCCGAGCGGGTGCGGGTGCGATAGGCGGGTGCGCTTTCTGGCAGATAGGCATCGCCGTAGGCGCTCTGGATGTAGCTCCGCGCCTCAGCCTGCGCCTCGGTCGAAATGTTGGTGCTGTCGGTGCGCATATAGGTGATCAGCCCCGTAGCGCCTTC
Organism: uncultured Caldilineales bacterium; assembly: GCA_964460135.1. Taxonomy (GTDB): domain Bacteria; phylum Chloroflexota; class Anaerolineae; order J102; family J102; genus SSF26. The sequence goes on along the minus strand of CAYWPZ010000214.1, from coordinate 4,398 downwards.
GCCTTCCAGGTTGATGCCCTCATAAAGCTCCTGCGCGGTGCTCATGGTGCGGTTGGCGGTGAAAGCGAGGGCGCGTGAGGCTTCCTGTTGCAGGGTGCTGGTGGTGAACGGCGCCGCCGGTCGGCGTTTGCGCTCGCCGCGCTGCACCTTCGTCACCTGCCATGCCGCCCCTTCCAGGTCGGCCACCAGCTGTTGCGCCTGAGCGCCGGTGGCAATCTTGAAGTCCTCGCCGCTGATCTTGACCAACCGGGCGCGGAAACTGCGGCGTTCTGGCTCGCGTTTGGCCAGGTCGGCGGCAAGCGACCAGTATTCTTCAGGGATGAAGGCCTGGATCTCGCGCTCCCGTTCGACGATCAGCCGCACGGCCACCGTCTGCACCCGTCCGGCCGAGAGACCCCGGCGCACGCTCTTCCACAGCAGCGGGCTGACCTGATAGCCCACCAGCCGGTCGAGAATCCGCCGCGTTTGTTGAGCGTTGACCAGGTCGAAGTCGATCTGCCGGGCGTGGGCGAAGGCTGCGGCCACGGCGCTTTTCGTGATCTCGTGAAAAACCACGCGCTGTGTTCGCTTGGGGTCGGCTCCAGCGGCCTCGGCCACATGCCAGGCGATGGCTTCGCCCTCGCGGTCGGGGTCGGTGGCCAGGTAGATTTCCTCGGCGCGGGCGACGGCCTCGCTCAGTTCTTCGACGACCTTCTTTTTCTCTTGTGGGACGATGTAGATCGGCTTGAAATCATGTTCGACATCCACTGACAGCTTCGATTTGTACAAATCTCGCACATGCCCGACCGAGGCCTTGACGGTGTAGCCGCGGCCCAGGTAGTTGCCGACGGTGCGGGCTTTGGCTGGCGATTCGACGATGACGAGCTTGCCCTTGCGCGGGCCGTTGTAGGTGGATCGGCGCGGCGCCGCGCCCTCGCTTTTGCCGCCGCGGGTCGTCCCGGTCTTTGTCCCGGTCTTGGTGGTCGATCTTGCGGTTGATTTTCCGGCGGCGCGCGCGTTCCCGCCCTTCCTCGACGCCGTCTTGGTTGCGGGCGCGGGCTTCTCCAGCCCGGCGTGTTCCGCCGTCAGCCCCATCTTGAACATGGCCGTGCCGCAGACCGGGCACGTTCCGCGCGTGCCTGGCGACCCGGCGGCCGTAAATTCGGCCCGCGCATTCGCCATCTCGCGCTTGGTTTTGCATTTGACGCAGTATGCTTCCATTGGGTGGGTCGTGGTTACTGGTAATTGGTAATTGGTAACTGGAGATTGGTATCAATAACCAATAACCAGTCACCAATATCGACTTTTTCTTGATCAATCGACGTGATACACCGGCCCCGGCTCGCGGGCGAGGACGTACTGCATGCCGCCAGTCTGGCGTACTATGCCCTTCAGTTCCATCAGGGCCAGGGTGCTGGTGATCTCGCTGATCGGCAGGTTGGCCTCGCGGCGCAGTTCGTCCACATGCCTGGGTTCGGCGCTGAGGAGGGCGTACAGCCGGGCCTCGGTGGGGTCGGTGGGGAGGGTCTGGCGGGCGGCGCTCTGCTGGGCTACTTTGGTCAGGTTGAGGGCTTCGAGTACGTCGTTGGCGCTGAGTGCCGGCGCGGCGCCCTCCTGGATCAGCCGGTTTGGCCCCTGGCTGGCGGCCGAGAGGATGCTGCCCGGCACAGCGAAAACCTCGCGACCCTGTTCCAGCGCCTGCTTGGCCGTGATCACTGCGCCCGAAGACCAGTCGCCTTCGACGACGATGACCGCCAGGCTGAGGCCGCTGATGATGCGATTGCGGGCGGGGAAGTTGCGGGCTTCGGGCTGCATCCCCAGCGGCTGCTCGCTGATCAGGGCGCCTTGCTGTGCGATGCGGCCGGCCAGTTGGCGGTGTTCGGGCGGGTAGATGGTGTCGAGGCCGTTGCCCAGCACGGCCAGGGTGCGGCCGCCGGCCGCCAGGGCCGCTTCGTGGGCGACGGCGTCGATCCCACGCGCCAGCCCGCTGACGACGGCGACGCCGGCCTGCGTCAGATCGGTGGCCAGCCGCAGCGCACACTCGCGGCCGTAGGCCGTGGCCCGCCGCGTGCCGACGATGCCGATCGCCCATTCGTCTTCGGGCAACAGTTCGCCGCGCAGGTAAAGGACGGGCGGGGGGCTGTCGATGCGGCGCAGGTTGGCGGGATAGGCGTCATCGTCCCAGGTCAACACCCTCAGCCCGGCCGCCCGGATGCGGGCAAGTTCGGCCTCGAGGTCAAAGCCCTTGCGCAGTTGGAGCAGCCCTTCGAGCGAGCGACGATCCAGGCCGGCCTGAGCCAGCTCGAGCGGCGGCGCCTTCCACGCCGCTTCGACATCGCCGAAGGTGTCGATCAGGGCGCGCAGCTTTTTGGCGCCGATGCCCGGCGCCCGGTTGAAGCCGATCCAATAGGGCAGCATGAGCGAGGAAGAGCCTGAGAACAAAGGCCCGCCCGCCGGAGATGGGCGGGCGGAAGAAGTCAAAAGGCGACGAACGCCTGCCAGCATAGCGAGGAGAGTGAGCTTTGTCAAGAGCTTCGAGTGCTGGCGCCGTCCACTAGCGGCTCGCAGGGTGCTGTATCCGGCCTTCTCATCCGGTTTTGGCCCTGCCCAGACATGCGTTACCATGCCCTGCCGCGCCCTGCCGCTCGCTTATGCTTGCGGTTCAGACGACCGCCCCCTGCGATCCCTACGTTCCACTCAGAGCCTGCCCTGAACGCAGTGCGGTGACAAACCTGCCACCCGACACTTGGCACTTGACACTTGCCACCTGCGACCTGCCACCTGCGACCTGCCACCTGCCCCCCCGCCCATGAACAAACGCCAACGTCTTGAAACCCTCATTGCCGGCCAACGCGCCGACCGCCCCGGTGTGGCCCTGTGGCGGCACTGGCCCGGCGACGACCAGATACCCGAAGAACTGGCCCGCTCCACCCTTGATTGGCAGCGGCAGTTCGACTTCGATTTCGTCAAGGTCACGCCCGACTCCAATTTCTGCGTCGGCGGCTGGGGCGCCGAGTCGCGCTGGCAGGGCGGCGACGAGGGCAGCCGCGTGTACGTCTCCTATCCTGTCCGCTCTCCCGCCGACTGGCTGCGCCTGGCCCCGCAAGACCCCTACGCCGGCCGGCTGGGCGGGCAGGTTCGCTGCCTGGAGATGATCGGGCGCGAGCTGGGAGAAGAGACGCCGTTCATCCAGACCATCTTCAGCCCTACGGCCCAGCTCAAGTACCTGGCCGGGACAGACCGCGCCCTGGCCGACCTGCGCCAACATCCGGCCGCCGTCCACGCCGCCCTCCGCACCATCACCGAGACGACGCTGCGCTTCCTGGAGGCCATGCGCCCGAGCGGCGTCGCCGGCGTCTTCTATGCCGTACAACTGGCCACGCCCGGCCACCTGACCCCGAGCGAATATGAGCAGTTCGGCCGGCCCTACGACCTGGAAATTCTGGCCGCGGCCCGGCAGATGTTCTGGTTCAACCTGCTCCACCTGCACGGCGCCAACGCCGCTTTCGACGCCTTCAGCGATTATCCCGTCCAGGCGCTGAACTGGCACGACCGCGAGGGCGCGCCCGATCTGGCTGTGGGCCGCGCCCGGTTTGGCGGCGCCCTGGTGGGCGGCCTGCGCCAGCGCGAGACGATGTTATTGGGCAGCCCGGACGATGTGCGGGCTGAAGCGGCCGACGCTATCGCCCAGAGCGAGGGCCGCGGCTTCATCCTGGCCACCGGCTGTGTGACGATGATCACGACGCCGCTGGCCAACATCCGCGCCGCGCGGCAGGTGGTTTTTGGAGATTAGTAATTGGTAATTGGTTATTGATAGCCAATCTCCAATCTCCAATCTCCAATTACCAATTACCAGTATCGAAAACCAAACAACATGTCCGATTTCATCTACTGCCCGCGTTGCACCAACAGATTAGTGGAAAAGCCTCTGTATGGTCGCACACGTAGCTATTGTCCGGCCTGCGGTTTCATCCACTTTCGCGAGCCGAGGCTGGCGGTGGGTGGATTGATCACGCAGGGGGAGCGGGTGTTGCTGATCAGGCGGTTGGCGGCGCCGCGCATCGGCTTCTGGGCCGTGCCATCGGGCTTCGTCGAGTACGATGAGCAGCCGCGCCCGGCGCTGAGGCGCGAGATCGAGGAGGAGACGGGGTTGCAGGTCGAGGTGGGGCCGGTGATAGAGGTTTACGCCAACGCCGACCCCAGCCGGCCGGGCGTTTTTCTGTTGTTCGCGGCGCGGCCGACCGGCGGGCAACTCCGGCCCGGCGACGATGTCAGCGAGGCGCGCTGGTTTGGCTCCGCCGACATCCCCTGGGCTGAGCTGGCGTTCGAGCAAATGAACGCGGTGCTGCGGGCGTTCTGGCGGCTCGACGCGGCAGAGTCGTGACGATGGACGATAGCGGGTTTCCCCCAAGCAGGCGG
>CAYWPZ010000213.1:6495-8344 GCA_964460135.1 uncultured Caldilineales bacterium | reverse complement strand
GCCACCTCAACCGCGAGTTTGGGGAAGTGCTGGGTTTGCTGGGGTATGGGAGAGAGTGAGCGGGGGGCTGGGGGCAGTAATCTGTAATCAGTAATCAGTTAGTCAGTGGTCGCTATCATCCAGCGTCTATCGTCATGGTCAAAACTACTGATGTGAAAGGGAGGAGCGAGTGCGACTGAGCGAAGGTATGGTCCGCCGGCTGAGACAGATGTTCGGCCATGCCGCCTATACGCGCTTTCTGCTGCTCACGCGCTCGCGCACCGGTTCCAGCATGCTCATGTCCTTTCTCCGCGCCCACCCTCAGGTGGAGGTCTATGGCGAGCACTTCAGCCGCCTGGATGGAAGGCCGTATCAGGAGATGCTGGCCGAGGTCTTTTCGCCGCACCCGCGCCAGATCAAGGCGGTTGGCTTCAAGATCTTCTACAACCAGCCCTTCGACGAACCCGAAAGCGAACTCTGGCAGGCGTTGTCGGCGCGCAAGGACTTGCGCGTCCTTCATCTGACAAGACGCAACTTCCTCCGCACCTACGTTTCGCGAAAGATCGCCGAGGAGCAAGATGTGTGGTCGATTCGAGGGGCGAAGGTGGATGCCAGGTTGGAGGCTCCTGTCTTTCGGGTCGAGCCGGACGAACTGCGGTCGGCCTATGCGAAGACGCGCCGCCTGCAGGAAAGCCGCCTGCGTCTGTTCGCCGACCAACAAGTGCTGGCGCTCACGTATGAAGACCTTGTCAGCCAGCCAGCGGCAGAATTCCGGCGTATTACTGATTTCCTCGCGTTGGCCGAACGCCCACCACAGACGACGCTAAAACGACAAAACACCAGAAAACTGTCTGATATTATCATCAATTATGCTGAACTTAGGGAAAGCATGATCGGCAGCGAACTCGCCGCATTTTTCGACGATCTCTGAGTTTTCAGTCAACCGCGCTCCCGCCCTGTCATTGCAAGCCCCGCAGGGGCGAAGCAATCCCCATGTTGGCAAGCTGATTCCCAAACGGTGATAGTTAGCCTCTGCGCGCTGCAACTCACGGTACGTCACTTGGCTCACCATACCTGGTATCTGCACAGATGAACAGTGTCATAAGGTCTCGATCATGAAGGCAATGCAAACCTGGAAGCAAGCGGCCGTAGACATCAAAGGCGCCGTCGAATGGTATCTTTACCGCCGGCGCTACGAACATCATGCCGTTCTCCTCATCGGCCTGGAAAAATCCGGCTCCACCTGGCTGCGCAACATGTTCAATGCCCTGCCGGGCTTCCACGCCTACCTGCCCAAACATATCACGCCGCTGGATCACAGCCTGCGCCAGGGGATGTTCGACCCCTTCCGCCGTCGCCTGGCCGTCGTTCGTCTGCACACCGTCTGGACGCCCGAAGCCAGCGACATCCTGCGCCATGAACGCGTGCCCTATGTCATCCAATACCGCGACCTGCGCGACACCGCCATCAGCTGGTACTTCTACGTCGCCGAGGTGCAAAACAAACACGTCCTCCACGACAAGATCGCAGCCATGTCGTTGGAGCAGGGGCTGGACTGGTACATCGACCGCCTGCTGCCGGTGCGCGCGCGTTTCATTCGCGATTGGCGTGGCCATCTCGACCCTGAGTGGGGGCACGAGGTGAGCTACGAGGCCCTGCGCCGCGATGCCATCGGCGTGTTTGGCAGCCTGGCCCGCGCTTGCCTGGGTCATGGCATCTCGGATCACGCTATCGCCGCCGCCGTCGAAAAGAACAGCTTCCGCCGCGTCACCGGCCGCAATCCGGGCGAGGAGAACCGCAAGGCTTTCGTGCGCAAGGGCGTGAGCGGCGATTGGCGCAACTACTTCACCCCGGCGCAGAAGGATCGTTT
>CAYWPZ010000213.1:0-6485 GCA_964460135.1 uncultured Caldilineales bacterium | reverse complement strand
TTCTGATCGAGCTTGGCTACGAGAAAGATTTGGACTGGTAGATGATGGCGCCATCCGCAGCAACAAGCGTACCGCTTCGCATCGTTCACGTCAACCTCTCCGATTCACAGGGCGGGGCGGCCATCGCTGCCCGGCGGCTCCATTTGGCCCTGCGTCGCGCCGGCCATGATTCGCGTATGTTGGTCTGGCGCAAATACACCGACGATCCCTTTGTCGAGATCTTCGAGAAGAGGGCCTTCCGCCGGGGCTTGAGCCAGGTGGCGGGCCGCAAGCTGGACGAGTTCGGCCTGCAATATCTGTTCCACCCCGCCTCGATGCGCCTGCATGAGCATCCCTGGCTGCGGGAAGCCGACATCGTCAACCTCCATCTCGCCCATGGCGGCTATCTCTCCACCCGCGCCCTGCCCAGGCTCAGCCAGAGGGCGCCGTTGGTGTGGACGATGCACGATCTCTGGGCCGTTAGCGGTCACTGCGCCTTCGCCGCCGCCGATGACTGCAACCGCTGGCTGAGCGGCTGCGGCAATTGCCCCCGCCTGGATGACTCGCCCGCGGTCCGCGCCGACCTCACCGCCGCCATGTGGCGTCTGAAAGCGCGCATCTATGCTCGCTCGCGCCTGGTGGCGGTGTGCCCATCGCTCTGGCTGGCCGGCAAGATGCGGCAAAGCCCCCTGCTCAACCGCTTTCCCATTCACACCATTGCCAACGGGCTTGATCTCGCCCTCTTTCGGCCGGTGGCCAGGCCGGTCGCGCGCGAAGCCTTGGGCCTGCCCCACGACCGCAAGATCATCATGTTTGGGGCGGCATCGCTGGCCGATCCACGCAAGGGCGCCCGCTATCTGCGCCAGGCGTTGGCCTCGTTGCCTGCCGACCTGCGCCGCCACTCGACCCTGCTTCTGGCCGGCGGCAAGGCCGGCGAGATCACCGACGCCTTGCACGACCTGCCTGTGGTCGAGATGGGGCAGGTGGACAACGAGACGCTGATGGCGCTGTGCTATGCCGCCGCCGATGTCTTCGTCATGGCCTCGCTGGCCGAAAACCTGCCGAACTCCCTGGTCGAGAGCCTGGCCTGCGGCACGCCCTGCGTCTGTTTCGATGTGGGCGGCTGCCCTGAGATCGTCGAACATCTCCAGACCGGCTACCTGGCCCGGCCGCAATCGGCCGAGGATCTGGCCCACGGCATCGCTCTTGTGTTGAGCGACGATGATTTGCGACGCAGGATGGGCGAACAGGCGCCGGCAAGGGCAAGAAGCTCGTTCGAGGCCGGGCGCATCGCCGACCGTTATCTCGATCTCTACCGGCAGGTGCGCCTTTCCCTGGCATCGTCGGCGCCTTCCTTTCCTCAGGCCGTGGCCAATGCTTAGCTATCGTCTCAGATCGAGCGCCAAACCGCTGCGCTTCATCCTCGCCGACGCCGTCACGCCCCTCGCCGCCCTCTATTTCTATTTGGGAATGGTGGCGTTCTATTGCCTGTGGGTCTTTGCCGTGGTCACGCATTTTGGCCACGGTTTTCTTGGCGTGCATGCCCGCCCGGTTACCCTGGGGGTGGGGGCGCTGGCAGCGGTTGCGCTGGCCCACATGCTTAGCCAACGACGACGTCTGCGCGGCGGCCCCACCGGACGCCTGGGCCTCGGCCTCTTCTTCGTCTTGGTCGCCGTGGGCCTGTTCGCCGGCTTGCTGCGAGGCGTTTTCGCTCAGAACATCTATCTGCCTCAGTATCAGCAGGGGATGGTCGTCCTCTTCGTTGTGACGATGGGCGTAGCCTACGCCGTCCCCGACCAGAAAGTTGGCGCTCGCCTGGTCACGGTCATCGCATACTTCATGACGATGATGGCGTTCTTGGAACTGATGAGCGTGGTCGCCAAACTCATGGGCGCAGGAGAAGTCAATTTCCAACTGATCGAGTTTCTCTATGTGGCGCCCTTTGCCTCGATCTATTGGCTGGTCAGGTACTTGACCGAACACGGAAAGATGGTGCGCAGCGGCTTTTTCTTGGGCGTGAGCATTCTGGGCGTTATCGCCCGGCTGCAAAAACCGGTGGTGGTGCCCTTGTTCTTTGCGCTCCTGCTCACGGGGCTGATCCTCCTGGTCATCTTCTTCGTTCATCCCCGGCTGTCAAGCGCCCGGATCCTCAGACGGGCCGTACTGCTGATCGTCATGATGGTGGCTGCGGTCGCCTTGCTCGAAGTCATCACGCCATCGAGCTTTCTCAGGGAGTATGTGCTCATTTTCTACGATCGCTTCCTGAAGCTCAATCCTGAGACCGGCGTCTCCCAGGGGCGCATCGACGGCGGACGGCTTGAGTATTATGGGTTGGCCTGGAGTCTGATCAGCGAGAACCGGCTCTTCGGTTTGGGCCTCGGCGCGGCCTTTCCGCACCCCGAGCTGAGCGGCAGATATTCCTTTCCTCATAGCCTCATCCTCGATTTTCTGCTCAGTTATGGCGCTTTCGGCGTCGTCGTCTTGTTCTCGAGCATCACCCTCCTGACAACCTATCTCTTGCGGAATCTGAAATTCGCTGCGTACTCGATCGAAAAGGCGACGTTATGCGGCTATCTGATGTATGCCTTCCTGGTCAGCCTGATCAGTTACTACTGGGGGCATTTGCCGCTCGTCCATGTCACCGCCATCGGGTTGGGGATTGCCCTCAAGTTGGCGATGCTGGATCGTGGCGCAGCCAATAGGTTGAACAGGCGAAGGCCAGGAATGATTTGACATTTCCGCTGATTTGGGTAGTATGAGGCGTGCTTGGCTGTTAGCTTGCTTGCATCAGTCAAGACTCGTGGCGAAACGCCTCGTGAATGGGGGGGCAACCCAATCGAGGAGCCTGCTCACAGGCCGAAGATGGTTGCGCAAGAGGACTGTTCGTCTATATCCACTTCCTGACTCAACGAGCCATCTCTGCGGAGGAACTATCATGACCGTCCTGGATGTCAAACAAGCCCTCTGGGCTGATGCTGTACCGCATGTTCCGGTCGGCGAGCTCCATGCCATGAGCGGCGAATGGCGAACGACCTTCGTGCGCGGCTCGCGTCCCAGCGTCACCGCCCCGGGTGGGGTGGAATGGTCGTTGAAATGTGTGCACCCGTTGCCGGTGCGCCGTCGAAGCATTGGCTGGACCTATCCCCCCGCGCGCGAAGGGCTGGCCTACGAAGTGGTGGCTGACACCGAGTCGCAGCGGGAAACTGGGCCGGAAGACGGTTGGCTGCTGGAACTGCGCAGTCAAACGCCGGGCCGCTACACCCTGCGGGTGGGCGATGACGATGTGATCCTGAATGTGGGTGCAGTGAAGGCGCCGGATGCACCGGTGCTGTCAACAGCCTTTGGCACCGATGTCGAACCGGCGCTATGGGATCGCTACTTTGGTCATTTTCATGCTGTCACACCCATACAGCGCTCCGACGTCATCAAGCGTTGGCACCAGAAACTCCACGCCCTGGGCCTGACGCCCTATCAACCTCACTGGTGGCTGTGGATTCAGGGTCGGGGTACAACCTCCGAAAGCGGCCAATATTACGACGGCCAGGAATTCAGTTACGGCAGCGGGGATGAGTATCTGGCTGCATATGGGCGCGAATTCATGGTGCAATCGATTGGTCTTTACCTGCGGCAGACGCGCCCCAGCGTTTTTGCCCCCAACGGCGTGCCGCAAGACCAGGCCAACCTGGTATCATTCTACCAGGCCATTGCCCGCTGGCAGGCCCGCACCGGCCTCAAAGCCTGGGTGCATGTCGATGAGGCCGGCGGCCGCTACGACACCCCTACCAGCATGGCCCGCGTCCGCCGTATCGCCGAGGCCGGAGCGGCGGCCGGGGTGATGGTGGGCGGCACGGCCTTTTCTCAGAGCGCCGTTACGCGCTGGGCAGACAGCCGCATCCACTATGGGCGCTATGTGCTGGCGCACGCCAAGTGGGATTGGCAACAGACACCGCCGGCCAGCGTCATCCCTAGCGGCGCTGAACTGTGGTTCTATGGCGCCGCCCGACACCCGGCCTTCTACATGGCCACAGGCGGCCTGCCCGCCATCCAGATGGTGGTCGACGCCTGGCGTTTTGGCGCCAAAGGCATCCTCTACTGGGCCATCAACCGCATGGACGCCGGCGACGAAGACCAGGACCCGGCCATGAAGCTGACCGGCAACAACGTCGATATCTGGATGTACCCCAACTTCGGCCTCAGCCTGCGCGCCTACTATTGGCGCGAGGCGCTTTCCTTCCACTCCCTGCTGGTCGCGGTCGAAAAGAGCAAAGGGCGGGCGGCCGTGCAGGCGGCGCTGGCGCTGCTGCCCGATGTCGAGGCCGTGCGCCGCGCCCTCCTGGCCACAGCGCCGCTGCTCGACAATACCCTGCGCGAGGCGGCAAAGACGGTACCCTTCGTGCGCATCAACCGCCAGGCGGCCTTGTTTGCCTCGATCCTGCGCGACGGTTTCATCCCCACTTCCAACGAATTCGAGACCACCTTTAGTGGCGCTCAATACATCGTCCAACGAGCCGAGAACGCGGCCAGCGGCGAAGTACGGTTGTATTACGTGCTCAGGGGCCATTGGGCGCCGGTGCGCTGGCTGCCGCTGGCGGCCTGAATGACGTTTCGCGCCCATCCGGCGATCTTTTGTTGGGCAGCCCGTCCCGGTCATGGCGACAACAGACCGGGACGGTTGGCGTCTGTGGGCGGCTGCATATGAATGAGAGACTCAGCCTGCGTGGACTAAAGTCCTACGTCGACCACGTCCTGCATCTGGCGCGCTACCGGCTTTTGCGCCCCAGCCTGAGCGCCACCCGTTTCGTCATCTTCGGTCGCGGTCGCTCGGGCACCACCGCCCTGGTCAGCCTGCTAAACGCCCACCCACTGATGCTCTGCGAAGGCGAAATCCTCTCCCGTCCGGTCTTCCGGCCCCTCGAACATGTGCTTGCTCATTGCGCCAACTCAGCGGCGCCGGTCTACGGCTGCAAGATCCTCAGCTATCAGCTCAGCGAGGTGCAGCCCCTTCAACAGCGCACCGCTTTCGTGAGCCAGTTGTACGACCACGGTTTTCGCATCATCTACCTCCGCCGTCGCAACCTGCTGCGCCATGCGCTCTCGAATCTGCGCGCCCGTGAGTTCGGCTTTCACGCCAGAACCTCGGAAAGCGTGACCTCGGCGCCCATCGTTGTGGACCCGCAGGCGCTGATGCACTGGCTGCATGGCAGCGCCAGCCTGGCTGCGTTCGAGGCCGAATCGCTGCAAACGACGCCGTATCTGTCGCTGACCTATGAGGATCATCTGGCTGATGAATCCCAGCATCAGGTGACTGTCGCCGCCATCTGCGACTTTCTCGGCCTCGCTCCGGCGGTCGTGACCAGTTCCTATCGCAAAATCTCGCCCGTCGCCCTGCGCGAGGCCATCGCCAACTACGAACAAGTCGCCCAGGCTCTCCTGGGCACACCTTATGCCGTCTTTCTCGATCAGGACTGACATCGAATGACCCATCCCCTTGCCAGTAGGCTCCCGGCAGGCATCCGCGGCCCTGCCCATCTGCTCCGAGCGCGAGCCAAGTGGCTGCTCTACCATCGCAACTATCGGCAGAACATTGTCTTCATCGCCGCCTTGCCCAAATCAGGCTCGACCTGGCTGCGCGACATGTTCTGCAGCATTCCCGGTTTCTATGGTTTCCAACCCCATCATGTCACCCCGACCGATTACAATCTGCAAGCGGATACGTTCAGCGCCTACAACCACAACCTGGCCGTGTTGCATCTCCACACCTACTGGTCCGAGCAAAACGAACAAATCCTCAAACAATCGGGCTTACGCTATGTTATCATCTACCGTGATCTGCGTGATGCTGTTGTCAGTTGGTATTTTTTCGTCAGCAAGATTCGCTCGAATCACTATTTGCGCGAGGCGGTAGCCTCGCTTTCGGTCGAGCAGGGCATCCACTACTACATCGATCACTTTCTGGCCTCGGAAGTGCAGTGGATTCGCGATTGGCGCGCCCACCGCGACCCGGCGATGAGCGTGGAAATCACTTACGAGCGCCTACGGGCGGACACTCTGGGCGTTTTCGGGGGCGCGTGTCGGTTCGTTCTCGGTGATGTGCCAGCGCCGCTGATCGAACAGGCCGTGACTCGCAACGCCTTCGAGCGGGTGAGCGGGCGCAGGCCGGGTGAGGAAGACTCCTCCTCCTTCGCCCGCAAAGGCATCTCCGGCGACTGGCGCAACCATTTCACCGCTGAACACAAAGCCCGTTTCAAAGAGCTGGCCGGCGACCTGCTGATCGACCTGGGCTACGAACCCGATCACAACTGGTGACCACCGCCCACCGCCCACTGAATACTGATCACTGCTGAGTGGTTACTGACTCACGTGCCAAAAGTCTCCATCGTCACCCCCTCCTACAACCAGGCCGGTTTCATCGAGGAAACCATCCAGTCGATCCTGGGCCAGGACTACCCCGACATCGAATACATCATCGTCGACGGGGCCTCGACCGACGGCAGCCAGGAGATCAT
>CAYWPZ010000212.1:6219-8370 GCA_964460135.1 uncultured Caldilineales bacterium | reverse complement strand
GCCTACGGCCTCGCGGATATGGATCCATTCCTCGCCTTCGTAAAGGTGGATGTTGCGCAGGCCGTGCGCCTGAACGACGTTGATCTGTTTGTTCTCGCGCTCGCCCAGGTGGGCGTCGATGACGACGGTGCGGTTGTGGCAGGCGTGGATGAGGTTGGGGTCGTAGCCATCCTGTTTCATGGCCCGGATCACGCCCTCCAACTGCCAGGGCGTGGTCGAGCTGCCAGGATAGAAGAAATGCCAGGAAATGTTGACTTTGAGGGCAGTATCGGCGTCTTTGGCGATGACATCCTGATAGCCCGCCAGGTTCATCAGCCGGTGATAGTCGGCCAGGACGGTGCGGGGGGAGGTGCGCAGGACTGCGACTTTGCTCTTGGACATGGTATTGCTCCGAAACAAGAGGTGCCTTGCAGCCCGGCCGGGCTGCAAGGGCCGGTGATCAGGCGCTGTCATTATACTCCATGCCGCCCGCCCGCCGAATCCGCCCCGGCCTTGTGGGGTGCATTTCGTTTGAGGACGCGCGCCGCCCCCGTCTGTTCGAGCGGCGCGATCTAGCGTTCTCTGGCTCCGATCAGCCAGCGAGGAAGCCCCATAGTCGGACGTCCATAAGCCGTCGCCCGGCTGCTTGACAAGATGGGGACGGCCGCATAAAATTTAGCCATACCTAAATTATGGTTGCCGCCGGTTCATCGCTCCCACTTCCAGCTTTCTCACACCCCCTATGACGCAAACGATTTCTCTCCAGACATTTCGCATCATCGGCATGGACTGCGCCGACTGCGCCCGCGGCATCGAACGCGGCGTCTGCCGGCTGGAAGGCGTCGAGAGCGCCACCATCAACTTCGGGGCGGCCACACTGAAGGTGGAAGGCGAGGTCAGGCGCGAGCTTGTCGAGGCGCGGGTGCGCGAGTTGGGCTACGATGTGGCCGGGCCGGCGGCGGAGGGGTCATCGGCGGGCGCGCCAACCGGGCGACGCAACGGCGCCACCGGTTTCGTCCGCTATCTGCTGGGGCGCCGCGACACCACCCTGGCGTTGGTCGGGGCGGCGCTGATCCTGCCGGGGTTGGTCTTCAACGAATTGCTGCCCATATTGGGCGTCGGGGGGCCGCTGTTCGACCTGAGTTCGGCGCTGGCCTGGGCCTGCGCCGGCTTCCCTATCGGGCGCCGGGCCTGGCGCAGCTTGCGCATCAGCCGCAGCATCACCATCGATGTCCTGATGAGCATCGCCGCTTTGGGGGCCGTGCTCATCGGCGCCTATGCCGAAGCCGGGCTGGTGATGGTGTTGTTCAGCCTGGGCGAGGCGCTGGAGGGCTATGTGACCGAGCAGGCGCGCGGGTCGATCCGCAGCCTGATGGAATTGGCTCCCACCGAGGCTACCGTCCTGGGGCCGTGCATCGATTGCCACGAACACCTGGGGCAGGATGGCTACAGCGGCGGGCCGTGCCCGTTCTGTGGCCTGGAAGAAAAGCGCACACCGGTGAACGAGCTACGAATCGGCGACATCATCCTGGTCAAACCGGGCGAGCGGGCGCCGATGGACGGGCGGGTGACGGCCGGGCGGTCGAGCGTCAACCAGGCGCCGATCACCGGCGAGAGCAGGCTAGTGGAGAAGAGCGAGGGGGACGAGGTTTTCGCCGGCAGCATCAACGGCGAAGGAGCGATCCAGGTCGAGGTGACGCACCTGGCCGCCGATACGACGATCAGCCGTTTGATCCGCATGGTTGAAGAGGCGCAAGAGCAAAAAGCGCCGGTGCAACGCTTTGTCGATCGCTTCGCCGCTGTCTACACACCGGCTGTAGTCGTGATCGCGGCGCTGGTCGCCATCCTGCCGCCGCTGCTCTGGGGCCAACCTTTCCTCAATCCCAGCCCGGATGAACAGGGATGGTTGTATCGGGCGCTGGCCCTGCTGGTGGTGGCCTGCCCTTGCGCCCTGGTCATCAGCACGCCGGTCAGTCTGATCAGCGCCATCAGCAACGGCGCCCACCGCGGGTTGCTGATCAAGGGCGGGGCCTATCTCGAAGCTCTGAGCCGGGTGAAGGTCATCGGCTTCGACAAGACCGGCACCCTGACCACCGGCAGGCCGCGGCTGGTGCGCGTGCGCGCGGTAGCTTGCCGGGCTGGGGAGCAGGATTTCTGTCGCGCCTGCGACGA
>CAYWPZ010000212.1:0-6209 GCA_964460135.1 uncultured Caldilineales bacterium | reverse complement strand
GCGGCAGAGCGAGCACGCTGTGGCCGGGGCCGTGGTGGAGGCAGCGCAGACGCGGGATTTGCAGCATCGCTACAGCGCTGCATCCGAGGTGCGGGCGCTGGCCGGGACGGGCGTGCAAGGCCGGGTGCAGGCGAATGGCGGCTTCAGCGATGTCCTTATTGCCAGCCACAGATATTTCGACGCCCATCTCCCTCACCCCACCCATTGCGCCGAGGTCGCCCAGGCCGCCGCCGCCGGAGAGACGCCGATGCTGGTCGGCGCCAACGGCGTCTATCAGGGCTATCTGACGGTGGCCGACGCCGTGCGCGAGCAAGCACAGCAGACGGTGGCCGATCTCCGCCGACTGGGCATCGAGCATCTGGTCATGCTGACGGGCGATGATGCGGCCACGGCCAAAGGGGTGGCAGAGCAGGTAGGCGTGACCGAGGTGCGCGCCGGCCTGTTGCCAGAGCACAAGGTAGCGGCGGTGAAGCAGTTGTTGGCGGACTACGGCGCGGCGGCGATGGTGGGCGATGGCATCAACGATGCACCTGCCCTGGCCGCGGCCACGGTGGGCATTGCCATGGGCGCGGCCGGCACGGCCCAGGCGCTAGAGACGGCCAATCTCGCCCTGATGGCCGACGATCTCAGTCGTCTGCCCTTCGCCGTGCGGCTGAGCCGGGCGACGATGCGCATCATCCGCCAGAATGTGGCCGTCAGCCTGGGGATCAAAGCGGTCTTCTTGTTGCTGGTGCTGGCGGGGCTGGGGTCGATGTGGCTGGCGGTCTTCGCCGATATGGGCGCGTCGCTGTTGGTGACGTTGAATGGGATGCGGTTGCTGAGAAAACCAGCGGTTTGAGCCATACACCTGACAGGTCGGTGAGACCTGTCAGGTGTTGATTGGTGTTAGTTCACCCGCTCCACCCGCACCGCACAGACCTTGAATTCGGGTATCTTGGCCTGGGGGTCGAGGGCGGGGTTGGTGAGGAAGTTGGCGGCCGAGTCGGCAAAATGGAAGGTGGTGAAGATGAGGCCGGGTTCGACGCGGTCGGTGATCTCGGCCTTGGCCACGATCTCGCCCCGCCGCGAGGCCACTTTCATCAGATCGCCGTCGCCGATGGCAGCCTTCATGGCATCCTTGGGGTGGATTTCCACCAGGGCTTCGGGATACATGGCCTCCAGATTGCGCGCCCGGTGGGTCATCTCGCCGCCGTGCCAGTGATAGAGGACGCGGCCGGTGGTGAGCATGAGCGGATAGGCGGCGTCGGGCAGCTCGGCCGGCGGCACATGGTCGCTGGCGACGAAGCGCCCCAGCCCGCGGCTGAACTTGCCCACGTGTAGAATGGGCGTGCCGGGGTGATTCTCGTTGGGAACCGGCCACTGCAACGATTCGCCTGCCTCTAGCCGGCGATGGCTGATGCCGGCGTAGATCGGGGTGAGGGAGTTGATTTCTTCCAGCACATCGGCCGGGCCGGCATAGTCCCAATCGCCATAGGGCGCTTCGGGGTCAGGGGTGGCGGCGCCCAACGCCAGCAGCCGCCGGGCCAGTTCGATCACAATCGACGAATCGGTTTTGGCTTCGCCGGGCGGGTTCACGGCCTGGCGCACGCGCTGCACCCGGCGTTCGGTATTGGTGAAAGTGCCGTTCTTCTCGGCAAAAGCTGCCGCCGGCAAGATGACATCGGCGTAGTGGCAGGTTTCGGAGAAGAAGATCTCCTGGATGACGATGAACTCGGTCTTTTCCAGCGAGTGGCGCACATGGTTGAGGTCGGGGTCGCTGGTCATTGGGTTCTCGCCGATGACATAGAGGCAGCGCACGTCCCCGCGCTCGGCAGCGTTGATCATCTCGGTCACGGTCAGGCCCACGCGGTTGTCCAGGCCCACGCCCCAGGCCGCCTCGAACTTGCTGCGGGCGGCGTCATCGGTCACGCGCTGGTAGCCAGCATAGAAGTGGGGCAGGCCGCCCATATCGCAGGCGCCCTGGACGTTGTTCTGCCCGCGCAGGGGATTCACCCCGCCGCCGGGCTTGCCCATGTTGCCCAACAGCATCTGCAAGTTGGCGCAGGTCATCACATTGGGCACACCCACCGTATGCTGGGTGATGCCCATGGCATAGAGCAGGCTGCCGGGCCGGTGCTCGGCCATCATCCGGGCGGCCTGTTCCAGGTCGGCGGTCGGCACGCCGGTAATGTCGCTCGTCACCTCCGGCGTGTACTTAGCCACCACCTGCCGCAATTCTTCGATGCCCTCGGTGCGGCTGGCGATGAAGTCCTTATCGTCCCAACCCTCGCGCAAGATGATGTGCATGAGGCCGTTGAGCAGGGCGATGTCGGTGCCGGGTTTGTGGCGCAGGTGCAGGTCGGCGTAATTGGCGATGTCGATGCGTCGCGGGTCGGCGACGATCAATTTGGCCCCGCGCTGGCGCTTGGCCCGCCGGATCTTCGTGCCGATGACGGGGTGCTGCTCGGTGGTGTTCGAGCCAATGATGAAGATGCACTTGCTCTCGTCGGCGATGTCCCGGATCGAATTGCTCATGGCGCCGGAGCCGAAGGAAGTCACCAGACCGGTGACAGTGCTGCTGTGTCAGAGACGGGCGCAATGGTCGATGCTGTTCGTGGCCAGCAGCTGGCGGGTGAGCTTGGCGATAAGGAAGTTCTCCTCGTTCGTGCATTTGGCCGAGGCCAGCACAGCAAAGACATCGCCGCCATGGGCCTTCTTCTCGGCGGCGAATTTGCCCGCCACCACATCCAGGGCCGTATCCCAATCGACGGCGATGAAGGCGTCGGGCGAGATTGGAGATTGGAGATTGGGAGATTGGAGATTCGGGTGATGCCCATTGCCGTCATTTCGCTGCGTCCCGGCGTCCCGGCGCCTCTCCGTCGCCTCTTCTCCGATCACCTGCCACCTGCCGCTTGCCACCTGCTCCTCCGCCCCCTCCAGCCATTTGGCCCGCACCAACGGCCGCGTCAGCCGGTCGGGATGGTGGACATAGTCGTAGCCATAGCGGCCCTTGACGCACAAAGCCAGGCCGTTGACCGGGGCCGCGCGCGTGCTGGTCACGCGCACGATCTTGCCGTCGCGCACATTCAGGTCGAAGTTGCAGCCCACGCCGCAATAGGAGCAGGTGGTGCGCACCTTCTTCACCTGGCTGACCCGGCCTTTGCCCAGGCTCATCTTGTCGTATAGCGCCCCTACCGGGCAATAAGCCACACACTGGCCGCAACTTTCGCAGCCGGCCTCAAGCATCGGCTGGTCGGCCCCGGCCACCAGCTTGGTCTGGAAGCCGCGGAAGGCGAAACTCCACACATCCCGATTCTGGCGCTCGCCGCAGGCGCGAATGCACCGGCTGCAGAGGATGCACTTGTTGCGGTCGATGAAGATGAAGGGGTTGGGGTCGGGGTCGATCTCCCATTCGTGCCGCTTGCCCGTGTGTTCCGGCCACTTGACGCCATAATCATAGACCAGGTCCTGCAGCTCGCAGTCGCCGTTGACTTCGCAGCTCATGCAGTCGTTGGGATGGTCGGTGAGGAGCATCTCCAGCACGAATTTGCGGGTATCGATGGCTTCCTGGCTCATCGTCTCCACCACCATGCCCTCGGCGGCGGGGGTGGTGCAGGCCGTTTGTAGGGCGCGGGCGCCCTGCACGCTGACGACGCACATCCGGCAGGCGCCGACATTGCTCAGGTCGGGATGATGGCAGAGGGTGGGGATGCGGATGCCGGCGGCGCGAGCGGCTTCGAGGATGGTGGCGCCGGCGGGGGCGGCCAGGCGTTGGCCGTCGATGGTGAGATGGAGGGTCATGACGTTGCTCCGCCTTGATCATCGGTGGTGATGGTAACTTGCCTTTCAGCTTCGCTGTTACCCTGGCGCAATTCGCCCCCGACAGCCGGTTCTGCGACCTGGTAGATCACTTCCGGCGCGGCTGGGCGGGGGCCGAGTTGGGTCGAGATGGCTGGCCGTGGAGGGAATGATACCATTTCGAGATTGTGTTCGCGTTCGAATCGCTTCATATCCTCATAGATTGCTCGCAGGTCGTAGCCAAATTGCTGCGCATGGGCGTCGCGAATTCGTCGCACTTCTTCAACGATTGGATCTAGCCACATGGTATTAGACCTCCATCAATTCCTGGGGAGAGCACATGATCGGCGACTCGTAGCCACGATCATGGATGAGATGAATAAGCCAAATTTCGGTCGTCGCGTTTCGCACCATTCCTGTGTCGCCTGTTGGTTGGCGGCAACTATGGATGTTGCGGCTGATGCGGGCAGCCAGACAGCTGATGATGCTCGTTTGCCGTAAGCGGTTTGCGGATCGACCTTGCTCGTGATCTCAGCGGCGCGAGCAGGATAGAAGGCATCCCGGAACTGCGGGATTTCATTGTTCTTGTTGTCGCCGCGGTAGAGAAGACCGACGACGGTGAAGGTGGGGCGGGCGGTAAAGTGGAGAGGTTTCATCTTCCTTCGCGCAAATCCAAGGTGATGCGCAAAGCGCGGCTGATTTCGTGCATGACCTCAGCCGGCAAAGCGCCGCGATAGCGAATCAGGCGCGTGACGTTGATGGCCCTCACTTGACCGGTCAAAGCCACCGAGTCAACGGTCAAACCGCCCAACCCTTTGCCAATGGCGACATTGCTGGGATAAGGGCGATCCACATTAGCGGCGTTGGTCAGAGGGACAACGACGATGATCGGGCTGTTTTGGTTGATGGCGTTACGGCTGACAACGACGACGGGGCGAACACCGGCTTGTTCGGAGCCTTCGCTTGGAGTTAGCCGTGCATCGTAAACATCGCCTCGGTTCATCCTTCTCTGCGCTCCTCGCCCTCAGCCAACGCTTCCCAATCGCTCTCGGCAAATTCGCGCTCGATGGTCACATTCAGGGCGCGGTACGAATGGTCGCCCGCCATTGCCGCGAACTGCCGGTCGGTTTCTGCTTCCTCCAGGTCAGCAAGCAAGCGCTCCAGAGCCAATTCGATTAAAGAGGTGCGGTTACTCACAACACCGTTATCGACAAAACGCTGGCCGCGATCTAGCAGGCTGCTAGGAAGACTGATGGTTGTGCGGATTCTGGGATCTTTGCGAAAGGTGAGGGTTGTCATCTACTCCTCCATTTAAATCGATGTCGAAATATGCATATGATTTTATGCTACTTCGGTCATCCACTCCAACTCTACATCTCATCCCGCCAACACAACCTCCCGCGGGGACTTGATCACGATGGCGTCGAACTTGCATACCTCGGCGCACATGCCGCAGCGCTCGCACAGATCTTGGTCGATCTCGTGCGGCTGCAACTTCTTGCCGCTGATGGCATGGGCGCCGCAACTACGACCGCAGACCATACAGCCGGTGCACAGTTCGGGGATGATCTCGAACGAAATCAGCGCCTTGCACTTCTTGGCCGGGCAGGCCCGATCCAGCACATGGGCGTGGAACTCGGACTCGAAATGGCGCAGCACCGAAAGCACGGGCGAAGGCGCCAACTGGCCCAGACCGCAGAGCGAACCCTGCTGCATCCCCTTCGCCAGCCGCTTCAACTCGTCCAGGTCTTCCATCTCCGCCTCGCCGGCCGTGATCCGCTCCAACACCTCCAACATGCGCAAGGAACCGATCCGGCAGGGCGGGCACTTGCCGCAGCTCTCGTCCACCACGAACTTCATGAAATACTTGGCGAACTCGACCATGCAGGTGCCCTGGTCGGCCACGATCATCCCGCCCGACCCCATCACTGCCCCCGCCGCCCGCAAAGAATCGAAATCCACCGGCGTATCGAGATAGGCCGCCGGCAAACATCCGCCCAGGGGGCCGCCCGTCTGCACGGCCTTGAACGGCTGGTCGAGCGAGATGCCGCCGCCGACATCGTAGATGATCTCGCGCATGGTGATGCCCATCGGCACCTCGATCAGCCCCGTGCGCTGCACCTGGCCGGTGAGGGCAAATACGGCCGTGCCGGGGCTGCCGGGCGTGCCCAGGCCCCGGAACCAATCCGCGCCCAGCCGCAAAATACGCGGGGTGTAGGCATAGCTCTTGACATTGTTGACATTGCTCGGTTGGCCCCACACACCGGCCACGGCCGGATAGGGGGGGCGCGGCCAGGGTTGCCCGCGCTCGCCTTGCAGCGAAGCCATCAGCGCCGTCTCCTCGCCGCAGACGAACGCCCCCGCGCCCTCTTTCACCATCAGGTCGAAGCTGAAACCCGAACCCAGGATATTCTCACCCAGCAGCCCCAACT
>CAYWPZ010000211.1:0-8406 GCA_964460135.1 uncultured Caldilineales bacterium | reverse complement strand
ACGACCCCACTATCGGCCAAGACGTAAAACTCATGCTGGTGGACGGCTACGACCTGGCCGAGATCAGCGACCCCGCCATCGTTCCTGGCTCGGATGGCATCCAGATCGCCCTCGATGGCCTGGACGACAACCTCTGGGGCGGCGATGACGACCACCTGCTGACCCTGCTGGCCGATGGAACCCTGACCGACAGCCTCCACCCCGAGCAGAGCGGCCACTTCCACGCCGCCGTCAGCCAGACGGACGCTGGTTGGATGGCGGAACTTGCCATCCCGGCCACGGCGCTGCACCGGCTCGATTTTGCTGCCGGCGATGGCATCGGCCTCAACCTGGCCCTGACCGGCGCCGACGGCAGCGGCGTCAGCCATACTCTGCTGCTCGAAGGCCGCCGCCTCGACGCCAACCCCGGCGCCTTCGGCGCCATCCGCCTGCTGAGCGACCAGGTGGTGTATCAGAAAGGTTCGGGCGGTTATCTGGGCGCAGCCGACACCTATTTGGAGCGGTGGAGCGACCAGACCGGCAGCACCCCGCGCGGGGCCGAGGAAAACCTGAAGATGATCTTTAGCGGCAACCAGATCTATGCCGATAGCATCTTGCGCTTTGACCTGGTCGGCCTGCCCCAAGGCGCAACGGTGACACAGGCCACCCTCGATCTCTCTGTCACCAACCGCCGGCTCGATCAGCCGCTGACCATCGCCGCTCACCGGCTCCTGAAATCATGGGACGAGCGCACGGGCACATGGAGCCGGCCGGAGCCGGGCCAAAACTGGGGGATGGTGGGCGCACGGCAGCCGGGCGTCGATTATGACCCGGCCGTGCTCGAAAGCAAGACCTTCAGCGCCCTCAGCCTGGGCGAGCATGTGCAGTGGGATGTCACGGCGGCGGCCCAAAGCTGGCTGGCGCAGCCAGAAAGCAATTTCGGCCTCCTGCTGCTCCCCACCGGCGGCGCCCGCGAGTTGTGGGCGGCCAGCGCCGAGCACTCCTCCTCTGACCGCCGCCCACAACTGAGCGTCCGCTTCTCATTGCCGCTGCGCCCGGCCACACCCACCCCTTCCCCCACGCCGACGCCGACTGCATCGCCCACCGCCACACCCACCCCAACCGACACCCCAACCCCCACGGCCACACCCACCTCCACGCCAACCGCCTCCCCAACCGACACCCCCACGCCAACCACCTCTCCAACCGTCACCCTCACGCCAACCGCCACCCCAACCGACACCTCGACGCCGACCGCCACCGCCACACCGACCGCCGCCCCCAGTCGACTTTTTCTCCCCCTACTCTGGCGGCAGACGGGCTGAGAGCCGCTGGCAACCAGACTCGTCAGTCAGGCCGATTCCGATGCAACCGCACCGCTTCGGGGTCGAAGCCGCCCAGCTTTGGCCCCGAATACAGCCGCCTGAGCTGCGGCGTCCGCACCTCCACCCACAACACCGGGTGGGCGGCGCAGTAGGGGTTGTGCTGCACGGCCTGGGCAAAGGACTCGAAACGGTGGCGATAGAGGGTGTCGTTCGAGATCACGCGCCAGAAACCATCGTGCCGGAAGACACAGATGACATGGGCGGCGTACAACAGCCGGTCCTTGGCAAAGGTGAAGGGGTCGAGGACGACGGTGACGATGAAGATCTGGCTGGGGTCGGCGACGAACTGCGGCAGGTTCTGGGCCGAAAAGTAAGCCAAACCATCGCAGTCCTCCTCGAAACGCTTGCGGTCGCGAAACTGGGCGGCGATGGTGGCGCGGTCGGGAAAGAGATCGATGACGCCGTTCAGAGGGTCGGGCTTCCAGCGCACATGGCGGGGAAGCCATTCGCCGTATTCCTCCAGGCTGGCCCAGGCATGGTTGTGGCCCGGCCAGGCTGCGCGTGCACGCAAGTGATTGACAAGCGACGAGGCCGGGCGCTTGAAAAAGCGAAAGCTCAGCGCCAGCGCCCTCCAATACAGGCGGCGCCGCACCCGCCGTCCGAATGACTGCGGGCTGGCTTCGAGTTGATCCTGATGCTCCAAATCACTCACAACAACTTACCTACAAGGAGAGGCGCGCCCGAAACCACTCGCTGGTGCGTCGCAGCCCTTCTTCGAGATCGATGGTAGGTCGCCAGCCGAGGATGGTCTGCGCCCTGGTGGTATCGGGGCGGCGCAGCTTGGGGTCGTCGGCAGGCAGGGGCCGATAGACGATGCCGGCCGGGTTGCCGGTCAACCGATTCACCACCTCTGCCAGCTCGCGCATGCTCACCTCGTTGGTGTTGCCGATGTTGACCGGCTCGACCTCGGACGAAAACAGCAAGCGATGAAAGCCCTCGATTTCATCCTCGACGTAACAGAACGAACGGGTCTGCGAGCCGTCGCCATACACGGTGAGCGGCTGGCCGTGCAGGGCCTGGCTGATGTAGTTGGGGATGACGCGGCCATCGTCCAGGCGCATGCGTGGGCCGTAGGTATTGAAGATGCGGACGATGCGGGTATCGAGGCCGTGCGCCCGGTGGTAGGCCATGGTGATGGCCTCGGCGAAACGTTTGGACTCGTCGTAGACCCCGCGCACGCCGATGGGATTGACATTGCCCCAGTAGCTTTCGGGCTGGGGATGCACCAATGGGTCGCCGTAGACCTCGGAGGTAGAGGCCAGCAGGAAGCGAGCGCCTTTGGCCAGGGCTAGACCCAGGGCGTTGTGTGTGCCCAACGAGTTGACCTTGAGGATCTGGATGGGGATGGCGGTGAAGTCTTTGGGGCTGGCAGGCGAGGCGAAATGAAGGACGGCGTCGATGGCGTCGGGGACATGGATGTGGTTGGTTACATCATGCTTGATGAACTGGAAGGCAGGGTGGCCGAAATGGTGGCGGATATTGTCCAGCCGCCCGGTGATGAGGTTGTCAAGGACGATGACCTCGTGGCCTTCGCCCAGAAAACGGTCGCAGAGATGCGAGCCGAGGAAGCCGGCTCCGCCGGTGATGAGAATGCGCATAGAAATTTCGGATTGCGAATTACAAATTACGAATTGCCTACCACCTCCCACTCACCCACCTGCCCCTGATTCTTTAGTCTCCCGATCTCCCAATCCACCCGTCACCCCCACCACCAGGAAGGTGAGCAGGCTGAGATCGATCAGGAAGATGGAGTTGTCGATGAGGCCGTGGAGGAGGCCGGCAATGAGACCGGCGACAAGACCGAGGTAGAGGGGACGCCGGGAGGAAGGGAGGGGGGGACGCCGGGAGGGGGAGAGAAGGCGGAGAGCGGAGACGAGGGCAGCGCCGAGGAGCCAGAGGCCGACCACGAAGCCAAAGAAACCAAGACGGGTGAGGAGGTCGAGAAAGAGGTTGTGGGGATGGCTGAGGTTGAGTTCCTGCCAGGCGCCAGGGAGCACATAGCGGCTGCGATAGGCGTAAAGGAAGTTGTCAGGGCCGACGCCAAACCAGGGATGGTCGAGGAACATGCGCCAGGCGCTCTGCCAAAGCTGCAAACGAAAGAAGGTGGTGCCGCTGTGCGTGTCGAACAGGCCGGCGAAGCGTTCGGCGCCTAAGAAGGGGACCAGGGCGAGGACGGCAAGAAGGGCCAAGGTGACGACCGGCCAGCGTAGTCGCTTCTCGAACGCGGCCAGGATGAGCAAACCGGCTGGGAAGCTGATCAGAAGCAGGCCCTTGGAAAAGGTGAGGAAAGCGGCGGCGGCGATGGGGGCCAGCGCCAGCAGGTGGAACCAGCGCCGCCAGCCGACGCCAATGATACCGCTCGCAACCAGCAGTGGCAAGACCCGGCCCAGGTACAGGGCCAAATTGTTGGCCGAGCCGTAGAGGGCAAGGATGCGCGGCACACCCTCGGCGGCGGGGGCCTGACCGGCCAAAAATTGGTAGAGGCCAATGCCGCTGACCAGCAGCGCACCCAAAACCAGGCCGTCGCTCAGGCGACGAAGGTCGAGCGGGGTGCGGCTGACGAGCCAGTAGAAGGCGATGGGGGTGATGATGACCGTGCGCAGGTCGTAGAAGGCGACGCCGCGTCGTTCGGCGGCGAAAGCGGCGAAGACGGCGCTGAGGAAGAAAAGGAGGATGGGGAGATCGAGGCGATGCAGGGACGCCGGGGCACGGTCATACGGTGACGGGACGAAACGGGCGAGGAGGCGGCGCAGGAACCAGAGGCCAAAACCAAGCCAGATTAGGAGTTCGTGGAGGGGGAGACCAATGGGGCCGAGGAACTTGGGCCGCATGAAGAAGGGCAGGGCCGCAAGCGCCAGAGCCGGGGCCAGCGAGGGCGCGAGGGCCAGCAAGACGAGGAGGCCCAGGAGCAGGATCAGGCTGAGCCAGAGGCCGGGAGCGAAGGCAAAAGCGGCCAACAAGACCGCAGCCAGCGGAAACTGAAGCGACGCCAGCCGGCCCTCGGCGGCGGCGATGCCCCCCTCCCAGGCCGCCCCCACCCGGCCGATGATCTCGCGTCCGGCGCCCGACCTGACAGCGCGTCGCCACCGCCAGCCGGCCAGGGCCAGCGCCAACGCCAGTACGGCGCTAAGCGGCCAGAAAGGATAGGGCCGCGGCCAGGGGACATGATCGATGATCAGGCGGCGCAGAAACCATTGGCCCCACCCAGCCGAGGCTTGCAAACGCAAGGTGTGTGGGCCAGGGGGTAAATCGCGCCCCAGGGGGACGACATCGACGGCGTTGGCGGGGTCGTTCAGGGCAATGTAGGCGTCGCCGGCCTCGTCGCGGGGAAGGAGGGGGGCGGGTTGGCCGTCGATCCAGGCTTTCAGGGTCGCCCAATAGGGGCCGCGCTGGACTTCGACGGCGACGGCGCGGCCCTCGAAGGGGAACACAATCGTCGCTCCGCCAGGCGGGTCGGGGTCGATGGCGTTGGCGCCGGCGCGCCACATGCCGGTGATCGTTTGGGCGGCAGGATGGGCGGCGGGATGGTTGCCGGTTCCGAGCGGGATGGGAGCGGCGGCCAGGTCGCGCAGCGTGGCGCCGGCGGGCGTCAGTTGGCCGCCGAGGTCGCGCTGGACGAAGCCGGCGCGGCGGGGGTCATGTGTTGGCGTCAGATAGTAGTCGGCCCAGGCCAGGGGGCCGGCCCACGGCCAATGGCTTTGGGCCAAGTGTAGGCCGTCGGCCTGGTAGCCGGGCAGCAGGGCGGGGCCGATGCCGCCCCAGGGCGAATCGGTCTCGCTGCTGGCGGTCGGCGGCGTCCACCAGCCCCAAGCCGTGATCCACAACGGCGTCTCGCCGTCGTCGCGCCGTTCCATCACCCGTCGCAGCAATTCGGGGCGGCGGAAGTTGAGCTGATCGGGCGCAGGGTTGGCGGCGGGGGGCTGGTCGAAGCCATAGGCGGCGGCGGCGACCAGGTCGAAATACTCGGCCGCGCCCAGTTCGTACAGCCGTTCGAGAAAGATGGTATCGGGCAGGTTGAGGGTGTCGTCGGCGGTGGTGGGCGCGAGTTGGGCCAGCATGATCTGGGCGTCGGGGTCGGCCCGGCGGATGCGGTTGGCTGCCTCGCGCAACAGCTCGAAATAGCCCTGGGGACTGACCCAAGCGGCGCCCCAGTGTGGCCGGATGTTTGGCTCATCCCAGACCTGGTAAATGTCCACCGCGTTGCCATAGCCCTTGGCCACAGCTTCGGCGAAACGGCCAAAGTCGCGCACATCGTGCGGCGGGGCCAGCGGGTTGCCGGCGTCCTCCGCCGCCACGGCCCAGGCAGGCGCGCCATCCAGAAGCAGAACGAGGCGCAGATCATGGGCGCGGGCGGCGTCGATGGCAGCCTGGAGCAGTTCCCAATCCTTGCTTCCCGCCTCCGGCTCGACCTCGTTCCAGGGCAGGCGCAGCCGCACCCACTTCATGCCATCCTCGGCCATCCAACCGATGATGTCCGCCGCCTGCCGGGCGTTGAGGCCGGCCAGGTCGAGTGTGGCCATCAGCTGGCCATGCCCCGCGACCGGGGCCGCAGGCAAGGGCAAGGGCGCGGCGCGCGCCGCCAGCAGGAGGTTGGCGACGCTCAGCGCCAGGAGCAACAAGAGCAGGGCCGAAAGCAAGAGGAAGCGACGCATACGGTCTGTGATGGTAGCACAGGGCCGCCGAATTTACTTCATCGTCGGCGCTTCCCCTATAATGACCGCCAACCTGCCGTCAGGCCAAACCGGTGGACGAGACGTCTGCCGGCGGCAGGATCGCCCCTCCGCCGGCCTCATCGCCCTTGCCGGAGCCTTCCCTTGCCCATTGCACCCAGCCACTGGCTTCTTCCCGCCCCACCGCCGCCCGATGTCCGCGCCCGGCTGAGCGAGCGCGGCCCCATCGTCACCCAGATCCTGTTCAATCGCGGCCTGGTCGCTCCCGACGACGTGGCCGAGTTTTTTGGATTGCGGGCGCGGCCGACCGATCCTTTCCTCATGCGCGGGGTAGGCGAAACGGTGGAGCGGCTGCGGGCGGCCATCCAGAACCGCGAAGCGGTGGCCGTTTATGGCGATTTCGACGCCGACGGCGTCTGCTCGACGGCGCTACTGGTGCAAACCCTGAAGGCGTTCGCGACCGATGTCCGGCCCTACATCCCCCATCGCGTGGATGAGGGCTACGGGCTGAACAACGAGGCCCTGATCGGGCTGCGGCAGCAGGGGGTGAAGCTGGTGATCACAGTCGATTGCGGCATCCGCTCGGTGGATGAGGTGGCCTTCGGTCGCGATCTTGGGCTGGATATGATCGTCACCGACCATCATTCGGTCGGGCCAGAGTTGCCTCCCGCCCTGGCCGTGATCAACCCCAAGCAGGCAGGGTGCGGCTATCCGTTCAAGGGTTTTGCCGGGGTGGGCGTGGTCTTCAAGCTGGCCCAGGCGCTGTTGCAGGCCGAAGAGATGGCCCCCGTCGCGGCCCAACCGCTCTCGCTGCACGAAGACGAGCTTCTCGATCTGGTGGCGTTGGGCACGGTGGCCGACCTGATGCCCTTGCGCGGCGAGAACCGCGGGCTGGTGCGCCGCGGGATCGAACGGCTGTGGCTGGGCGAGCGGGCAGGCGTACGGGCGCTGGCAAAGGTGGCCGGCTCGCAGATGCTGTCCATCGACGCCACGACCATCGGTTTTCGCCTCGGCCCGCGCCTCAACGCCGCCGGCCGGCTGGACACGGCCATGCTGGCCTACAACCTGCTGATGACCTCGGACCCAACCGAGGCTGAGGCGCTGGCCGCCCGGCTGAACGAACTGAACCGCCAGCGCCAGTTGCTCACCGAGCAGGCCGTGGCATGGGCCACAGTCGAATTGGGCGAGGCTCCGCCCGATGATGTCATCTTGATCGGTCGCGAGGCGCTCAAGCCGGGCATCGTTGGCCTCGTCGCCAGCAAACTCAAGGATATTTACCTGCGCCCCGCCCTTGTCGTCGAGTTGGGCGGCGAAGAAGTGCGCGGCTCGGCCCGCAGTGTGTCCGAGTTCCACATTACCGAGGCGCTTGACCAGTGCGCCGACCTGCTGGTGCGCTATGGCGGCCATGCTGCGGCAGCCGGCTTCACCGTGCGCCATGACTTGCTGCCATCGCTGCGTCGCCGCCTGAATGAGCTGGCCGCCGACAAACTTGGCACCGAGAGCCGCGTGCAACAACTGGCCGTGGATGCCATCGTCAATCTGCGCGAGTTGGACTTCGCCCTCATGGGCAAGCTACGCGAGCTGGAGCCGACCGGCGCCGGCAATGCTCAGGCCATCCTGGCGGCGCCCGACCTGCTGGTGCGAGAGGCCCGGCGAGTGGGCGGCGACGGTAGCCATCTGCGCCTGCGTCTGACCGATGGTCAGATCGCCATCGACGGCATCGCCTTCAACCAGGGCGCCCTGGCTGCCGATCTGCCCATGCGAGTCGATGTGGCGGCCCATCTGGAGGAGAACAACTGGCAGGATCGCCGCTCCCTGCAATTGAACATCCGCGACATCCAACCTGCAGGTCGCGGCATACCACCCGAAAAGCGGTGAGGGGTAATTGGTGATTGGAGATTGGAGATTGCTACCTGCCACCTGCCACCTGCGACCACTGACTTCTGACCAAGCCCCACTATGAACTGGAAACACCTGAGCGGGCCGCTCAAAATTGGACTGATTGCCGCCTTGTCGGGCGTCCTGCTGGCAGTCGTCGGCATCGCCCGCGGGACCGTCCCCCTCAATTTCCTCAGCATCCTGCTGGCGCTGCTGATTAGCGGCGGCAGTTGGGGCGTGGTGGCCTGGGCCATCGCCGCCGCCGCTAGGGATGTGGACGAGGATGTAGGGGAGATCGAAGCGTGAAAGGCATCGTTTATGGTGAGAACGGCGTGTGAATGTATTGCTTATTGCGTAGCAGTATCATTTCTCGCCAACTCAACCTGCTTCAGCAGGTTTCTATTAGCAGGCCGTGAATTCATTCACGGCAACTCTCAGCCTCAACCTGCTTCAGCAGGTTTCTATTAGCAGGCCGTGAATTCATTCACGGCAAC
>CAYWPZ010000210.1:0-8423 GCA_964460135.1 uncultured Caldilineales bacterium | reverse complement strand
TCGGCCCCCAGGCCATGTTGCCCGCCCCGCCGCCCTCGGCCCCCCGCCAGTTCCGTATCCTCGGCGCCGAGGCCACAGACCAGGCAGAGAACGACGTCTGGTCGGCAGACCCCTGGTAGCCGCACATCGTCAGCGGCTGGCGTCCTGGTCGGCGAGCATTTCCAGCGGTTCGCCCCCCACCTGCACCGGCCCCTCCAGGTTCAGGCAATAGCCCCGGCCGCGATAGGTCTGCACCAAGGCGGGGTGATCGGCGTCCTCTTCGATGCACTCGCGCAACCAGCGCATGTGTACATCCAACGTGCGGGTGTCGCCCAAATAGCTCGTATTCCACACCTCTTGCATGAACTGTTTGCGCGTCACCACGCTACCGGGATGTTTGAACATGATGTCGAGGAGCTGAAACTGCTTGGGCGTCAGCTGGCACAGTCCCTTTGGCGAGATCACCATGCGCGTCCGCCGATCCAGCGTCAGAGGCCCGAGGCGGACGACAAAACTGGGCCGCGAGTCCAGCAGCTTGCGCACCACATTAGCCAGGCGACGCGGGGTGAACGGCCGGGCGATGTACTCGTCCCACAGGGCCTCATGGTCGAGGCTGCTGTGATTGTTGAGCAAGAGGACGATGAACGGCGCTTGCGGTCTGCGCCCGGCGGCGTGGGTGATGCGATGCAGGTTGATCGGGTTGACGTCAACGGCGTCGAGGATCACCAGCCTGGCCCGAGCCGTATCCAGCGCCCGCAGACTCGGACGCAGCCCATCCACCTCTGTGACCTCGTAACCCTGATCTCTCAGGTAGGCCCATGCCTTGCCGTTGGCGGCCGGCTTGCCAATGCACAACAATTGCTCTCGCATAGGATGGGCGTGGGGATGGGTGGGGAGGGCGATGGATGACGGACGAGGCTGCCTCGGCTGCTGATTATAGCCAGGCGACGCCGTTTGCGCACAAAAAGGCGTGAGTGCATGGACACTCACGCCCTGTTTGCGGTAGATCGACGTCGGCCCGCTGGCTTAGCGCCGTTCCTGTTTCAGCCGCGCCTGCTTGCCCACGCGGTCGCGCAGGAAGTAGAGCTTGGCGCGGCGGATCTTGCTGCCGCGCACAACTTCGATCTTCTCCACGCGCGGCGAGTGCAGCCGGAAGATACGCTCGACCCCCACACCGTGGGCGCCGATCTTGCGCACGGTCACGCTTTCGCTCGGCCCGCCGCCGCTCAAGCCAATGATCGTGCCCTGAAAGACCTGGATGCGCTCGTTTTTGCCTTCGACGATGCGATTGTGCACCTTGACGGTGTCGCCCACCCGCAGATCGGGGGTTTCTTCTTTCAGTTGCTGGTCTTCGAGTGATTTCAGAAGGTAAGTCATGGCAAGAATTTCCTTTCAAGACAAACAAAGACACCCCTCAGGGTGCCTGGAACAAGCATGTATCGTAACAAAGGCTAGTCTAGCATAAGCCGGCAGACGCCGCCAAATTGCCCATGCAGCTTTTTGCGATTCTGTCCGATAGAAGCTAGAATACCCGGCTGTTGTCCTCCTCTCAGCGCCTTTTCCGGCCTCCCAGTCGAGCAAGGCGCAGGAGATCGAGGTCTGGCTTCAGCAACCTTCTCGAACGCAACGCGATGGGAGATGAATGGCGCCGCGGCGACATTCGCACTACCTGCAACTGACATACCTTCATACGGAGTTCACTTCAACCTATGCAACAAATTCTCACTGTCGAGCCTCGCAGCCAGACCGGCAGCGCCGCCAAGCAGGTGCGCCACGCTGGTATGGTTCCCGGCGTCGTCTATGGTCAGGGCCAGCCTGCCACGCCCATGCAGTTCAAGGAATTCGACTTACTCAAGATTCTGCGCGCCGGTGGGCCGAGCCAGCTGATCGAGCTCCAGGGCCTGGGCGGATCGAGCCTGCATGTCCTCTTGCGCGAGGTCCAGCGCCATCCTACTCGCCGCAACATCCTCCACGCCGATTTCTATCGTGTGCAAATGGATGTCGCCGTCCGCACCGAGGTGCCCGTCCATTTCAGCGGTGAATCCGAGGCCATTCGCAATGGCGCCGTGCTCATCCACCACCTCGACAAGGTGCATGTCGAGTGCCTTCCCGCCCGCATCCCCGAGGCCTTCACCGTCGATATCAGCAAGCTGGTCAGCTTCGATGATGTCATTCGCGTCTCCGACCTGCCGCAGTTCGAGGGCGTCCGTCTCCATCACGACGCCGACGAGGTTGTGCTAAGCGTGGCGCCGCCGCGCATCCACGACGAGGTGGAGGGTGCACCCGCGGGCGAAGCAGCCGAGCCGGAAGTGATCCGCAAGGGCAAGGGCGAGGAAGAAAGCTGAGAGTGAACGACTGAAGTCGTTACTACGAGGCGAACGACTGAACGACTGAAGTCGTTACTACGAGGTCGTTGCAAACACAAAGGCCGCCGGGAAGTCAGATGCCGGCGGCCTTTGTCGTTGGGGCCAAAGGAGGCTACTTGTTCTTCTTGAAGTAGACATCGGCCAGGACGGCCACCACCAGCACGATGCCCTTGACGATCGGTTGGAGCGCGGGTGGGGTGTCGAGCATCTGCAAACCGGTGCTCAGGCTGGCCATGATCAGTGAACCGATCAGCGCCCCCGGCACCGTGCCGACGCCGCCCAGTGTGGAAGTGCCGCCCAAAATGGCGCTGGCGATGGCGTCCAGCTCATAGCCCTGGCCGGCGGCAATCGTCCCGTAACCCACATATGAGGCCAGCACGATGCCGGCGATGCCCGACAGCAGGCCCATGAGCACGAAGATCAGGAAGATGCTGCGCCGGATGTTGATGCCCGACAGTCGCGCTGCCTCGCGATTGCCGCCGATGGCATAGGCATAGCGCCCGAAGCGGGTGTTGTTCGAGACATAGGTCATGATCAGGGCGGTGACGCCCAGCAGCAGGACCGGGATCTGCACGCCTCGGTAGCGATTGACGACGACCACATAGGCAATGACCAGCAGCGAGAAGAAGACCGTCGTCGCCAGATCCAGGGCCAAGCTGGGCAGCTCGAAGCCGTGCTGCCGCTTGCGTTGGCGGCTACGGAAGGTGTTCCAGAACAAAAAGACCACCACCACGGCGGCGATGATCCAGCCGGCGATGGGCGGCAGATAGCCTTGGGCGATGGCCGAAAAGCCGGGCTGGTTGGCAGGGATGGTCTTGCCCTGCGTCACCAGCAGGATGGCCCCCGTGAGCACGAACATGCCGCCCAGGGTGACGATGAACGAGGGCACGCGCAGATAGGAAATGAGATAGCCTTGCAACACGCCAAAGACGATGCCCACGGCCAGGCCAAGGATCACCGACAGCGCCGCCGCCAGCAGCGGCTGGTTGGGCATCAGTTTGTACCAGACATTGGCCTGGAGGTAGGCGGCGACCACCGAGACAAAGCCGGCCAGCTTGCCCACCGACAGATCGATATTGCCGGTGACGATCACAAACACCATGCCGATAGCGAGGAATGAGGTCACCGTCATTTGGCGGAACAAGTTCGAGATGTTCTGCGGATCCAGGAAACCGCCGCCGGTCAGGGCGCCAAACAGCAACCAAATGGCGATAAGGGCCAAAATGATCGTATAGGTTTGGATATTGCTGCGAAAGCGCTTTGTGAGTTCACCCATCAGCCCGTTTGCCGATTTCTTCGCCTCGGCTTCAGTTGCAGTCGTCATTTTCAACTCCTTGTGCTGTGAAACTCGTCAAGGCGGCCGGATTCAGGCAATGCCAGTTGCCAGCGCCATGATTCTTTCCTGTGTCGCCTCTTTGATACCGAGGATGCCGCTAGAGTGGCCTTCGTGCATCACCAGGATGCGGTCGCTCATGCCCAGAACCTCCTCTAGTTCACTGGAAATCATGATGATGGCCACGCCCTGTTCGGCCAGAGCATTCATCAGCTTGTAGATCTCGTATTTGGCGCCGACATCGATCCCGCGCGTGGGGTCGTCCATGATCAACACCTGCGGATCCGATAGCAGCCATTTGGCGATGACCACCTTCTGCTGATTCCCGCCCGAGAGTGTCTCGACCGCCACCTGCAAATTGGGAGCCTTGATGGCCAGGTCCTTGGCCTGTTTGAGCGAGGCCGCCAGTTCGGCGTCGCCATCGATGCGACCGAAGCCAGAGAACTGGTCGAGATTCGCCAGCGAGATATTCTTCAGGATCGACTGCATCAGCACCAGACCCTGGCCCTTGCGGTCCTCGGGCACCAGGCTCAGCCCATGGCGCAGGGCCTCGCGTGCGCTGTGCACCCGAATCTCCTTTCCCCCCAGCCTGATTGTTCCCTTCGTCACCCGGCCATATTCGCCGAACAGTGTTGTCACCAGTTCGGTGCGACCTGACCCCATCAGGCCGGCAATGCCCAGGATCTCGCCGCGGCGCAAGCTGAAATTCACTCCGTTTAGCACCTTGCGCCCGCTTTCGTTGGGGTCATCGGCATGGAGGTCTTCTACTTCTAGGATCACCTCGCCCGGCCGGCGATGGCCTTCGGGGAAGCGCTCCTTCATTTCGCGCCCCACCATGTGGCTCACCAACTTTTCCAGGGTCAGGTCTTTGGTGGGCTGCGTGGTCACGGCCCGGCCATCGCGCAACACCGTCACCCGGTCGGTGATGCGGAAAAACTCCTCCAGCTTGTGCGTGATGTAGATGCAGGTCACGCCATGTTCTCGTAGCGTCTCCAGGATCTCCATCAGCTTGTCGATCTCGGCCTCGGTCAGGGCGCTGGTGGGTTCATCCAGGATCAGCACCTTGGCGTTTTCAGATAGCGCCTTGGCGATCTCCACCATCTGCATCTTGCCCACGCCCAGATGTCGCACGACTGCCTGGGGTTGGACATCGAGCTTGTATTTCTGCAGGACATTGCGGGTGTCGGCAAATAACTTGTCCCAGTTGATCCCCCCCCGCTCCACCGGCTCCTTGCCCAAAAAGACATTCTCGCCCACGGTCATGTTGGGCACCAGGGTCAGTTCCTGATAGACGATGGCAATGCCTTCTTCGATGGCTTGGCGGATCGAGCGATCGCCAAGCTGTAGTTCGTGGCCATCGTAGCTGATGCTGCCCTCGTAGGTGCCATGTGGGTAGACGCCGGACAGGATCTTCATCAGCGTCGATTTCCCCGCCCCGTTTTCCCCGCACAGCCCGTGGATTTCGCCGCGCCGCACTTGCAGCGAGACATCGTTCAAAGCAACGACGCCCGGGAACCGCTTGGTGACATTACGAAATTCGAGGATGTTTTCGTCGCTCACAGACTGCTCCTTGCTGCTTGCTATCGATTTGGCGCTGGCGAGCGCCGGAGGGAGGCAGCGGGGTTGCCGGCCCCTACTTGCGCCAGGAGCGGCCGGCAACCCCGGATGATGAGCTGACTGCCGGTCTTACGGCTTCGGCGGTCGGTCAGCCTCGGGAACATCCCGATAGACGTCGTCGTAGCTCTGGAAGCCGTTCTTCACGCACTTGTCGTAGACGTTGTCCTTGTTGACCTGCTCGACCGGCAGGAACAGGGCCATGACATTGCCCTGCTTGCTGGGGTCGTTGGTCAGTTCGGCCATCGTGTACTGCTTGAGATCGGCCACCGTCTCGCCCTTGAGCAGCTTGTCGACCATGTCGACTGCCAGCGGCGACAGATTGCGGATGTCCTTGAGGATGCTGACGGTCAGTTCGCCCTTGACAATGCTGTTGCAGCCATCGGCGGTGGCGTCCTGGCCCGAAATGGGCACTTTGCCGGCCAAACCCTGCGCCTTCAGCGCTTGCAGCGCGCCCAGGCCGGTGCCATCGTTCGAGGCCACCACTGCGTCCACCTGGTTTTGCTGCGCGGTAAGGATGTTCTCCATCAGCTTGAGGGCGTTGGCAGGATCCCAGTTGTCTACCCACTGATCGGCCACGATCTCGATCTTGCCGTCTTTGACGAACTGATCAACGATCTCATCCTGGCCCTTGCGGAAGAGGATGGCATTGTTGTCGGTGGGGCTGCCGCCCAACTTGACGACTTTGGCCGGGCCTTTGCTGGCATCGTAGCTGGCAAACAGCGCCTTCATGACGCCATCACCTTGCTGCCGGCCTACTTCCACATTGTTGAAGGAGATGTAGCCGGCGATCTTGGCCGATTTGATCAGGCGGTCGTAGGCGATGACCTTGACGCCCGCATCTGCAGCCTTGTCGACGGCGGTGGCGGCGGCGTCGCCGTCCTCGGCGATGACGATGATGGCCTTAGCGCCCTGACTCACCATGTTGTCGATCTGGTCGTTCTGCAGCTTGACATCATGGTTGGCTTCCTGGGTCAGGACCTCGTAGCCCTTCTCTTCCAACAGCTTGCGCATGAGCTGTTCTTCGTTCTTCCAGCGTTCGGTGGCGAAGTCAGAGAAGGAGAGGCCGACCTTGGTCTTTCCGCCGCTGGCGGCCGGTTGGCTGCCGCCTGTTTGCGGGGCGGCGCAGGCGATCAACGCAGCGGCAACCATCACCAGAACTGCGAAGACCATGACGAGACGAACTTTCTTGTTACTCATACTTCTTCGAACCTCCGTTAAGCGGTAGCTATATCTGTATCCTGGACGGATGCAGTTGAGTTGGCGTCGATGCACGCCGGGCAATAGGGTGATTATGAGCATCGTTCGATAAATTGTCAAAAACGGTCGCACAAGCTCAGAAATTGCCATCGGCGCCGTTTGTGACTATGCTCCTATGCTCAGCGCTTTCAGTTTCGATCGCGGATCTCGCAAAGGCAACCCATGTCCCCAGCATCCCCCTCCTACCTTTCTCACCTGGTCGGCGTTTTCGGCTTCCCTGTGGCCGAGAACCCCACCATCGTCATGCAAGAAGCGGCATTTCGGGCCTGCGACTTGAACTGGCGCTACCTCACCCTTGAGGTGCGCCCCGAACAACTGGCCGATGCCGTGGCTGGGTTGCGCGCCTTCAACATGGCCGGCGTCAACCTCACCATCCCCCACAAGGTCGCCGTCATCCCCCACCTGGACGAACTCTCGCCCGAAGCGGCGCTGATGGGCGCCGTCAATACGGTTGTACGGGTCGGCGACCGTCTGATCGGCCACAACACCGACGGCAAGGGTTTCGTCGCCTCGCTGCGGCAAGATGCCGGGCTGGATCCGGCCGGGCAACGCGTGGTTTTTCTCGGCGCAGGGGGAGCGGCGCGGGCGATGGGTGTGGAGATGGCGCTGGCTGGGGCCAGCCACATCACCATCGTCAATCGTTCGCCCGGCCGGGGACAGGAGCTGGTTCGGCTCCTGAACGAGCGCACCCCGGCCAAAGCGGACTTCATCCCCTGGCTGGGCAGCTTCATCATCCCTGCCGAGGCCACGATCTTGGTCAACGCCACCCCGATCGGCCTCTTCCCGGACGTGGCGGCCATGCCCAGGGTCGATCTGCGCTCACTCCGGCCTGACTTGCTGGTCTGCGATGTCATCCCCAACCCTCCCCGCACCGCTTTTCTGAAGGCAGCCGAGGCGGCGGCAGCCCGAACCCTGGATGGGTTGGGGATGCTGGTGGGGCAGGGGGCCATTGCCTTCGAGATGTGGACGGGCGTCTCCGCCCCGGTGCAGGTCATGCGGCAGGCGCTGGCTGAGGTCTTTGGAGCAGAGGTATGAACGACAGGATCGACTTGCCCCCCTATTTGATGACCTCTGAACCCGGTTCGTTTGCCCGCTCGACCATCACCGAACGCAAGCCGCAGATCATCCGCCAGGTGGTGGCCGAAAACACCTATCCCCCCGCCATCGTCGCCAACCTGGTGGCCTTTGCAGATGAGATCGCCGAGCAGCCGCTGCAACCCCTGTACGAACAGGCCGCCGACGTCGCCGCCTGGAACCATGCCTGGCAGGAACACGCCGGCAAGACCTGGCTGGAGCTGCCCTGGTACTTTGCCGAGGCCTACTTCTACCGCCGCCTGCTCGAGGCCGTGCGCTACCTGCAGCCCGGCCCCTGGCAACACCACGACCCCTTCGGCGTGCA
The DNA here is from genome assembly GCA_964460135.1 of uncultured Caldilineales bacterium. Lineage (GTDB taxonomy): Bacteria > Chloroflexota > Anaerolineae > J102 > J102 > SSF26. Next base: position 472 of record CAYWPZ010000210.1, on the reverse strand, counting down.
GAAGCAGCGGCAAGAAGCACAGGCCCTGCGCCAGCTGGCCGCCGGTTGGGCTGGATTGCCGACGGCCGCACCCGACCTGGTCTTCGAGTCGCTGCTGCATTCGGCCCTGTGGGGCAACCGCGCCGACCTGAGCAATTTCACCCTCCAGGCGCGAGCGCAAGCCGGCCTGGCTGCTCGCGACGAGCGCCATCTGCTGCTGATCGACCATACCCCCCTGGTGCACGGGTTCCTGCGGCGCCAGGTGAAACGGCTGGCCATCATCACAGACAATGTGGGCCTGGATTTGCTCTTCGATCTGGCCCTGGCCGATTTCCTGCTCCAACAGGGCTGGGTGGGCGAGGTCGTTTATCACCTCAAAGACCGGCCGTTTTTTGTCTCCGATGCCATGCCCGGTGACGCCGAACGCGCCATCGAGCTGCTGAGGACGGATGAAGAGTCGGAGTTGGCCGGGTTGGGGCAACGGCTGGCCGAG
>CAYWPZ010000209.1:0-8534 GCA_964460135.1 uncultured Caldilineales bacterium | reverse complement strand
TGGGCGTCCAGGTGGGGGTGGGGGTGATGGTGGGGGTGGGGGTGACGGTGTCGGTGGGGCGCAGGGTGGCGGGCGGGGTGGGGGTGGGGGTGGGGGTGGGGGCCACGATCAAACGGCCCACACTGCAGCCCAGGGTGGCGAGGCTAAGCAGCAAGAGCGCGGCAAGGAGACGGAAGCGGGCGGCGCGGCGCGAGCGAGCGGTGGTGGTCATAATCGATGGTGCGTGGCGCCGGCGAGGCGCGACGCACCGGGAAGGTCAGTTGCGCGTGAACTGGATGAACAGCCACTGCAAGTTGGCCGGGTTGGTCTGGAACGAGAGGGCGGGGCTGACCTGAACGCCGTTGCCATCGACCAGCCAGAGTTTCCAGTCGGCGGCATCCTGGCTGCCGTACTCGAATTTCACGTTTTGCATCTTGTTGTCGCCGCAGCCGGGGCAGGTGGCGTCGCTGCCACCGGGACGCGAGGTTTCGCTGAGGGGCACATCGGCGCCATTGCGGGTGGCTTTGATACGGTAGCCGGCCAGCCAGGCGCCGCCTTTGTCTTTGACGGCGCCAAAGACGTTGAGGAAGTTGTTGGTGGTGCGGCTGGTCGAAGGGCCGATAGCCGAGAAGGGGTACGAGACCGCGGGTGGGATGGTAGGGGCAGGGGGTTGCGTGGGTTGGGCGGCGGGGCGCGGGGTGGGGCGCGGGGTGGGCGGCGGGGCCGGGATGTTGGCGGCCACAGCCACCGCCGATGTATCGCCGACGGGCCGGGTGAATTGCAGGTTGTTGATTACCCAGGCGACCTGGCCGTTGGGCGCCTGCACCTGGAACCAGTCGCCGGCGTTGTTGCGGGCCAAGATGTTCAGCCGCTGGCCGCGCCCGGCCTGGCTGAGGCGGGGATAGTTGGTGCCGGGGCCGCCGCGCAGGTTGACGGTAGGAGCGGTGATCTCGACCTGGGGAGCAGCAGGGATGGGGGTTGGCGTTGGCGGTTCAGGTACGGGAGTAGGTTGCTCTGGCGTGGGCGAGGGTGGTTCGAGGGTGGGGGTGGGCGGCTCTGGTGTGGGCGAGGGCGGCGCAGGGGTGGGGTTGGGTGGCGCCGGCGTGGCCGTGAAGGTGGGGTGCAGGGTGGGCCGCGGGGTGGGGGTCGGCTGGGGCTGCTGCCGGCCGCCCAGGCTGCACCCGGCCAAGAGCAGGGCCAGCAGCAGTGCCGGGAGGAAGCGAAAAAGGCGCATTGCGGGTGCGGTCAGGGGTTGGATTCAGGCTGAGAGGGCGACGGGATGGGAGGAAAGGCAGTATAGCACGCAGGCAGGGGCGGCCCAAAGCGGTCTTGACGCAGGGAGGGGGAAAGAATTGGCCTCAACGTGATCCAGATCATACCGGGCGGCGAGAAAGCGGCTAGCATAACAGTGGGAGTCAGCAACACAGCCGCAATCAGTCTGACCCAGGTCCTGGTCAGCGTGGTCTTGCCAGAGGGCCTGATGGCGGCGGGAGAGCAGCCGCCCTCCGACGAGGACGCCGCCGCCAGGAGGCTGAGTTGGGCGGTGGGCGAGTTGGGGCCAGGGCAAAGCGCCAGCGCCAGCTTCGAGGCGCAGGTGCAGGGCAAGGCCATCGGCGACATCCTCACCAGCCAGGCGACGCTGACGGCGGCGGTGCAGTTGGCAGGGTTGGCAGCGGCGATGGCGCAGACGCCGGGTTCGCCAGGCTTGTTGCGCTGGGATGAAGCGAGCGGGCAGTGGCAGGCGCTGGCGAGTCAGGTAGATTGGAACCGGGGCGTGGTCGAGGCCGAACTGACGCCAGCGGGCGAACTGGCAGGACAGACGGCGGGCGGCGGGCAAGTCATCGCCGTGGCTGCCGCCGCCGCCCTGAGCACTGGCGCCCAACACCTGCCCACGCCCTCCCTTCCACTGCGCCTCCGTCCCCGTCTGCCTTCTCTTTCGGAACCGCATCAAAAACTCACCAGCACCCTGCTGCCCTCGAACTGAAACTGGCTGCTTGAGCACTTCCCAACTGGTTTAGGACGCACCCATTTGATTTGCTACTTTGCCCCCATCTGTTGTAGACTTAGCTTTCGCGTGCGCAGCCAAGCACTATTGCGCAGCGGCCTATCTACAGTCGATACCGAATGTCCACAAAACCGGCCTCCCCAGGCCGGTCTTGTCTGCTTATGGAGGCCTTTGTTTTTATGGAAGTTCTGCTGAAAAAGACCGTCGATGGACTGGGCGAAGCAGGCCAGATCCGCAAAGTCAAGCCCGGCTACGCCCGCAATTTTCTCATCCCACGCGGGTTGGCTATGCCCGCCACCGCTGGCCTGCGCAAACAGGCCGACCAGATCAAGGACGCGGCCGACCGCCGCCGCCAGCGCGAGCTGAGCGCCGCCCACAGCCTGGCCGCCCGCATCCGTTCCACCACCCTCACCTTCAAGGCCCGCGCCGGCGAGAGTGGGCGACTGTACGGTTCGGTCACGAGCGCGATGATCGCCGACCAGCTCGAACACAAGCTGGGTCATAAGGTCGATCGCCGCCGGCTGCGCCTGGAGCATGGCCTGCGCGAGTTGGGCGAGCATGAGGTGACGATGCACCTGGCCGCCGAAGTGGATGCCACCTTCAAGGTCATCGTCGAGGCCGAAGGCGAAGTCGAGAAGGCGGCGCTGAGCGAGAAGGAATTGGAAGCGGCTGCCGCAGCCCAGATCGCTGCCGCCGACTGAGCAGCTTGTAGAGGGTCGAGAGATTCGATCCGGCACAATGAAAGGGCTTCCGAGATCCCAGACGGATTTCGGAAGCCTTTTTTGTTCAGCGGTTGTCGGCGGGGAAGTCGATCTGGTTCAGGTTCTCGAAGCCGCCGTCGGGCAGTGGGCGGTAGAGGATGAGGCGTAGGACGTCGGGCCGGGCAGGCGGGATGAGGTCGAAGCGGAAGGCGTCGTGGACGATTTCGCCCGCGGCCAGGCTGGAGGTGGGCGTCAGGCCCAGAGCCGGGGCGGGGTGGTCCTGCTGGCTCAGTTCATGGCCGTTGGCCAGCAGCCGGACGCTTATCGCCCAATCGTGATTGGGGGGCTGATCGGCGCGTAAGGCCAGGTTGAAGCCCAACTGGTCGGGCGCGGGGCCTGGCTCCAGCCTGTAACCGGCCAGAGAGAGGCCATCGCCCAGGGGCTGGGCCATCTCGCGCCACGCCTGGTTGGCGAGGGTGGGCAGGCGGCCGGCCGCGGCTGCCAGCAGCCCGGGCGCCCAGGCGGTGTAGCGCAGGGGCAGGCCGGTCTCGCGGGCAGCGTAGGCGGCGGCAGCAGGGCTGACGAAGAGGGCTTGGCCGGCGGCCAGGACGGCGTTGACCTCACCGGCGCCGATGATACGCAAGTCGGGGCGCCGGCCGGCGATGATGGTGAGGTAGTCGAGCGCCAGTTTTTCGTCGGCGGTGGTGAGGAGGGCGGCCTGGCGGGGCGGATGGGTGAGGAGGATGGCTTGGCCGGGGGCGAGGCCGGCGGCGTCGCGATCTCGCAGGTTGGCGCGCGGGTAGACGGCGGCCGCTTTCGTGATCACCAACGCCAGCATGATCCCGGCCAGGGCGTAGCGCCACCCGCGCCCGGCTGAAATCTGCCAGAGCCGGTCGAAGCTGACGGCGGCGCCAAGCAGAAACAGGGGGTAGAGCGGCATGATCACCTGAAACCAGTTGCCCAGGCGGTCGACGTAGCTGAAGACCAGGTAGATGGCGGTCGTGAGGCCGTAAATCAGGGCGTAGCGCTGGCCGCTGAGGGCAAAGCCGGCCAGCCCCACGATGAGCAGGAGGGGCGTCAGTTCCACCCAGATCAGGCGGGGGAACTCGTCGGTGAGGGGGCCGAGCGCCCAAGTCAGTTCGCCGCGGCCCTGGCGGGTAGAGATGAAGTCGAGAAACCAGGCTCCAGCGCTCGGCCAGCTGCCTGCGCCCCGCCATTCGGGGTGCTGCGCCCCGCGCACATAGACGAATAGGTAGCTGACCAGGGGTAGCAGGGCCAGCGCCAGGCTACGGGCGACGAGCCGGCCGCGGCGCAGGAGACCGCGGTCGCCCCAGACGAGGAAGAGGAGGATGCCGGGAGCGATGAAGAGGACGGTGACGAGGTGGGCCAGGCTGAGGCCGAGAAGGAAGGCGAGGGCGTAGAGATAGCGCTGGCGTCGCTCTTGCTCCCAAGCGTGGACGAGGGCGAGGATGGCGAGGGTTTGGGCGCTGGCCGATGTGTATTGTTCGGCGCTGACGCTATAGAACCAGAAGAAGTAGGTGACGGCGTAGAAGGCGCTCAGGCCCAGGCTGATGGCCAGGTTGCCGTGTGTGAGATGGCGGGCGAGGAGGAAGAAGATGGCCAGAGCCAGCAAAGCCCAAAGCGTCGAGAAGCTGGAGAGCACGGCCACAGGATTGGCCCCCGGCCAAAGACTGCGCCAACCATGAAACCACAACCATCCGCCCATCGTGTACAGGGGATAGCCGGGGGCGTTGGCGGGCCGAGCCTGCACCTGGGCATAGTGGTGGGTGATCAGGTCGCCGCCGCTCAGTTCGCCAGGGGTGAGGCTGTTCTGCAGGGTGGCCAGGTAGAGGAGGGCGGCGCCGAGCAGGAGGAGGGCGAGGGCGATGCGGGCCGGCCGGTCGAGGGCGAACATTGGCTGGGGAAACGGCAGGGGTGGGCGATTTTGCAGGCGCAGGCGGGGTGTGGCATACTGATGGGCGTCGGGCGAGTAGCTCAGTCGGCTAGAGCGCGGCGCTCACATCGCCGAGGTCAGGGGTTCGAGCCCCTTCTCGCCCATCAAGACCGCAGCAGAAGGCTGCGGTCTCCTTTTTTGTACGCGGGGTGGGTAGCGCTTCGGGCCGCGAAAAAGGAAAAAGGGCCGGGCGCAGGCGCCGGCCCTTCTTGGGGTTCCGCAAGCAGGAGAGATCAGACGACGATGAAGTTGAGAGCCACCAGCAAGGCCACCATCACGGCTGCGACGATGGCCATGTTGCGCAGGTCCCTAAGCACGTAGCCGTATTCCTGGCGAAAATCGACCGCGGCCCCGGCAGCAGATGGGGCGAGGCGGGCGGCGCGGCCAGCCGCAGCCGGCGATGATGCGCTGACTTCGGTGGTCTGGGCGCCAAGGTCGACGGGGCCAGTGTAGGGTGGAACATTGGGCCGGCGCTGGCGGCGGCGCTTGCTGCTGGAAGTGGGTGTTTTTGACATGGCTAAGGAGGAGTTGCAAAGGAGGAGAGGAGGGTGACAGGTGGCGGATGATAGCACAGGCGGCGTCGATCGCACAACACACCGCGCGCGATTTGGCGTCTGCGCAATCTTGTGTATACTTAGCTCATTGTTGGACGTTGTCAGTGCTGTTTCGAGGAACGCAAAAGGAGCACCGCATCGGCAGTTCATCACGTCGAGCGGTGCTTTTTTCGTTGCGAGCAAGCTGTGCGTCCTTATCAACACCCTATTCGTTTCATCTCTGAAGGAGAAGTACCTAACATGACCACCCCAAACAATCGCGAACGCGGAATCGTGAAATGGTTCAATGACGCCAAAGGCTATGGCTTCATTGCCCGAGACAATGGCGAGGATGTTTTCGTTCATTTCTCGTCGATCGACGGCAACGGCTTCAAGAGCCTGAAGGAAGGCCAGCAGGTCGAGTTCACGGTCGAGCAAGGTCGCAAGGGCCTGGCCGCAGTCAGCGTTATCAAGATCTAAGGCAGCCACCAGCATGACTTCCACCCCCCTGACCGTCGCTGATGGCATGGTCGTTCGCTTGCGCTATGAGATGCGTCTGGAAGACGGCGAAGCGCTGAGCGACGATGGCCCTGAGACGGTCACTTATTTGCATGGCGAGGGCGAGCTAATGCCTGGTCTCGAGGAGGCGTTGTATGGTCTGCGCGTCGGCGACGAAGCGGACATCACCCTTGCCCCCGAACAGGCGTATGGCGAGTATGACGACGACGCCTTCGAGATGGTGGCGCGGGACGAGTTCCCGGACGATGTCGAACTTGAAGTCGGCATGATGTTGGAACTGCACGACGAAGAGGACGACGAAGTCTACGAAGTCACCATCGTCGAAATCAGCGAGGAAGGCGTCCTACTCGATTTCAACCACCCGTTGGCCGGTGAGACGTTGCGTTTCGAGGTCAAGGTGCTCGACATCCGCCCCGCCACCGCCGAGGAACTGGATCACGGCCATGTCCATGGCAATGGGCATGTGCACTGATCGGATGGAAAAAGGGAAAAAAGTAGACAAGTAGACAAGGATTGCGGCGAAATGACTCGCTCTCTGCGCGGCTTGACCTACCACTTTCCGCTTTTCCATTCTCACCGTACGGCAATCGATGCCAACTCAAGCGCCCCGGCACTGCCGGGGCGCTTTGTTTCCATCCGTCCTGGGCGAAGCCGCCGGCGATGAGTGTGCGCCGCGGAACTGGGGGTGTTACGGGCTGGAATCGGTGGAGGGGCCGAACTGGCTGTAGCGTTCGATAATGATCGCCCGCATGTCGGCGACCGATTTGCCTTCTTTCTGCATTTCGATCACGTCACGCGTGATATCGACGCAAATGCCTCAGCCAGCGGCGTGGCTGTCGAATCACAGCACCTCGCCCGGCCCGCCGTCCTCGGCTACATAGCAGCTGTAGTTCGATTTGTGTCCGATGGCGTTGCAGCCACAAAAACCGGGGATTTGCTCCAACAATTTTTTGTTGGCGATGGCGAAACGGTAGGCCTCTTTGACTTCGGTGGGAGCGTTTTTCAGTTCGGGCGGCAGGGCCGGGGTCGGGGCGAGGTGGGTTTCGGCGGCAGGGTCGGCCGGTGTTTGGCCGCCGCTCGGAAAGACCTCCCATCTCTGTTCGGCAGCGTTGGTTTCTGGGGCCGCGGGGGGCTGTGCTAGAATGGGGCCAATGCGACGATTGCTCACCTGGGCCGGGTTGGTCATCAGCGCCCTCTTGTTGTGGTATGCGCTTCGGAAGCTACACCTGGCCGAAGTCTGGTCCTTTTTGCGTACGGCCGAGTATGGGTGGATCTTGCCGGGCATTGGCGTCTATTTCGTGGGCGTGTGGGCGCGCACCTGGCGCTGGCACTACATGCTGCGCCCGTTCAAAGCGGTGCCCTTGCGACGTCTGTTCCCGGTTGTGTGCATCGGCTACGCCGGCAACAATATCTATCCGGCGCGGGCGGGCGAGGTCATCCGCTCGTATGTGCTCCGCCGGACGGAAGGGATCGCAATGAGCGGCAGCCTGGCCACGGTGCTGATCGAGCGTATGTTCGATGGCCTGGTGATGCTGATGTTCGTTTTCGTGGCCCTGCCCTTTGCCGGCGGCATCCCAGCCGTCTATCGGCGCTGGGTCATCTTCTTCAGCCTGCTGTTTGGGGCGGCGTTGGCCGTGTTCATTGCCGTCGCCGCCCGGCCCCAAGCCGCCAAGCGTCCGTTCGATTGGCTCGTCAACCGGCTGGCGCCGCTGAGCTGGCGGCCCAAGCTCAGCGCCTTCTACGACCGCTTCCTGTTGGGGCTTTCGTCGCTGACCAACGCCGGCGACGTACTGATGATCTTCGTCACCTCGATCGTCATCTGGCTGATGGAAACCCTGAAATACTGGTTCGTCATGCATGCCTTTCCCTTCGAGGTCTCGTTCCTCGTCCTGATGCTGATGAATGGCATCGTCAACTTGTTCACCACGCTCCCGGCCGCACCCGGCTACCTGGGCACCTTCGATGCGCCCGGCATCAAAATCCTGGAGATCGTGGGCCGCGTCCCCGGCGAAATCGCCGCCGCCTACACCCTTATCCTTCATGCCGCCTTGTGGATCCCCATCACTCTTCTGGGGATCTATTACTTCTATCGGCAGCGCCTGCACTGGGCCGATTTCGAGCGGGCCAGCCAGGCGGCGTTGTCAGAACCCTGATCCAGTGGACCTATGAAAAACATCTGCGTCTTGGGCGCCGGCTATGTCGGCCTGGTGAGCGGCGCCTGCTTTGCTGACCTGGGCAACAATGTCGTCATCCTGGACATCGATGAGCGCAAGATCAATGGCTTGCGCCAGGGCGAAGTCCCCATCTTCGAGCCGGGGCTGTCGGAACTGATCGTGCGCAATGTCCGCGCCGGCCGCCTGGATTTCACCACCAGCTATGCCGAAGGCTTGCGCCAGGCCGAGTTCGTCTTCGTGGCCGTGGGCACGCCTTCGGGCGTGGATGGCGAGGCCGAAATGCAGTACGTGCGCATGGCGGCCGAGTCCATCGCCGAGTACATGGATCACCCCCTGATCATCATCAACAAGTCCACCGTGCCGGTGGGAACCGGCGATTGGGTGGCCGACATCATCCGCAAACGCCAGCGCGACCCCATTCCCTTCTGGGTGGTCTCGAACCCGGAGTTTTTGCGTGAGGGTTCGGCCATCTACGACTTTATGAACCCCGACCGGGTGGTGCTCGGCTCGTTGCATCGCGAGGCCGCCGCCAAGGTGGCGCAACTGCACGCCCCCCTGCGCGCCCGCATTCAGATCACCGACCTGCGCACAGCCGAGATGATCAAATACGCCTCCAACGCCTTTCTGGCCACGCGCATCAGTTTCATCAACGAGATCGCCACCATCTGC
>CAYWPZ010000208.1:0-8728 GCA_964460135.1 uncultured Caldilineales bacterium | reverse complement strand
CCAGCACTTCCCGAAACTCGCGGTTGAGGTGGCCGATGGTTTCCTGGCTCAGCTTGCGCCGGTAGTCGCCGGGCGTGATCTGGCGCTTGTGTCGGAAGACATCCTCTTCTTCAACCAGGAAGTCGTCCTTGAACTTTTCATAGAACGCCTGCTGCATCCGTTCCAGCGGCTGCTTGGGCTTTCGCAGCAGGCCCAAACCCGCTTTCTTTTCGGCGGGGATATGGCTGAAGGCGGAGAGAAAACGGCCGAGCCAGGTGTAGAAGTCAGAGACCATATCTTCGTAGCGGACGAAGACCACATTCGGGCGGCCCAGCAAGGTTGTACACAATTCGGCGTAGCGTTGATTCAGCTTGGGTGCGCGTTCGAACACGAAAGCATCGACGCCCTCTTCTTCCCATTGCCGCCGCTGCTCGTCGCTGGCATTGAAACCCTTCTCCGAGCGTGCATGGCTGTAGGTGGAGGAGAAATAGGCCGAGGTCAGGGCATCGCGGGGGTCGCGCAGGTGCAAGATAATCGAGTAGTCGTCGATCGTGTCAGGGAAGATCGGTTCTGCTTCGCCGGCGCGAATCGGCCCAAAGCATCCGCTCCTGGCCTCGTCCTCGATGAATGCCTTCCATGACCGGCGCTTGATTTCGTCGGCGTAGCCAACTGTTCCAACTGCGTTTGGCGAATAGAACGCTATCCCTAACTCTTTTGTGATGCTCAGGCTGAGCTTGTGCAAAAACATCGACGCCGCTTTGTGGACGGTGTAGATCAAGATATCTCTCATAGTGTCTTCCTTACTGAAGCGGTTGAACGCCTGTTCCCGGCCTCAAGCTCCATCCTGATACCAGCGTTCGAGATCGAATTGCCGGGCGATGGCCAGCACCGCTTGCACCTCGGCCTCAGTCAGCCCCTCCCAGAACACACGCATGCCACGGGCGGCGATGTCGCTTTCGGACTGGGCAAGGCCATGGAGGGTGCGGAGGGTGGTCATCGAGGGCACAAACAGGTGGGCGGGGTGGATGGGCTGCGAGCCGCATCCCAGATAAGCCAACAGACGCCGGGTGGTCTCGAACGGCTGCCGATAGAAATCCTCATAGCGAAACACCGGCAGGCCAAAACGGTCGAGCTGAGCGGCCGCCAGCAGTGCGCTCACGCCCCACATCACCGCCTGTTGCTCCAGGGGCGTGCGAGCGTTCTCGATGACCTGCCGCTGCGTCGCCAGCCGGACTGGCGCCTCCGGCCAGCCAAAAACGATGCGCTGGCAGAACATCGCCCAGTGCCGCTCCCAGCCGAACTCGTTCCAGAAGTTACGACGGCGGCGGATAGAGGCCAGCACTGCGCAGGGATGGCGCAGGATGTAGACGACGCGGGCGTTCAGTTGCTCGATCAAGGCTGCGATCATGAAGTTGGCCCGGATTTCCTTGAACCCAATCACCTGGCACTGCTCCCAGACCATGTCCACGAACCCGGCGCTGACATCTTCCAGCGGCGACAGGAGGTGGTTGCGCAGCAGCCAGCGCTGGCGGATTTCGCCGCCAAGCGCCCGCCGCCAATGATCGAGCAGGTTTTTGTTCGCTAGGGCGATGGAACTGGGGGCGTAGCACACCTCGGCGGCAAAGTCACACACTTGCGGGTGCAGCGGCTCGAACAGGATCAGCCCGCCCAGTATCTTGGAAACGATGTCCGAAAGCCAGGTGGTGCCAGAGCGCCCGAAACCGAGGATGGCGATGGGGCGATCGCTCACGCCCCGGCCTCTTCGCTGGTTGCGGACGGCGGCGGCGAGGTCTGCGCCGACATGGAGGCGGCGACGCGGGCCAGGATGTGGTCGAGGGTGGTTTGGGCGCGCCAGCCGCAGAGGGCCCGGATGCGGCCGGTGTCGGGCACGCGGCGGCGCATGTCTTCGAAGCCGGGGGTGTAGGCCTGGTCGTAGGGGATGAAGCGAATGGGCGATTGGCTGCCCGTGACCTGCTTCACCCGCGCCGCCAACTCGGCAATGGTGACTTCCTCGGTCGAACCGACGTTGAAAACCCTGCCCACGGCGGCTTGGTGCTCGATCAGTGCGCCCAGGGCCTGGGTGGCGTCGGCGACATCGCAGAAGCAGCGGCTCTGCTGGCCGTCGCCATAGACCGTGATCGCTTCGCCGGCCAGGGCCTGGGCGACGAAGCGCGGGATGACCATGCCGTAGCGGCCGGTCTGGCGCGGGCCGACGGTGTTGAACAGCCGGGCAATGACCACGGGCAGACCTTTCTCGTGGTGATAGGCCAGGGCCAGGAACTCATCCACCATCTTGGAGGCAGCGTAGGACCAGCGGTTGCGGCTGCTGGCCCCCAGCACGACATCGTCGTCTTCGTGGAAAGGGACGCGGCTGCCCTTGCCATAGACCTCGGAGGTGGAGGCGATGAGGACTTTGACGCGGTAGCGGGCGGCGGCAGTCAGCACGGCCTCGGTGCCCATGATGTTGGTCTCGATGGTGTGGACGGGACGCTGGATGATCAATTGCACGCCCACTGCCGCGGCCAGATGGACGATGACATCGCACTCGCTGGCCAGGCGGTCGAGCACGGCAGTGTTGGCGATGCTGGCGATGGCAAAGCGGAAGCCTGGCCGGCCGACAAAGGGGGCGATGTTTTCGAAGCGTCCGGTCGAGAGGTCATCGAGGACGGTTACTTGTTTGCCGGCAGCCAGCAGCATCTCGGCCATGTGGCTGCCGATGAAACCGGCGCCGCCGGTGATCAGATATCTTTCTACGGCATTCATCATTGTCAAGTCAGTAGTTGCTGCGCACTGCAATCAAGCGCAGTTTTTTCGAGAAGAGCCGGAAATAGCGTTGTAGTTTGTTTTCTCGCCTCAAGCGAAACGAGTGCAAACCCTGCAAATCAGTCTCGCGACCGGCATGAGCATGGTCGGTCTGCGAAAGGCAGCGGATTTCGTTGATATTGCCAACCGGACCATCGTCATTCAGGTCCACCGTCGCGATGTGTTCGAGGCTGGGCCGGTCGATGACCAGCACCGATCCCGGTGAAGCAACCCGCTTGTCACGAGGGGCATGGGCGGAAAGCCCGACGAAGATATGCTGATCGGTGACAGACATGCCCTTGACATGGCCGGGAAATGTAAGTTCGCGCATATTAGCGGGCGATACTTTCGGGATCATGACCAACTTCCCTGCCGCCGAGGCGTTATAAAACAGGTGATGTTCGTCCACAAAAACATTGTGGCAGCCGTAGTGAGCCAGACCCAACGTTGCCAACCGTTCGAAGCCCCTTCGCGGCTGATGCGAAAAAAGAATGGCCTGGCTCGGCTCGCGATTGCGATTGTGGAGCAGAGCCAGCACCAGTGAACCGCACGGGAACACCGAATTGACATGATGAATGTCCTCATCGCTGCGATCGCCGAAGTGGAATTCATGCCAGACAGTACCAGGGTCATCCTGAAAGACAAGGCTGTTGTAGGTGGTGTTTGTGATGTACAGCCCGCCGTTGGCTCGCGCGATCTGATGGACGTAGCCCACGCGCTGCTGAAACGGTGTTTCGCTGGTCGCCGCCCACACGCCATCCTGCGGCCGGCGCCGAAAGGTCGTCAGGACCCGGTCGTCGTGTTTAGCCAGGAAGCCAGGAGCGCCGGTGGCATCGAGGGCAATGCCGTAATGATGGCCGGTGGCCAGAACCTGCAGTTGGCGTAACCGAAATCGATCGTCCAGCTCCACCACCTTCAACATGGCGTGCGTGGCTATGGCTAATTCGATCATGCTTTCCTGTGGGGTCGATTCAGGCAGCCATGATGTCAGGTCGGTGCATGCGCCAATGCGCGACGCTGGCAACGATCAGGGCCACAGCGGCTCTATGAACTCCAGCAGGCGCGGGATGCGGTGCTCGAAACAGTGCTCGGAGAGGGTGCGCATCTGCCCGCGGCGGGCAACCTCGGCCCGCTCGTCTTCGTGGTCGAGATAGTAGATGAGTTTGTCCACGCAGTCCTGCACGCTGCCAAAGGTGATGGCTTCCTCGCCGGGCCGAAACAGATCGGGCATGTTGGGGCGCTCATCGGTCAGCAACATCGCCCCGGCGCCGGTGATCTCGAACATGCGGAAGATGCTGGCGTAGGGGCCGGAGACTTCGGCATGGACATTGAGGGCGATCTTGGCTCGGCGATAGACATCGTACATATCCAGCCCGTAGACGGGCGGGTGCGCGGCCTGGCGGATGGCGGCAGGGACGACGGCTTTATCCATGTTATCCAGCGAGACCCAGAACTCGATCAACCCGGTCTCGGCCAACGCCGCCATCAGCCGCATACGCTCCTTGTGTTGGATGGAAAACGAGCCGACGAAGACGGCCTTGTGCTGGCGCGGGGCTTCGCCCGGATAGCGTTGCGCGCACCGCGCCATGAAGGTTGGCTCGAAGGCCAGGGGCATGTGGACGCTGGGCAGCCCCGACTCGTTGAAGCAGGTGACGAACTGGGGGTAAGACGAGAAGATGAGGTCGTAGCAGTCGATGAGGTCGAGATAGCGGGGAAAAGGGGCATCCAACTGGGCGATGACAAGCCCGGAAAACGTGCGGGCCTGGCGGATGACGGCGGGCGAGAGGGGTGTGACCAGGGCGATCCAGAGGATGTCGGGGCGATAGCGCTTGACCTGCTCCAGGAAGACGGCGTCCAGCAGGCGGCGGCGATGGGTGGCATAGATGGAGCCGGCGCCGGTCTTGTCGAGCAGGGTTGTGACGACGGGCGCCGACAGGAACGAAAACTCTCGGGCCAGGGCAGTCAGGCCGTTCTCTCGCGCCCACTGCAACTGCAATTGAGCCACGTTGGGCGCCGCCATCTGCACTTCGTGCCCGAACTTGGGGAAGTTGATGGCGTAGGCGTCGGCGTAGCCGTTCAGGCTTTCGAACAGAATCGTCTGCAACTGCTCTTGGTAGGGAGCAGCAGCAAGACGCGGATGGGCGGCGTAGAGTCTCTCGATCGCCGTCGGCGAGGGGATGGTTGTGACAAATAATCGGCGTCCCATCGACGGCTCAGACTTTCGCCGGGCGCCGCGAGAGCAGGGCGCGATCCTGTCGCCAGCGGCCGATCATGCCCTGGACGAACCAGACCGGGTGGGCGAGCATCTCGCGCAGGACGAAGCCATAAGCCTGGCCGCGCCGATTCGCCTTCGTCCTGCCCTGGTAGCCGCGCACGATCAGCCGCCAGTACAGGCGCTGTCCCTCCTGCCGCGTGAGATGTTTGTAGTATTCCGGGCGAAAACGGTCGGCTTCGGCCACGTATTTGCCCTTCTGCGAGACGGTTTTGGAGCTATCGTGCAGGACATAGACCGAGAAGACGTCGCCCACGATCATCGGCAGCAGGTCGGCAAAGAGCAGGCGCACCATGAACTCGGTGTCGAAAGTCAGGTCCAGGTCTTCGCGGAAGTCGCCGGCCTTCTGAAAACACTTGCTGCGCCAGAAACTGGAGGGCTGGTTGGTCGGCCAGCCATCCACCCACTGCGAGCGGTCTTTGGGCAAGGGCGGCATCTGGGCCACATAGCGGCCCGGATCGACAAAGCCCACGCCTTCTTCGTAATAGCGGCAGACGCCGCCCAGCCAGGGGACATCGGGATGTTGAGCAAAAAGCTGCGCCACCCGCCGCAGTGCGCCGGGGAGGTAGAAGTCGTCGCTGTTGATGAAGGCGACGATGTCGCCGGTGCAATGCGTGAGCGATTTGTTGAGGGCGTGCGGCTGGCCGCGATCCTTCTCGCTTTCCCAATAGGCGATATGAGCGGCGTATTTCTGGATCACCGCTGCCGAATCGTCGCGCGAGCCGCCGTCCATGATGATGTATTCCAGGTTGGGGTAGTCCTGCATCAGCACCGAACGGATGGTGCGCTCAAGGAACTGGGCCTGGTTGTAGGAGGGGGTGATGATGCTGATCTTGGGCCAGACGGGCAGCGAGATGTGGGGGGCGGCGTCGTAGCCTTCGTTCCAGGGCCAACCGGTCTTGCCGGGCGGCGGGGCGGGCAGGTCGTGCAAATTCATGAGGCGACTCTCTCAGTGGATGGCATAGTCCAGTAAGCGGAGGATATCCCCAAATTGGGCGTCGAGATGGGAAATCGTCTCGGCGGCGAGTTTTCTTTCGTGGTCGCCCGGCGCCAGCTGCCGGATGTGTTTGTGAACATCCTCGGCGGGCGGGATGAAGTCCTGGCGATACTTCTCGTACAGCCGCTCGTGCACCGCCGCCAGCGAGTTGGGCGTGCTGAAAAGGCCCAGCCGGCGCTTGGGCGGCAGGGAGAGGTGGGAGAAGGCGCCCAGGAAGCGATCGAGCCAGGTCGCATAGTCGGCGACCATGTCCTCGTATTTGAGCAGGGTCACATTGTCGCGGCCCAGCAGCCCGGAGATCAGGGTCTCGTAGCGCTGCTTGTAGATCGGAGCCTGTTCGAGGGCGAAGCCATCGACGCCTTTATCCTCCCACTGTTTTCTTTTCTCGTCGCTGGGGTTGAAGCGGCCCTCTTTGCGGGGGTGATTGTAGACACTCGAGTAGTAGAGCGACGTGAGGACATCGCGGGGGTCGCGCAGATGGAGGACAACCGAAAAGGCGGCAAGCTCGTCGGGGAGGATGGGGTCGGCGGTTCCCGCCCGGATGGGGCCAAAGCACCCTTGATGCGAGGGATTCGCGATGAAAGCCTTCCAGCTCACGCGCCTGATCTCGTCATAGATGTCAGCCTGGCCGCGATTGTTGGGCGAGTAGTGGGTGATGCCAAACTCTTTGGCGACATCTTCCGAGATGCTGTGCAAGAACATCGAAGCGGCTTTGTGAACTGTGTAGACCAGGATGCTTTTCATGGTGGAGTTTCTGTTGGTAATCGGTAATCAGTAATCAGTAATCAGTGGCCGATAATCGGCAAGCAGGAATCAGGAATCAGTGGTCGGTGGGGGAATGGGGACGGGGAGGCCGGAGCGGGCGGATTCGTAGATGGCCAGCACCAGGGCTACGGATTTGCGCGCCTCGGCGCCGTTGGTGCGCGGCGGGCGGTCGTGGGCGATGGCTTCGATCATATCGGCGATGACGGCCAGATGGCTGCTGCCGTAGACCGAGGGCGGATCGACCATCTGGCTTGTCAACAACTGGCGCTCGTGTTCGAGTTCGCCCTCGATCTTCCAGATCGTTTTGCGGTTGAGGGCCGTGCCGCCGACTTTGACCGAGCCGCGCTCGCCAAAGAGGGCGATCGAGCCTTCGAGGTTTTCGGGATAGGTGAGGGTCGAGCCTTCGATGAGGCCGAGGGCGCCGCTCCGAAAGCGCAGGGCGACCACGCCGGCGTCTTCGGCCTCCATGCGGTGGGCCAGGGTGGCGGTGTAGGCAAAGACGCCTTCCACCTCGCCCATCAGCCACTGCAAGGCGTCGATGTGGTGGATGGATTGGTTCATCAGGGCGCCGCCGTCCATAGCCCAGGTGCCGTGCCAGCCGTCCTCGTAGTATTCCTGCGGCCGATACCAACGCACGGTGGCGTTGCCCAAAAGCAGCCGCCCCAACCTGCCCTCATCCACCACCCGGCGCAAGTCCTGCATGGGCGGGTTGTAGCGATTCTGGAGGACGACACAGAGCTTACGCCCGGTTGCGGCCACCGTTTGCAGAATGCGGTCGGCCTCGGCCAGCGAGAGCGCCATCGGTTTTTCGAGGATGACGTGCTTGCCCGCCTGCATGGCCTCGATGGCCATCTGCGGGTGCAGGCCGCTGGGGGTGCAGATGTTGATGACCTCGATGTCGCTGCGGTCGAGGAGGCGGCGATAGTCGGTGTAAGCATCGGCGCCGGCCTGGGCGGCGGCCCGATGCGCTCGCCCTTCCACTACATCCGCCACGGCCATCAACCGGGCATGATCAGAGAGATCGTGCAACGACTGGATGTGCCGCAGCGAGACGCGGCCACAGCCGATGAGACCAAAGCGGATCAGCTCGCCCATGCCTCAAGTTCACGGTAGATGGCCAGCACCTGGCCGGCGGTGGCATCCCAAGAGAAAGCCCCGGCCCGCTCGATGCCCGCCCTGCTTCGCTCCGCCCGCCCCGTGCTGGTCAGCGCCGCCGAAAGCGCCGCTTGCAAGCCGGCAACGTCGGTTGGCTCGAAGTAGAAGGGGATGTCGCCGGCGACAGCGCGAGTGGTGGGGATGTCCGAGGCCACCAGTGAGCAGCCGCAGGCCATCGCTTCCAGCAAGGGGATGCCGAAGCCTTCGTACAACGAGGGGTAGACGAAAGCCTGCGCCTGATTGTAGAAGCGACAGAGAGCCTCATCGTCGATGTTCTGATAGGAATACACTCTCTCGGCCAGGCCAAGATCGTGAAGCAGGGACTGTTCAGCCGCCACGAATTTGGGACCAATGGCTACCAGCGCAGCCTCATGGCGGTGGGGCCAGGCGGCAAAGGCGCGCGCAAGCAGTTCGAAGTTCTTGTAGGGCGACCGATCGCCAAGATAGAGGAAGAAAGGCTCAGGCGGCAGCGATGTGGGCGCGGCTAACTCGGCCGGCGGCAAGGGTCTGAAAATCGGGCTGGAAGCCAGGGTGATCGTGCGCGTTTTCGCTGCGGGAATTTGCAGGAAGTTGCAGACGTCTTCCTGGGTGGTTCGAGAAATACAAAGCACCAGATCGGCAGCGTGAACAGAGGCGCGTTTCGCCCGACGCACAGCCTCGTGGCGCGGCTGGTCGAAGAAGTGCGGGAAACGCTCTTCCATCAGATCGTAAACAACGACGGCGAAACGACCCCGCCATCCTACTGGCGATGCGTAGTA
>CAYWPZ010000207.1:0-8842 GCA_964460135.1 uncultured Caldilineales bacterium | reverse complement strand
GAACAGCGTATCGCCCAGCAGCCCACCCACGAAATAGCCCGCCGCCAATACCAGGATGGCCGGGGCCATCGTCGTCAGGATCGCCCCCTGGCTGTAGTTCCGCTCGGTTTCCAGATAGCGAAAGAACCAGAACGTGATCACATTCCAGGGGAAGACGCCGACAAAACCCTGGGCAAAGAGCAACAACAAGCTGGGTTTGCGGAAAAGCCCCCTCGCCAGCTTCCACTCGAAACGATAGACCCCCATCTCCTCCATCCCCGCCAGTTCCGGCTCGCTCTGGCCGCGGGGCGGCTCTTTGACCACGAAGAAAATCACCACCGCCAGCACAATGCCCAACGAACCGGTGATGAAGAACACGCTCCGCCACCCCAACGTGCCTGCCAGCACGGTGGCCACGATCAGCCCGGCCATGTAGCCTAGCGGCTGCGTCAGTTGCAGCAGGCCATAGACCTTACCGCGCATCTCCGGGCCGAAATAGTCGGAGATCAGGCTGAAAAGGCCGGGGTAGGCGGAATCGTCGATGCCGGTGCTGGCGCGGGTGACGAGGAAGGTTGAGTAGTTCGGGGCCAGGGCATTGAGCCAGGTGGTGGATCCCCAGATGAACGAGGCCAGCGCCAGTAGTTTGGCCCGGGCGTAGCGGTCATACAGATAACCCCACAGCGGATACATGACCGCTCCCACCAGCAGCGCCCCGGTCGAGACAAACCCCATCTGCACCTCATCGATCCCAAACGTGTCCATGATCGGCGTTGTCAAGGGGCCGATCAACAGCCGGTCGGACTGATGAAGGAACATGAAAGCAAAGAAAACGACGACAACGATCCAGCGACGGCGAAGGAAACGTTCCATAGCTCTATCTCCTTGTGATGTGGGGTGGTGGCTTGTGGCGGTGCAACGGCGCCAAAAAACGGGGGCAATCGTAACGCCTCGGCCCGCATTTTGGCAACACGGGCAGCGCCGCCAACCGGCGGCAAATTGCCACCCTCCACCGACTGTGCTAGGATTGGCCTGCTGCCCGCTGGCAGTGATGCTGCTAACGGTGCGATGCTTCGCACGCAGCAAAGATGATGGACCATCAGCCCGCCTGGATAGGGGAATTCGCTTTCGTCCAGCGTCAATCGTCCATCGTCACACCAGAAATGGAACTCATGTTTTCGAGGTGATTTGAGCTTGAGATGGAGGCGAAATGAGCAACGAAAAGCCGAACATCATCATTGTCTTGCTTGACGATCTGGGATACGGCGACCTCGGCTGTTTTGGCTCGGAAACGATCCGCACCCCACATATCGACAGCCTGGCGGCCGAGGGCGCCAAACTGACGGCGATGTACACCCCGGTGGCCGTTTGCAGCCCCTCGCGCGCGGCCCTGCTCACAGGTCGCCACCCGCAACGCACCGGCGTCACCTACGCGCTGCGCGAAAACGACGTCATTGGCCTGCCTGCCTCGGAACTGACCCTGGCGCAACTGCTCAAACAACAGGGCTACCGCACGGTCATGGCCGGCAAATGGCACCTGGGATCGCTGCCCCAGTTCAATCCCACCCGCTACGGCTTCGACTACTTCTTCGGCGTGCTCTATAGCAACGACCTCCAACCCTTCGATCTCTACAAAAACGAAGCCATCCTGGAAACGGAGACGAATCCGGCCGCACTTGGTCGCCGTTTCACCAATCAGATCATCCAGTTCATCCGCAAAGCGCCCGACCAGCCCTTCTTTGCCTACCTGTCGCACATCATGCCGCACGAGCCGCTGAGCGTGGAAGCGCCCTTTCTGGGCAAGTCGCGGGCCGGGCTGTACGGCGACGCCATCGAGAGCGTCGATTTCCATCTTGGTCGCCTGCTCGACCGGCTGGAGGGCGAGTTCGGCATCGGCGACAACACCTTCATCGTCGTCCTCAGCGACAATGGCCCCTGGCACGAGGGCAGCGCCGGCGGGCTGAGCGGGCGCAAGCGGAGTGTGTACGAAGGCGGGGTGCGGGTCCCCTGTGTGATCCGCTACCCACGCGGCATTCCCCCCGGCCTGGTCATCGACCAACCCGTCTCGCTGATGGACCTCCTCCCGACCATCGTAGCGATGGCGGGCGGCGCTTTGCCGGCCGACCGGGAGTACGACGGCGTGGACATCGGCCCGGCCCTAACCGGCGGCCCCATGCCCGCGCGCCCACCCCTCTTCTTCTCCAGTCCCACCCCACCCAACGCCGTTCAGTCGCCCACCACAGCGTTGCGCTCCGGCCGCTGGAAGCTGGTGGTGGCGCCAGGGACAACAGAACGCATCCGGCTCTATGACCTGGAAGCCGACAGCGCCGAAAGTATGAACCTTGCCGCCGATTTTCCTGATCTGGTGACGCAGCTGCTGGGCGAGATCAACACCCTCAGCGCCATCGCCCGCTATCGCGGCCCCCGCAAGACGCGCAGCGCCTGATCCGAACGGCGCCGATCATGAATGCGATCATCCCGGTCTACACCATCGGCTATGGCGCCCGCACCATCGAGTCATTCCTCGACCTCCTGGCCGCCTACGAGATCGGCTACCTGATCGACATCCGCAGCGCGCCCTACTCGCGCTACAAGCCGGAGTTCAGCCGCGAAGCGCTGGAGCGAGAGCTACGGCGGCGCGGCGTCCGCTATGTCTATCTCGGCCAGCAGCTGGGAGGCCGGCCCGATGACCCCGATTGCTACCAGGAAGATAGCGGCGATGGTGAAGGAGGGCGGAAAGTCGATTACGAGAAGGTGAAACAGAAGGATTTCTACCAGCAAGGCCTGGGGCGGGTCAAGAGCGCCTTCGACCAGGGATTGCGCGTCGTCCTCATGTGCAGCGAGGGCAAGCCCGAAAACTGCCATCGCAGCAAACTGATCGGCGCCTCGCTCACGGCGATGGGCATCCCCGTCGCCCACATCGACGAAGACGACGAGCTGCAGACCCAGGCGGCCGTCATCACCCGGCTGACGGCCGGGCAACTGAGTCTGTTCGGCGAGATGACCTTCACCTCGCGCAAGCGTTACGGCAGCAAAGAGGAAGAAGATGACTGAGTTCGTCACCATCGGCGCCTTTGGCTGGACGGAAGATGGATTCTTCCAGGCTCTGCAGGCGGCTGGGGTCGAGGTCTTCTGCGATCTGAGGCAGCGGCGGGGCGTGCGGGGAGCCGAGTACGCCTTCGTCAACAGCCAGCGCCTACAAAATCGCCTGGCCGATCTCGGCATCCGCTATCTCCACCGCCTGGATCTGGCCCCCACCCTGACTGTGCGCCAGATTCAGCATGACGCCGATGCGGCCGGCAAGACGGCCAAACGCCAGCGCGCCGTCCTCAGCCCGGATTTTGCCGCCGCCTATCAGCGCGAGTGTCTGGCTGGCTTCGACAGCGCCCGTTTTCTGGCCGAGCTTGGCCCCGAAGTCCGCGTGGTCGCCCTTTTTTGCGTCGAGCGCGAGGCGGCTGCCTGCCATCGTTCGTTGTTGGCGGCGCGGCTGGAAAGTGATCTGGGCGTCGAAGTCCGCCATCTTATACCGTGAGGTTTTTTGATCCGCGAAGGACGCGAAGGAACGCGGCGGCGGCGCCAGGCTTTTTTGATCCGCGAAGGACGCGAAGGAACGCGAAGGGCTTCTCACCATCCATTTAGCGTGAAGCGTGAAACGCGAGGCGATGACCCCCAACTTCGCGGAACACACCACGATTCCATGCCAAGTATCGTTTCTCTGCCCGGCCATCGCTAGACTTCGCGCCCCTTCGCGTTCTTAGCGGATCACTTTTTCCTCCCATGAAGATCAAAGTCTTGATCGTTGCTAAAACCCATCGCGGCGCCGGCGCCTGTGTGGGCGGCATCGCCGAGGACGGGCGCAGCCTGCGGCTGGAAGCCTTCGACGCCGAGCACAACGAACACGCTGGGATGGAGTACGAGGTGGGGGAATGGTGGGAGGTGGAGGCAGGGCAGCCGGCGCGGATCATCCCGCCGCACGTCGAGAACGTCGTCGTCCGTCAGAAACGCAGGCTGGGGACCGAGGCCGACCCCACCGCCCACATCAGCGCCCACATGCCGCCCAAGAGCGGCGGGCCGGAGCTTCTGTACGAGGGGCTGGCGCAGGTCGCGCCCGGCGGCCCGCTTTTCATCTCGGCCAGCGGCGGGCTGCCGCCCTACAGCACCCTGTTCTGGCGGCCCGACCGCCCCTTGTCCCGCGATGAAGAAGCCAAACGCATCCGCTATCGCTATCCCACCGCCAATGGCGGCTGCACCCTTACCTTCGTCGGTTTTCAGGAACCGATCGCGGTCATCCCGGCCGGGGCGCTGGTGCGCGTCTCGTTGGCGCACTGGTGGCGGCCGGCCGAGCGGCCCGATGACGAGCTGCGCTGCTATGTCCAGCTTTCGGGCTGGTTTCTGCCCGAACCAGGGGCGAGCGCGGCCCCGGCGGCGATGCCGGCGCCCGCCCAGCCCGACGCGCCCCACCTGCCCCCCGCCGCCCGCCAACTGCTCAAATCCGTCTTTGGCTACGATTCCTTCTGGCCGCGGCAAGAGGAGATCGTGGCTAATGTCCTCCAACGCCGCGACACGCTGGTGATCATGCCCACGGGCGGGGGGAAGTCGCTGTGCTACCAGCTCCCGGCCCTGATCTTCGACGGCCTGACCGTGGTCGTTTCGCCGCTGATCGCCCTTATGCAAGACCAGGTGGACGGGCTACGCGAGATGGGCGCGCCGGCCATCTTCCTCAACAGCACACTCGCCTATCCCGACTACATCGCCGCTATGCACCGCGTCCGCGCCGGCGAGGTCAGGCTGCTCTATCTGGCCCCAGAGACGCTGCTGCGGCCCGAAACCCTGCTCCTCCTCGACCAATCGCGGGTGACGGCGCTGGTGATCGACGAAGCGCATTGCATCTCGGAGTGGGGCCACGATTTTCGCACCGAGTATCGCCACCTGTTGCCCGTGCGCCGTCGCTATCCCGCCGCCGTTTGCGTCGCCCTGACGGCCACAGCCACGCCCCGCGTCCAGCAGGACATCAAGCAGATCCTGGGTTTCACCGCCGCCAATAGCTTTGTCGCCAGCTTCGACCGGCCCAACCTCCACCTGGGCGTGCACCTGCGCAGCGAGGGGCTGAAGCAGACGGTGGACTTCCTGGAGGCGCATCGGGGGCAGCCGGGCATCATCTATTGCAGCACGCGCGGGCAGGTGGATGAGCTGGCGGCGGCGTTGCAGGCGCAGGGCTGGCCGGCGCTGCCCTACCATGCCGGGATGGAGGACGCCGCCCGGAAGGAGCACCAGAATCGCTTCATCCGCGGGGACGATGTGGTGATGGTGGCCACCATCGCCTTTGGCATGGGCATCGACAAGCCCAATGTGCGCTTCGTCCTCCACTACAATTTGCCGCAGAGCCTGGAGAACTATTATCAGGAGGTCGGGCGGGCCGGACGAGATGGCGAGCGGGCCGATTGCCTGCTGCTGTTCAGTCAGGCCGACGTGCAGACCATCCACCATTTCATCGACGAAGGCGCGGCCTCCGAGCGCAGGGGCCGCATCGCCCGCCTGCAAGACCTGGTGAACTATGTGCAGACGGCTGCCTGCCGGCGCCAGCCGCTGCTGCGCTATTTCGGCGAAGATCGCGGCGATGAGCCGTGCGGCGCCTGCGACAACTGCACGGCTCAAGCACAGGCCGAGGAAGGCGAGCGCGTGGATATGACCATCCCGGCGCAGAAGTTTCTGTCCTGCGTCAAGCGCACGGGCGAGATTTTCGGCGTTGGGCATATCATCGATGTGCTGCGCGGCTCGCAGGCCAAAGAGGTGCTATCCCGTCGCCACGACCAGCTTTCGACTTACGGCATCGGCAAAGAATTTTCGGCCCGGCAGTGGCGCCATCTGGCGCAACAGTTCATCAGCCAGGGCCTTCTCCAGCAGGATTTGCAGCACGGCAGCCTGCGGCTGACGCCCAAGTCCTGGCAGGTGTTCAGGGGCGAGCCGGTATTGGTGGTGATGGAGCGGGTACGGGCGGCCGGGCCAACCACAACCGCGAGCTACGACGCCATGTTGTTCGAGCAGTTGCGCCGGTTGCGGGCCGAGCTGGCCGAGGCAGCCGATGTCCCGCCCTATATCATCTTCCACGACCGCACGCTGATCGAGATGGCGACCTACTTCCCTCAATCGCGGGAGGCGTTCCTGTCCCTGGATGGCGTCGGCCAACGCAAGCTCGACCGCTACGGCGATGCGTTCCTGGCCCTTTTGCGCAGTTATTGCGCCGAGCACAAGCTGGCAGAACGCCCGCGCCTCACCCTGGCCTCGCTTCCGACCCTCAAGGTCAGTTCGGGCAAGCGGCGCTTTCAGGAGGTGGGCGAGCTTTTTGCCGACGGCAGTTCGATCGCCGATTTGCAGGCGCTGTATGGCGTGCAGCGGGGCACGATCATCACCCATTTGGCCGATTATCAGCGCGCCGGTGGCGTCGTGGATGGCGAGCGCGTATTGCTGTCCTCGACCCTCTCGCCTGACGAACAGAAGCGGGTGCTCGACAAGCTGGCTGAGCTTGGCCCTGGCTCGCTGCGCCCGGTGTTCGATTCGCTGGGCGGGGCGTTCACGTGGGAGGATCTGCATCTGCTGCGCTTGTATTACGTGACGACGCGCGCGGATTGACGATGGTGGCAGGGTGAACAGTCACCAGACCGGCTTCGCTTCGATCAGAATACGAAACCATCCGTGTTTTCCCTATTTGTGTCCTCTATGTCTCGTTATCGTCTCTATCTGCTGGTTTTGTCGCTCCTCCTGCTGTGCGGACTTCCCGCCCAGGCCGCGCCCGGCCGGCCGCCGGTGTTGGTGCTGTTGCCCTACACCACCGAGGCCGAGCAGCAGGCGGCGACGGCCATCCCCGGCGAGGCCCTGGCCGTCTTGCCCGGCGAGGCTGGCGGCCAATGGCTCGTGTTGCGCACTGCGGCCGAGACGGCCGCCCAATTGGCGGCGCAGGAGCCGCCGCCCACCCGCCTCGACCCGCCCACCCTGGTCGGCGGCCGCCTGTATGCCGTCGATAGCAGCCAGGCCGGCCTCGACGACCACCCCACGCCCGACCTGAGCGCCTTCGGCGAAGTGCTCTGGCAGCAGGGGTCGTCCACCCTGCTATGGACGACCGGCGACCGCGCCCGCCAGCTTTCGGAACTCGGCGAACGCCTGTGGCCGCTGGAACAGCCCCTCGTCCTGCCATCTTTTCAGGCCCAGGCGCTGGCCCTCGACCCGCCGCCCGCCGCCGCCGATCCCCGCATCGCCGCCTGGGTCGGCCAACTCAGCCCCGCCGCCATCACCGCCTGGGACCGCCGGCTGAGCGGCGAAGAAACGGTTGTCATCGGCGGCGTCAGCCGCAAACTCAGCTCCCGCTATTCGTGGTCGACCAACGGGCGCTATGCCGAGCAATATGTCTACGAGCGCTTGCTGGCGATGGGCTATACCCCCAGCTACTTCACCTACACCACCCCCTACGGCGGGCGCTGGCGCAACATCGTCGCCGATCTGCCGGGGCGGGTCGATCCTACCCGGCTGGTTCTGGTGGTGGGGCATCTCGATAGCATCTCCTATCCCCTGAGTGGGGCCGGGGCCAGCGCGCCCGGCGCCGACGACAACGGCAGCGGCAGCGCCAGCCTGCTGGCCATGGCCGAACTGTTGAAGAACGCCCCCCTGGCCTACAGCCTGCGCTTTGTCTGGTTCACGGGCGAAGAACAGGGCTATTGGGGGTCGCGGCCTTATGTCCAGGCCCTGGCCGGCCAGCGCGCCAACATCGTCGCCGCCATCGACCTCGACATGATCGGCTATGATGGCAACGACGACCGCGTGGCCGAGTTGCACACCGGCGCAGGGACGAACAACCGGCGGCTGGGCGACTATCTGGCTGCGGCCAACCATCTGTACGGCCTGGGTCTGACCCTGGAGATCAAGACCACCACCGCCGCCTACTTCAGCGACCATCGCTCGTTCTGGGAACAAGGCTACACCTCGCTGCTGGTGATCGAGAACTTCTTCGACGGCACCAACGAGGATCCCCGCCCGCGCGACCGCAACCCCGCCTACCACGCCACCAGCGACCGCGCCAACCTGGTCGATTTCGCCTACGTGAGCGCCATTGCTCGCATGGGCATGGCTGCCGCCCTCCACCTGGCCTTGCCTCTGGCAGTGGATGCCACCCCCACCCCCACCCGCACCCCTACGCCAACGCCGCCCCTCTGCCCCGACCTGATGGTCAACGGCGGCTTCGAGAGCAGCGGCGGGTGGAGCTTCGGCTCGACTGCCCGCCCTGCCGCCTACAGCACCGCCCTGGCCCGCGCCGGCGCCCGCAGCCTGCGCACCGGCATCGTCCCCCCCACGGCCAACGCCCGCGCCCACTCCAGCGCCTACCAGCCGCTTACCCTCCCCGCCGGCGCCGCCACGATCACACTCGAAGCCTGGCTGAACGGCAACGGCGGCGATGCCAACGACTACAGCGAAATCCTCTTGCTGGACGCCAACCACAACCTGATCAAGTTGCTTTGGCGCGGCGACGCCGGTGCAAGCTGGCAGAATCGCCGTTTCGACCTTGCTCCCTACGCTGGTCGCGTCGTCAACATCTACCTGAACACCTACAACGACGGCGCCGGCAATGTCGCCTGGGCCTATTTCGATGATGTGAGCGTGCGCCCTTGCACGCCCGTCACCCCAACCATCACCCCAACCGTCACCGCCAGCCCCACCCCCACTCCCAGCGAGACGCCGACCATCACCCCCAGCCCCACGGCTACCCCCAGCGAGACGCCGACCATCACCCCCAGCCCCACGGCTACCCCCAGCGAGACTCCCTCCCCCACCGGCACACCAGGCGAAACAGCGACCCCCACCGCCACACCGGCGCCCA
>CAYWPZ010000206.1:0-8850 GCA_964460135.1 uncultured Caldilineales bacterium | reverse complement strand
GTCACCTTCCTGCGCTTCCCCAATTGCGATCCCAACGTTTATGACCCTCGAAACCCTGACGGCGTCACCACAGATGAGATCATCGACTTTGCCGTCGCCGCCGGCATCCCCGACCTGATGTTCACAGCCAATGTCTCCACCCTCGACAAAACCGTCGCCGCCGACTGGGTGCGCGACACCCGTAACCGGCCGGCGCGTGTAGATTATTGGGAACTGGGAAACGAGATCTGGGATCTGGTCGACAACGGCCTCATGACACAAGAGGAGTATATCCATAAGATCTGCGAATGGTCGACGGCTATGAAAGCAGTCGATCCGGCGATCAAGATCGGCGCCAGTGTGCAATCGCCGTCGCCGCCCTCCCCCCAACAATTCTGGAACGGGCCGATCTTGCAGCAGACAGCCAACTGCATGGACTTTCTGGCCGTCCACCCTTATGTGGATGTCGATCCGGTCCTGAACCGCGCCCGCGCCTGGGATTTCGCAGTAAACGAAGGCGACGGCGCCCGCGCCGACTACCGCCGCGTGACCAACACCGCCGCCAGCGGCGCCGCCTCCTTGCAGGTCAGCGTCACTGCCCTGGCGCCGCAACAGATCGACTGGCAGATTCAACTCGACCAGACCCGCCTTCAGGTCATCTCCGGCGCGACCTATCAGCTGAGCTTCTGGGCTAAAGCCTCGATGGCGAGAGACATACATGTGGTGCTTCAACAGGGACGAGCCCCCTGGCATCTCTATAGCGGCACAAGCTTCACCGCGTCCCTGTCGAACAGTTGGCAGCGCTATACCTATTCCTTTACCGCCACCCTGCCAGGCCCAGCCGATCCAGGCGACGATGGCAAGGACGCCTGGTTACGCTTTTTCTTTGGCCACGCGCTGGGCGATGTCTGGCTGGATGACATCTCATTGACGCCCCTCCCTGGCGGCGCCAACCTGGTGCGCAACGGCGGCTTCGAGGCCGAGCCGGGCGCCTTCGACGACCGCACAGCGCAGGCAGCGTTCACCCGCATCTGGGGTCAACATCCTATCGCCGACCTGCGCGACCAGGTTTTGGACTATGCACTGGATAGCGCCAACACGATGGAAATCCAGGCCAGCGAGTGGAATCTGTGGTACGAACTTACCGACAAGATCGACGGCAAGGCGAGATGGGGCATCCTCGACCGCAGGATAGACGAGACGCTGTTCGAAGCCGTGATCGGGACCGATCTCTTCTGGGACCTCGTCCGCGAAGGCGTGGACGGCGCTATGATCTGGCCGCTCGTGGCCTTGCCGTGGCTCGACCTGGCGGCTTCGCCCAACGCGGCACGCGACGCCCAACACGAGTTGATGACGATGAATCGCAATCGCTCAGGGCCGCTGCTCCTGGACAGCCGCGTGATTGGCCCCACCTACGAGGATGAGATCATCGACGCGTCCTACGAATGGTTCACTTACACCCAGCGTTTCTCCGGCATCCCCTATCTCTCAGCCTACGCCACGAAGACCGACAACGGCCACAAGCTGTATCTGATCGTGACCAACAAGAACTCGGCGCCGGAGCAGGCAACTATCGCCATCGATGGTTTCGTCCCCATCGCCAAGTCAATCGTCTGGCAGATGGCCGGCCCGGACTACAGCGATCGCTCCGTTCGCCCTACTCTTTCGGCGATCACCAACGCAGGTCAGTCGTTCGACTACACATTTCCGGCGCGCTCGGTGACGAACATCGAGTTGCTGACGTGCACGCCCACACCGACTCTAACACCCACTCCCGCGAACACGCCTACTCCAACCCGCACCCCCACGCATACTCCGACGCCAACGCGCACGCCAACCTCCACCCCCACGCATACTCCCAGTCAGACTCCTACGCCAACATTCACGCCAACCTCCACCTACACACCTACTTCCACCCCTCAACTTCACGTCCATCTCCCTCTTCTCATGCGATAAAGGTTGGCCGCGCTCTGGTCGTGGTTCGCCGCTCAGTGTGGCGATTTCCTGCTTCGCCTGTGCCTGGATACGACCCGGCAGATCCGCAATCTGGCACCGGACCTCCCGCGAAAACGCAATCCGGGAGGCCGCTACAGGTTCTTCGCCGCTTCCAGAAAAAGCGACCCCGGTTCATAGATCTCCAGGCCCTCCACGAGATGCTACCACTCATAGACCTGATTGGCCTCGACCATTGCCCATAGCGCCGCATCCCCATCAGCACGGCTAGCTACCCGCCCCCTAAGCTCATCGCAAACTGCGTCAAAGAGATAATCTGCGTACCGCGATAATACTTCAGGCGTTGCAGATGTGCATCTTGGGTCACAAGGTAGTCCGCCCCGGCTTCCAGTGCCGCGGCCAGAAAGATGTTATCGGAAGGATCGCTTTTGACGACCGTAATTCCTTCATAAAGGCCGGGCAACAAGCGAGCATGACTCTGCAACAGCATGGTGATGTGTTCGACATCGGCATCACTCAGTTTGAAATTCTGCTGCACATCGGTATACGTCAGCACGCGTTCGACCTCGGCCAGTGTTTGCGGCGTAATGCAGACCTCAAAACGGCGATTTCGCCAAGACTCACGCAGTAATCCGGCGCGAGCAGTTGCGCCAACAAGCAGGGGTAGCAGGGCGTTGGTATCGAAAACAACGATCAAGCTGTCCTGCACCTCAACTTCACCCTTCATGCCCCAACTGCACGAATTTCGTTCAACGCCTTGCCAAACAACTTATCGAGATCGTCATCGGACAGACCTGTGAACTTCTCACTTACCCGTCCAAGGGTGACAAAGCCATCATCCCAGCTGGTCTCGGATGTAGATCCTACCAGCGGCAAGCTCAGCACGCGCTGACGACGCTCCTCGCGCTTGGCCAGTGATGCCAGCCGTTGATAGCGTTCCGAGTCAACAATCAAAGCCGCTGTCTGTCCGTCGATCACCAGGTATTCTCGTTGTCCTGAGCGCAAGCCTTGGGTGATCTCAGGCCAACGATCAGCCAGTTCGGCAACGCGAATAGTCTCAACCATGTTCAATGACTCCTTTCTTGGGAATAGGCAGCATTGTGTGAACCACCCCTTTGGGTAATTTCACAGGAATCGTTATCATGTCTTACCTCTGTGATGAGTATAAACCGCATGTAGAGAAACGGTCAAGAGAGATCGCGACCTCGCAAAGCGCCGCTAGCAGCGTCACACCCCTTACCGCGCCAAAAACTCGGCCGGCGTGAGCACAGGCAAGGCTGGCTTTCTGCGGAAATGGCGCGCATTCCAGGTTATGAAGGCGTTGACGTCTGCGGAACGCTCCACCAGACCCAGGATAAGTGAATCCAGATAGGACAGGGGATGCAGGCCCGTCTGATCCAGTGGCTGGTCAATCAACTCTCTCTGAGAAAACATCCAGGCGTCCTCGCCCTCCGCCTGCGGATAGAGCACAGTCAGACTGAAGCGGTCCTGTGCCAGGCCGGCCACTGCGCCAGCCGGTCGGGTGGGGGGTTGAAGGAAAACTGGGCCTTAGCAACTCCATTACCAAATAGATGGCCACCAGCCGGCTCTGCGCCCGCTCCACCGCTAGGAAACGGGTGTTGGCCTTTTGCTGGGAATCACGATGAAAGGCGAAGGCCAACACAAGCACATTGCAAAGATGCTGACAGCCCGGTACATAACAAACAGGCCCCCGCTTGGCGGGGGCCTGTTCGATCTCGTATGAAACAACCGTGCGGCGGCGTTACTTCGGCAACCACCCCTCCCACTTCGCTTGGTTGGCCTCGATCCAGGCCTTGGCCGCCTCATCGGCCGTCTTCCCGTTTACCTCCACATCCGCGATCATCTGGATCTGATCGGCGGTGTCGTAACTCATATTCTTGAGCAGAGTGTAGGCTTCGGGTGCCTTCGTCTTCAAATCCTTGTTGAAAATCTTATACAACACATCTTCGGGGTAGTCACAGTCCACGCCCTTCGCCTCGGCCTTGGCGTAGCATTCCTCGCTGTAGTCCGGCAGCTTCACCGGCGCCAGGTCATACTTAGCATGGATCGAGTGCGGCGTCCAGAAATAGAACAGGATCGGCTCCTGCCGGCTATAGGCCGAATCGAGCGCGGCCAACAGCGCCTGCTCGGACCCGGCCACCACTACCTGCATCGGCAAGCCCAGGTTGGCGATGATCTGGTCGTCGTATTGCACGAAACTGGGGTCGCCGGCCAGGAACTGCCCCTTGTCGCCCGTCTCGGCTGTGGCAAAGAGCTTGGCAAGGTCGGGATTCTTGAACCCCTCCCACGTCGCCAGTTCCGGGTGCTGATCGACCACGTACTTGGGCTGATACCACGAAATCTTGCCGATCACGCCCAGCGGGCCGCCGTCCTCCACTACCTTTTGCTTGTCGATGTACTCAGCCTTGTCGTCGATATGACCCGACGGCCACACCTCCAGGCTGGCGTCCAGATCGCCTTTGGCCAGCCCGGCCCAGGTGGCATATTCGTCGATGTCAACGACTTCGACCTTGTAGCCCAGCTTTTCGGTCAGCAGTTGCCTGGCTACGGCCACATTCACAGCCGACCCTGACCAGGGATTGACCGCCAACTTGAGCGTCGGCTTCTCGGCCGCCTGCTGGCCGCCGCAGGCCGCAACCACAACCACAACCAGAGCCAGCGCCGCCAACAACAGATACCAGCGAAACGAGTTCTTGTTCATCTTCTGCTCCTCCATAGCAGTGTCGAGAGTGATTCCTCAGTGAATCACACGCTAAGTGTAGACCCACAAGCACAAACTGTCAATCAGCCTCGATAACTCATGTCTGCCGCCAGATCCACGGCAGGCCAACGACCGTTGGCGCACCCATGACGATCATGTGCAAGACGATGGCAAAGGCCAGACTCTGCTCCGCCGCCACCCCCGTCAACGACAGCGCCAACACCGCCAGACCCTCGAAGACGCCGATCTGCGCCGGGGCCAGCGGCACACTCACCCCACCCAGGATGAAAAGCAGCACCAGGGCAGCATTGAGCAGGGTGGCCGGGATGCCAAAGGCCCTGAGCAACAACAGATTGGTCAACAGAGCAAAGAACCACACCCCCACCGACCAGGCCAGCAGCCGCGGCATCCGCCGGCGATGACGCAGCGCTTGCAGACCATCCAACAGCCGCGAGATCAGACCGCTGGCAGAAGCCAGGGTCGGCCAGCGTCTTCCCAGCGCCGCCAGAGTTCGCTGCATCCAGGGCAGGGCGGCAAAAACCCCCACCCACAAGACCACGCCCACCGCCGCGCCCACAAAGACACCCCGGTTTGCTGTCCCCACCCAGGCCGGCAGCACCACATAGGGCAAAACCAGCGCCACCAGCAGCCCGGTGATGGTCAGGTCGATCACCTTCTCGGCCCCGACGGTGCCGGCCGCCGAGGCCGTACTGGCCCCCCGATGACGGCCCATGAAATAGGCGCGGGAAAGATCGCCGCTGCGCAGCGGCAGCAGGAAATTCAACATCTGACCGGCCATCAGGGCGCCAAAGACCTCCCGGCGCCGGGGCAACGGCTCATCGGGCGGGAACAGCAGCCGCCACCGCATCGCCTTGCAGGAAATATTCGCAACCACGCTGCCCACGGCCAGCAGCGCCCACCCCACTGCCATCTGCCGCAAATAGCCGACGGCCGTGCCCCAATCGATCTCCTGCGACAGCACAAAGACGGTAATGGCAGCCAAAACCGCGCCCAAAACCAGGCGCAACAGCCAGCGCCGATTCGAGGCCGAACGATCTTTCTTCACCTCGGTCACGGTGGCCATCGTTATGCGTCCATTGCCCTCAGCCCACCACCTTCTTCATCTGGCTGCAAACCCAGTCAACCTCGTCCTCGCTCATCACGCTCGAAAAGGGCAGCGCCAACGACACCCGCCCCAACTCCTCGGTGATCGGAAAAGCGCCCGGCTCGTAGCCAAAGCGCTGGCGATAGAAGGGCTGAAGATGGATGGGCGAGAAATAGGGTCGGCTGGGAATGCCCACCTTCTCCAGGTCGGCCATCACCTGGTTACGGTCGGCCGGCGGCCGCACCCGCACCACATACACAAACCATGACATGCGCGTGGTCGAGGCAGCGATGGTCGGGGTTTGGATCGCCTCCACCTCGGCCAGACGCTCGTTGTACCAGGCAGCCACCTGCGCCCGCTTGCACAGCAACTCATCCAGCCGATGAACTTGGGCCAGACCCAGGGCGGCGCTCATCTCGTCCAGACGGTAGTTGTAGCCCAACCGCGAATGATTCAACCAGGAATCGAACACATCCCGTCCCTGGTTGCGCAGCGAGCGAAACAGGTCGGCCCAGGCATCGTCGTTGGTAACGATGATCCCACCCTCGCCCGTTGTCATCTGCTTGTTGGGATAAAAGGCGAACACCCCCGCCCGGCCGATCACCCCCGTCTGCCGGCCCCGATAAGCCGCGCCGATCGACTCGCAGGCATCTTCGATCACACTCAGGCCATGCGTTTGGCCCGCGGCCAGGATCGCATCCATGTCGGCCGGTTGCCCAAAGGCATGGACGGGCAAAATGGCCTTGAGCTGGCCCCGGCGCAGGTCGGTGCGGCCATTGCGCAAGGCCGGCGGCAGCCACCGTTCCGCTGCTCGCCCCCCCTGGCAGAGGTCGGCCGCAGCAGCCGCCGTCTGGGCGGCGTCGATATTGCCGGTGACCGGGTCGACATCGACGAAGATCGGCGCGCCGCGCTCGTAGACGATGACATTGGACGAGGCCACGAACGAGAACGGCGTCGTGATCGCCAGGTCGCCCTCGCCGATGCCGGCGGCGATCACGGCCAGGTGCAGGCCGCTGGTGCCAGAATTGACGGCGACGGCGTGGGCTGCGCCGACAGTATCGGCCAGCGCCTGCTCGAAAGCCGCCACCTTGGGGCCGAGGCTGAGGAAACGCGACGCCAATACCGACATCACCGCCGAGCGTTCGGCGTCGGTGATGTCGGGTGACGACATGCCAATATCGATATAGTCACTCAAAGTGGTCATAAGCCAATCATACCTCAACTGCACGCAAAACGCCGGGGCGAAGCGGGCGCGCCGGCACACCGGCCACGGTCTCGCCCGCCGGGACATCACCGATCACGGCCGCGCCGGCTCCCACCACCGCCCACTCGCCCACCCGGCGGCGGGGTGAGATCACGGCCCCGATCCCCACCAACGCCCCCTCGCCCACCCACACTTCGCCGCCCAAGTGCGCGCCGGGGGCGATGTGGGCATGGTCTCCCACCCGGTTGTGATGATCGACCGTGCAGCCGGTGTTGAGGAGGGCGTTGACGCCGACCACGCTGGCCGGGTTGATGATGACGCCGGCGCAAATCATGGCGCCCGGCCCGATGACGACATCCGGGGCGATGATACTGCGCGGATGCCGGGCGACGGCGAAGCACTCACCCATGGCCTGCAAGCGGACAAACAAACGCCGCCGGGTGGCATTGTCGCCGATGGCAACGATGACGGCGTCGTGTGGGAGGGCGGCCAGATCCTGGATTTCGCCCAGCACCGGCAGCCCTTGGATGAGCGTCCCGCGCAAGGCAGGCGCGTCATCGAGAAAACCCAACGGCTCGATGGCTTGGCCCTGCGCCGCCGCCTGCCGCAAAATATCGGCCACCACCTGGGCATGACCGCCCGCCCCCAGGATGAGGACGCGCTGGCGAGCGTTGGCGACCATGCCTAGAACTGGCTCCCAGCGCCGTACTCGGCGCCAAATTCTTGCATCGTCGCCTGGCCCGGCTCGCTGATCCCCTCGCGCTTGAGGATACGCCACACCGTCATTGCCATGATCTTCAGATCGAGCCAAAAAGACAGGTGATCGACATACCACACATCCAGGGCGAACTTCTCTTCCCAACTGATGGCGTTGCGACCGTTGACCTGCGCCCAGCCGGTGATACCCGCGCGCACTTCATGTCGGCGCCGCTGTTCGGGCGTGTAACGGTCGAGGTACTGCACCAGCAGCGGCCTCGGCCCCACCAGGCTCATATCTCCGGCCAGCACGTTGACCAACTCTGGCAGCTCGTCCAGGCTGGTGCTGCGCAGGAAGCGGCCAAAGGGAGTCAGACGGTCGGCGTCGGGCAGCAGGCGGCCTTGCGCGTCGCGGGCGTTGCTCATGCTGCGGAACTTGTACAACTCGAACAATTTGCCATCTTTGCCCGGCCGGCGCTGCCGAAACAGCGCCGGCGAACCGTGATAGATGTGCACAGCCAACGCCAGGGCCAGAAAAACGGGCGAGAGCAGCACCACCGCCGGCGCAGCCACAATCAGATCGAAGCAGCGCTTGCCATGGTGGCGATAGAACCCGCTCATCCCCGCTCCTGCCGTTTGGCTGTGGCCCCCAACCGCTGCACCAGGGCGGCGAACTGCTCGGCCTGCTGGCGGCGGTCGAAGTTCTGCAGGACATAGCTGCGCGCGGCCTCGCCCATCGCCCTGGCCCGATCCGGGTCGGCGGCCAATGTCGTGATGGCTGTGGCCAGGGCCTCGTCATCGCCCGGCCGCACGAAAATCCCACCCTGCGCCGCCTCCATCACCTGGCGGATGACGCCATCGATGGCCAGAACGGTGGGCCGGCCGGCGGCCATGTAGTCGAAGACCTTGTTGGGGTAGCAGGTGCGGAACATAGGGATGTCTTGCAGGATGGCCACACAGGCGTCCGACGCAGCCAGGACTTGGGACATGGCGGCTTTGGGGACGGCGCCGGTGAAGGTGACGTTGTCCAACTGCCACTCGGCTTTCAGCGCCTCCAGGTTCGCCCGCTCTTTGCCGTCGCCGACGAGGAGGAAGTGGATGGCATCCACGGAGCGCTGCGAGCGGTCGGAGCGCTGCGAGCGCTCCGACCGCTCCGCCGACCCCTCCGCCAGCCGTTTCGCTGCCTTCAGC
>CAYWPZ010000205.1:0-8884 GCA_964460135.1 uncultured Caldilineales bacterium | reverse complement strand
ATCCTCGCCCAACAACTGCTGCCGCCCCACTCGACCCGCGACCTCTCCCTCCCGCTCGAAGCCGGACGCTACCGGCTGCGTGCTGTTGATCTCCCTGGCGGCCGTTATGTCCAGATCGCAGCCGGCGGCGCCAACGAGGCCACCTTCCGGGCCAGCGCCGACGGCTGGCCGGGCGAAGAGGTCAGCTTGGGGACGAACCCTGTCATCCACCTGGCCAACGACAGCGAACGCGAACAACTCCTGCTTCTCGAACGCCTGGCCTGGAGCGACCAAGCCGCCACCGCCGCCGAAGTCACTACCCTGCAAACCTTCCGCGACCTCTTCTCCAGCGAGGCCCTGCGCCCTGGCGAGCAGATCTCAGTCGGCAGCCTCACCATCGTCTTCACCGACCTGCGCGACTCCACCC
The DNA here is from genome assembly GCA_964460135.1 of uncultured Caldilineales bacterium. Classification (GTDB taxonomy): domain Bacteria; phylum Chloroflexota; class Anaerolineae; order J102; family J102; genus SSF26. The sequence continues at coordinate 8,478 of CAYWPZ010000205.1, read as the reverse complement.
GGCTTTATCAGACCATCGGCGACGCCCCCGCCTTTGGCCGCGTCATGAGCCACTTCGACATCCTCCGCCAAACGATCGACCAGGAACAGGGCGCCATCGTCAAAACCATCGGCGACGCCGTCATGGCCGCCTTCCGCCGCCCACTGCACGGCCTGAAAGCCATCCTCCACGCCCAGGCGCTGCTGGCCGCCCAGCCCACAGCCGACGCCCCCCTCGTGCTCAAGGCCGGCCTCCACCACGGCGCCTGCATCGCCGTCACCCTCAACGGCCGTCTGGACTACTTCGGCTCGACCGTCAATGTCGCCGCCCGCATCCAAAACCTGGCCGCCGGCGAGGACATTGTCATCTCCGACGCCGTTCGCGATGACCCCGAGGTAACTGCGTGGCTACACGAAAATCAACTTCACTATGAAATCGAAACCCTCCGCACGACTCTGAAAGGACTGGAGGGTACCTTCGAGGTCTATCGGCTGCAACGCGCATGAAACTGCATCCCGCCGTCTGGCGCCCCCGCCTCGCCCTCGCCCTCGCCGCCGCCGGACTCGGCCTGATCGCCCTCGGCTATTGGGGCGCCTGGCTGCCGCACCCCGCCGCCGGCCTGAACATCCTGGGCATCGACCTGGCCGAATACGTCAAATTCGTGCCGGAGGTGCGATCCGGGCAGATCCCGCTGCGCCGGGAGATCTTCTACGCTCCCCTCGTCAGCCTCTCCCTCGGCCTCGTCCTCCTGGCGACGGCCCCCCGACTGCGCCTGCCCCTCTCCCCTGCGTTGCACTCAGGGCTGACGCTGCGCCTGCTCCTCCTCGCCCTCGCCGTTCCGCCCGCCCTGGCCATGCTCCCGCCAGCCTGGACGCCCGCACTCCTGCGCACCGCCGAGTTCCGCCTGCAGACCCTGACCATCGGCCTCCTCCTCGTCGCCGCCCTCCTCGCCCCGCTCTGGCGTCGCATCCTACCCGATCCGGCCCGCGGCTTCCTCCTCCTGGCCCTGGCCGGCCTCCCCTTCCCCGCCATCGCCGCCTACCAGCGCCTGCTTCCGGCCCTGGCCGCGCTCTACAACCGCCCCGTCGCCCCCGGCCCTGCCCTCTTCGTACTCGGCCTGGGCACCGGCCTGCTTGCCGCCGGCGGCCTACTCATGCTTTGGCGAACACCGCCCCCGGCCGGCGCCGCCTGAGCAAACAGATCCGACTCGCCTTCGACTTAAAAGGAATGTCAATTACATCATGCTGCGGCCGCCGGTTGCGCAATGCGGCCACAATGGGCATATAATCGCCCCTGATTCAGGAATCGATAATCCATTCTCGCTCTTACCGCCCAGACTCGCCACTGGGAGCAAGACCGACGATGGCTCTGGCTGCGATTCCCCACGATCCAGAATCGGAAGGCGGCATCATGAAACGTATCACGGCTCACCTCATCAGTTCGCTCTCCATCGCGGCGCTAACGCTGGGAGCATTGGCCGCCCTGCGCGGGGCGTGGGTGCAGGCGGGGTTCCCTGGGTCAGGGCTTGGCGAGGTCTCGCCCCTCGCGCCGCTGCCTGCCGGCGCCGACAGGACGCTGCTCGTGCTGGCGAGCATGCTGACGACGAGCAGCGTGACGCTGGCGCTGACCAGGCAGCGCCAACTGGCCGGCTGACGGCGCCAGCCGAGCGGTTGGGGAAAGCGACTGCGCGACTTTCGCGCCAGAGGCGGCGCGGAGGGTAGAATGTGCGCGGGCGCAGATGGCCGCCAGCACGGCCAGGCGCCCGATCTTTGTCCGCATGAGCACTCCACCCGCACCCATGCCCCACCCCATCGCCGCGGCCGGCCGCGCCGAATTCAGCGCCCCTATTCGCTATCGCAGCGACCGCCGCGGCGCGCTGCGTTGGCTTGGCTCGCACGCTCTGCGCCAATGGCGCTGGGGGCTGATCATGACCATCGGCGCCTTCAGCAACGCCGCCCTGGCCGCAGCCATCCCCGTCCTCACCGGCCAGGCCTTCGACGCCATCTTGCAGCAGCCGCCCGACGCCACCGTGCTTACCCGCGCCGCCCTCCTCATCCTGGCCAGCCAGTTGCTGCGCAGCATCTTGCAGTTCGCCCGCAACGGCGGCGCCGAGATGATCGGACAGAACCTGGAGCGCGACATCCGCGACGAAATGTACGGCAGCTTGCTGGGCAAGAGCATGACCTTCCACAGCCTGCAACCGGTGGGCGACACGATGGCTCGCGCCACCAATGACGTGCGAGAAATCAACCTCATGTTCAATCCGGGGGTCAACCTGGTGGTCGGGTCGGCCTTTTTCTTGTTCGTCCCGCTCGTGCTGGCCCCGCGCTACCACCCCGCCCGCATCCTCACACCCGCCCTCTACATCCTCCTCTACTTCCTGGCTCTGGCCCACTACCTGCACGAACTGCAGCCGATCACCACGCGCGTGCGCACGACCTTCGGGCAGATGAACACCCGTCTGGCCGAGGCCATCGACGGCATCGAGACAGTCAAAGGCGCGGCCCAGGAAGAAGCCGAGGTGCAGCGCTTCGGTGGCGTCGCCCGGCGCTTCCGCGATGCCTTCGTTGCGCAGGGCGATGTCGAGGCGCGCTTCGTCCCCCTGCTGCTGTTGGGTGTGGCGTCGGCGGCCGGGCTGCTGCATGCCCTGCTGCTCTATCGCCAGGGGCTGCTGGCAGTCGGCGGCGTGGTGGCCTACTTTGGGCTGCTGCAATTGCTCGGCTTCCCCACTTTCGTCTCGCTCATGGCCTATTCGCAGGTCTCGTCGGGCGTGGCGGCGGGGCGCCGCATCCTGGAACTGATCAACCGCCAAACCCAACTCGACCAGAACCTGGCCGGGGCGGCGCAAGCGATGGCCGGGCGGATCGAGTTCCGCCAGGTCAGCTTTGCCTACCATCAGGGCGCCGAACCCGCGCTCGATCAGGTCAGTTTCGAGGTGCAGCCCGGCCAGACCATCGCCATCGTCGGCCAGACCGGCGCCGGCAAGACCACGCTGGCCAAGCTCGTCAACCGCACCTACGATGCCGACCAGGGCGGCGTCTTGATCGACGGTGTGGATGTGCGTGACTGGAACCTGGAGGCTCTGCGCCAGCGGATATCGATCATCGAGCAGGACATCTTCCTGTTCTCGCGCACCATCGCCGAGAACATCGCCTTTGGCAAGCCCGACGCCACCGCCGCCGAAATCGAGGCCGCCGCCCGCGCCGCCCAGGCCCACGACTTCATCACCGGTTTCAAGGACGGCTACCAGACGGTTGTGGGCGAGCGCGGCGTCACACTTTCGGGCGGCCAGCGGCAGAGGATCGCCCTGGCGCGCGCCTTCCTCACCGACCCCGCCATCCTCATCCTCGACGACTCCACCAGTTCGATCGACAGCGCCACCGAAGACCGCATCCAGCGCGCCATCTACACCGCCGCCCGTGGGCGCACCACCCTGATCATCACCCACCGGCTGTCGCAGATCCGATGGGCCGACCGGGTCATCGTCTTGCGCGGGGGGCGAGTGGCGGCAGCCGGCAGCCACGACGAGCTCCTGCACAGCTCACCCGCCTACCGCCGCATCTTCACCGACTAACGCCGTGTTTGCCAATCTCGACCCCGAAAGCTACGACCGGCAATACACCGACCGGCAACTGCTGCGCGGGATGTGGGGCTATTTCGCCGTCCACCGGCGGGCGTTGCTCATCACCGCCCTGCTGCTGGCGCTGATCGCCGTCGCCGGGGCCATCCTGCCGCTGGTGGTGGCCTGGGGGGTCGATCTCATCCGCGCCGAACCCTCGGCAGCCAACATCGCCCTCATTGCCGGCGCCCTGCTGGCCTCGGGCGTGATCACCTGGGGCGCTAACTGGTGGCGCCGGCGGCTGACGACGCGCGTGCTTGGCGATGTCGTCCTGGCCCTGCGCACCCGGGCCATGGCCGCCGCCGTCGGCCAGGATCTCTCGTTCTACGACGCCTTCGCTTCCGGCCGCGTTGTCTCGCGCATCACCTCCGATAGCAAAGACTTCGGCGAAGTGGTGCTGCTCGTCACCGACACCCTTTCACAATTCGTCCAGGCCCTGCTGCTGGCCTTTGTCCTCCTGAGTATCGACCTCAAGCTCTCACTGGCGCTGTTCGCCTTCTTGCCGCTCATCTTCCTCACCGCCAGCAGCCTGCGCCGACTGATGCGCCGCGCCACCCGCCAGGGGATGCAAGCCATGTCGGTGGTCAACGCCAACATCAAGGAAAGCATCAGCGGCATCGCCATTGCCAAAAACTATCGCCAGGAGGCGGTCATCTACGACGAATTCGACGCCGCCAACCGCCAATCGTTCGCCGTCAATATCCGCCGCGGGCTGGCCATGGCCAGCGTCTTCCCGGTCCTCAACGCCGTGGGCGGGGTGGGGATTGCCGTCATGGTGTGGGTGGGGGGATGGAGCGTGGTGGCCGGGGCAGTGACGGCCGGGGCCTGGTATCTGTTCCTCACCAGTCTCGACCGCTTCTTCTTCCCCGTGCTCAACCTCGCTGCCTTCTCGGCCCAGATCCAGGCCGGGATGGCCGCCTCGGAGCGCATCTTCGCCCTCATCGACGCCGAGCCGGCCGTCATCCAGACCGGGCGCGCCACCCCACCCCGGCTGCACGGCGACATCCACTTCGAGCGCGTCTGTTTCCGCTATAGCGAACAGGAGCAAGTGCTGGCGGACTTCGACCTGCACATCCGGCCGGGCGAGAGCGTGGCCCTGGTGGGGCACACGGGCGCGGGCAAATCGTCGATCGCCAAGCTCATCGCCCGCTTTTACGAATTCCAGGAGGGTCGCCTGACGGTCGACGGCCACGACATCCGCAGCTTCGATCTCCCCGCCTACCGGCGGCAACTTGGCGTCGTCTCGCAGACGCCGTTCCTCTTCGCCGGCACAGTGGCCGACAACATCCGCTACGCCCGCCCTGGCGTCGCCGACGCCGACATCCTCGCCCTGGCCCGGCAGATCGGCGAGGGCGAATGGCTGGAGACGCTGGCGCAGGGGCTGGAAACCGAGGTGGGCGAGCGTGGCAGCCGGCTTTCGATGGGCCAGCGGCAGCTGGTAGCGCTGATGCGCGTCCTCACCCAAGACCCCGCCATCTTCATCCTCGACGAGGCGACTGCCAGCGTCGATCCCTTCACCGAACGCCAGATCCAGGAAGCCGTCAGCCTCATGCTGGCGCGGGCCACCAGCATCATCATCGCCCATCGCCTCTCCACCATCCGCGCCGCCAACCGCATCATCGTCCTGGACAAAGGCCGGATCATCGAAACCGGCAATCACGAGGGCCTCCTGGCCCAGGGCGGGCACTACGCCACCCTCTACAACACCTATTTCCGCCACCAGAGTCTGGCTTATGTCGAGCAATCGCGATCGCTCTACGGGGCCTGAACCGCCTTCGCCGGCCAAGCGCCGGCAGCGTGCGCTCTTGGCCGTTCTCACCCTCGCCGGCCTGGTCTGGGCGCTACTGTTCTCGCTGGCCCCGCCGCCCATCGCCGCCGACGCCGCCATCCGCTTGCGCATCGGCGTCGCCGCCGACGGCATCCACCGTCTCACCCCGGCCGACCTCCTCGCCGCCGGCGTCGATCCGGCCACGATCGACCCGCGCCGCCTCGCCCTAAGCAGCCAGGGCCGGCCGATCGCCATCCGCGTGACAGGCGAGGCCGACGGCAGCTTCGACGCCGGCGACGTCATCGAGTTCTTCGGGCAAAAATTCCACGGCGACGAGCAGGACGAGAAGTACAGCGAGGAGGGTGTCTACTGGCTGGAGACCAACGGCGGCGGAGCGCGCATCCTCGACCAGAACGCAACCCCGCGCGGCGACCTGGCGCCGCCGGTGCACTTCCCGGCCGTGGTGCGGGCCGAACAGAACCGCTACTGGTTCACGTTGTGGACGATCAACCCGCCCGCCAAAGACACCTGGTTCTGGGAGCAGCTCAAGCCCACAACCAGCGACGGCGTTAGCGCCAGCTTCACCGCCACCGTCCCCTATCCCTTCCCCGACGCCAGCGCCGCCATCTGGGTCGAACAAAACGCACGCTCGAATGTTAGTCACCGCACCGAGCTGAGCCTGAATGGGGCTGACCTCGCCGCCGTCGCCTGGTCGGGTGTGGCCCGCAGCTACATCAGCCGCACGATCCCGCCCGGTGTGCTTGTCCACGGCCTCAACACCCTGACCGACCGCGCCACCCTCGTCCCGCCAACGCCGCTCGATTGGGTCTATTTCAACTATTGGGAGCTACACTACAGGCGTCTGTTTCGGGCCTGGGAAGGGCGTCTCGACTTCGTGGCCGAGGCCCCTGGCCCTGGCGAATACCTCAGCCACGGCTGGGAGAGCACCCCCATCGCCGTCTGGGACATCACCGACGCCGAGCAGCCGCGACGCCTGATCGGGGCCGTGACCATCCCCAGCGGCCAGGGTCTGGCTCTGCGTTTCCGGGTTGGGGCCGATGCACCCGGCAACCGCTACTGGCTGCAGACCGAGGCCACCTTGGCTCAGCCGGCCAGCATCCGCCTTCGTCCGCCCACAGCCTTGCGGAACCCGCCCGCAGGAGCAGACGTCGTCATCGTCACCTCGGCCGCACTACGGCCCGCCGCCGAGCGTCTGGCCGCCTTCGACCGGCAGCGCGGCTACCAGGCGCTGGTCGTCGAGTTTGGGGATGTGGTCGATGAATTCAACCACGGCCTCTACCACCCGCGCGCCGTCCCTGCCCTGCTGGCCTGGGCGCACGCGCACTGGCCCGACCCCAAACCCCGCTTTCTCACCCTTTTTGGCGACGGCCACTGGAACTTCAAGAACTACAACCCCGCCCTCTACCCGCCCCAGCCGCAACACATCCCCCCCTATCTGGCCTGGGTGGACCCGACACAGGGCGAAGTACCCGCCGACGCCTGGTACGGCGACCTCAACGGCGACCGCCTGCCCGATCTGGCCGTCGGGCGACTGGCCGTCAACAGCCTGGACGAGGCCAACGCCGTGCTTGACAAGCTCGAAGACTATGACGAAAGCGGATTGGCCGGCCCCTGGCAGCAAAACGCCATCTTCGTCGCCGACGACACCGACCCGGCCGGCAACTTCGCCGCCCTCAGCGATGCGATCATCACTGACTATCTGCCGTCGTGGTTGACGCCGCAACGCATCTATCTCAAGGCCACCGTCGCCGATGCTGCCGCCGCCCGCGCCGGCATCAGCGCCGCCCTCGACGCCGGCGCCTTGCTCTTGCAATACAGCGGCCACGGCAGTCCGTCCCGCTGGGCGCACGAAGAGATCTGGACGCTGGCCGATGCCCGCGGCCTGCAGAACGGCCCCCACCTGCCGCTTGTCATGAGCTTCAACTGCTTGGACGGCTACTTCGCCCATCCCCAGCCCGACCTGTTCTCGCTGGCCGAAACCATGCAGCGGCAGCCCAACGGCGGTTCCATCGCCGCCATCTCGCCCTCCGGCCTCGGCTACACCTCCGACCAAGACCGCTTCCGCCGCCTGCTGATGCAAACTCTCTTCCACGATGGCGTCTACACCCTCGGCGACGCCCTCCTGCGCAGCCAACAGCGCTTCTTTGTCCTCGCCGGCCCCCACTATCTGATCGACACGATGATGTTGTACGGCGACCCGACCCTACACCTGCCCCTGCGCGCAGACCGCATCTTCCTGCCCCGGATGCAGTCCCCACCGCCCACCGTTGACCGTTCACCGTTCACCGTTCACCGTTGATTGTTGACTGTTGATTGTTGACTGTTGACTGTTGACTGTTGACACCCCCTCCGCACCGCGCCATGATCCCTTTCCTTCGCCACCCTACCCACCGATGGCGCGGCGACTTCGTCCTCGCAGCCCCGCTGCTCCTGGCCATCCTCCTTGCACAGGCGCCGCCCACCGGCGCCGCCGTCACCCTGATCGAATTCAAAGCCGAGACAATCGCCGCTGCGAGCAATCGCATCACCTGGCGCACGGGCGCCGAAATCGGCACCTTCGGCTTCAGGCTTTGGCGAGGCGAGAGCGCCAGCGGCCCCTGGCAACAACTCGTCACCCTGCCGGGCGAAGGCGACAGCATCAGCGGCGCCTCCTACAGCCACGACGACGCCAGCCTGACCGCCCCAAGCCAGGCCTGGTACCTGCTACAAGAACTGGCCAACCAGGGCAACCCGTGCTTCGGCCCCGTCTCGCCGGGGCAAGGGTCGCGCATCGATGCCGCCGCCTGCCCCGGCGCCCCGGCAGCCACCCCCTCGGCCACGCTCACGGCAAGCCCTTCTCCCACCCCGCCGCCCACGGCCACGATCGGGGCAAGCCCTACCACTCTCCCCTCGGCCACTCCACCGGCCACCCCATCGGCCACCCCATCGGCCACCCCATCGGCCACCCCCTCGGCTACCCCAGTGGCTACGCTCAGCGCAAGCCTCACCCCCTCGCCTACCCCCACGCCCACCCACATAAGCGCCATCCATGCCAACGCCACCCTACCGCCCACAGCGACGGCCGGCCCCACCCCCTAGGCCACCCACACAG
>CAYWPZ010000204.1:0-8998 GCA_964460135.1 uncultured Caldilineales bacterium | reverse complement strand
TATGGTCTATCGTCATTGCCAAAACTTCTGATCCCGAAGTGACTTTAGTTTAGAAACGTAAAACGTGAGACGTGAAAATCGATGATGTGTTCTCACGCTTCACGGTCTGCACAACCCATCGCCCTGGCGCTTCACAAGTCACAATGACAGTCATCCGTTTTCTGCCTCGTCTGCTTTTCTTTCTGGCCACCGTCGCCGCCATCGCCGCCATCGCCTGGGTGGCCGGGCAATGGACGCGCTCGCAATCGGCGGCCTACCGCCAGGAAGGCAGCGATGCCAAACTGGTGCGCAATGCCAACGCCCCCTGGCGCACCCTCAACCCCGACACCATCGAAGACCAGGCCCTGCAGTTCTACCTCAACCTGAACCGCGACGCCATCGAAAAACCGATGGACGCCAATGCCGAGCCTGTGCCCTTCCATGTCGCCCTGGGCGAGACCGGTTTCGACATCTCGCAGCGCCTGGAAGACCTGGGCCTGATCCGCAGCGCCAGCCTGTTCAGGCTGTACATGCGGCTGAATGGCATCGACCAGCAACTGGAGGCCGGGGATTTCCTGCTCTCGAAGGCCATGACCGTGCCGGAGATCGCCGAAGCCCTGCAGAGCGCCCGCGCCGAAGATGTCCTGGTTCGCATCCTCGAAGGCAAACGGGCCGAGGAAATCGCCCAGGTGCTGGAAGAGGCCGGCGTGGTCGGCGCCGCCGACTTTCTGGCCACCGTGCGCTCGGGCGATCTGGCGCTGCTGGGCCTGCCCGACTATCCGCTGATCAAAGACAAGCCGGCCGGGGTCTCGTTCGAAGGCTACCTGTTCCCCGACACCTACCGCTTCCCCATCGGCGCCACCTCGGCTCAGGTGCTGCGGACGATGTTCGAGACGCTGGAACTGCGCCTGGATGACAACCTGCGCCAAACCATTGCCGCCAGCGGCCTCTCCTTTCATCAGGCCCTGACCCTGGCTTCGATCATCGAACGCGAGGCCGTCCTGGCCGACGAGCGCCCGCTCATCGCCTCGACCTACCGCAACCGCCTGGGCGACGTCTGCGCCAACGAGACCTTCGGCTACCTCCAGGCTGACCCGACCGCCCAATACGCCATGGGTTTCGACCCAGCAAAGGGCACCTGGTGGCCGACGGTCGAGAAGGTAGAGGACTATCTGCAGTTCAACTCGCCCTACAATACCTATGTCTATCCCGGCCTGCCCCCTGGCCCCATCGCCAGCCCCAGCCTGGCCTCGATCCAGGCCGCCATCCAGCCGGCCGACACCCTCTACTGCTACTTCGTGGCCAGCGGCGACGGCGCCCACGTCTTCGCCACCACCGGCGCCGAGCACCAACTCAATGTCCAGACCTACGGTTCCGGGGGCTGAGGGCAGCGTGATCTCTTCCTGATTTTCAGCTTTGCTACGGGAGATGGCGACGAAGATGTCGATAGTACTCCGTTTTTCATTGGCCGCCGCGCCCAGGTGGGTGTTGGGGATGGCGGCCTGCCTGCTCCTGGCCGCCTGCACGGGCAGGGGCGCGCCGGCTGTGGTCAAGATCGGGCTGATCGCGCCCTTCGAGGGGCCATCACGTTCGCTCGGCTACAGTGTGCTGCACGCCGTCCGTCTGCGCATCCAGCAATGGAACGAGGCCGGCGGCGCGCCGCGGGTCGAGCTGGTGGCGCTCAACGATGACGGCGACCCCGCCCTGGCCGCCATCCTCCCCGACCAACTGGCCCTCGACCCCGACGTGCTGCTTGTACTCGGCCCGCCGCAAGGCCACACCGCCCTCGCCAGTCTGCCCCGGCTGGCCGCGCGAGGCCTCCCCACCCTCAGCCTTGCCCCCCTGCCCGATCCCCCCCCATCCGGCATCCTGCCCTTCGCCGGCGCCGGCAACCAGATCGCCCAGGCCCTGGCTGTGCACGCGCCCGGCGCCACCCCCGTGTGGCAGCCTCCTGTCCTCTCACCGTGCATTTGGTTGGGCGATCCGCTGACGCTGGCCGAGCTGGTGAAGACCAGCCCGGAACTGGCCCCGGCGGCCGGGTCGGTGGCGGCCGAGGAGGCGTTTGCGGCCTGGGCCGGGGAGCGGGCCGAGGAAACGGTCTGGGCGATGGCTGCGCCCGCAATCCTGCCCGCTGCTTTCCCGTCTGCCTATGAACAACGAGCCGGCGCCCCGCCCACCCCCGTGGCTGCCCTGGCCTACGCCGCCGCCGACGAGGCCCTGACGCTTTTGGCCCGGCACACGTCGCGCCGCGACCTGGCGCAAGCCCTCGCTTCCGTCCCGATCCCACCCGTCCAACGCTTTCGGCGTCAGGGCGGGGCCTGCTGTGTTCCCCTCTCCGATACACCATGAACGAAGCCGCTTCCTTGCCGCGTGTTCTCATGCTCGCCACCGAATACGAATTCAACCGGGTGGGCGGTTTGGGGGCCCACGTGCGCGCCCTCTTCCCGCGCCTCAGCCGGCGGGCGCGTGTTGATCTCGTCTTGCCGCGCTACGACCCTGCCTGGCCGGTCCTGGAGACGGTCGAGCCGCACGGCCGCATCCGCCGGGTCACGACCCAGCGCCCGCGCGATGGCGCTGATTTCGTCGATCAGATCTGGCAGATGAATGACGCCCTCGGCGCCGAGATCGCAGGCTGGATCGATTCGGGCGAGGGCTTCGACCTGATCCACGCCCACGACTGGCTGGTGAGCTTCGTGGCCAACGACCTGCACCGGCGCTTCGGCATCCCGCTTGTGGCCACCCTCCACGCCACCGAATGGGGCCGGATGTCGGGCAATCTCTCCGCCGACATCAACCAGCGCATCCACCGGGCCGAAAGCTATCTGGCAAGCCATGCCGATGCCATCATCGCCTGTAGCCATTTCATGCGCAACGAGATCATCCGCGAACTGGGCGCCGAAGCCGAACGGGTGGTGGTCATTGCCAACGGCGTCCAGACCGAAGCCTACGCCGGCCTGCGCCGGCAGCGCGAGGAACTGGCGGCTTTTCGGGCGCAGTGGGCGGGCGCGGACGAAGCGTTGATCTTCAACGTCGGGCGCCTGGTGTGGGAGAAGGGCGCCGACCTGCTGGTAGAGGCCATGCCGACCATCTTGCGCGAGTTTCCGGGCGCGCGCGTTGTGATTGCTGGCAGGGGCAGTCTGCTGCCTGACCTGCAAGCAGCCATCGCCCGACTGGGTTTGGCGGCCCATGTCCATCTGGCGGGCTTCATCGACGACGCAACCCGTAATCGGCTGTATGCGGTGGCGGATGTGGCCGTCTTCCCCAGCCGCTACGAGCCGTTTGGCATCGTCGCGCTGGAGGCAATGGCGGCGGGGACGCCGGTGGTGGTGGCGGCGGGTAGCGGCTTGGGCGAGGTGGTGGCGCCGGGCGAGACGGGCCTGTGTGTGGCGCCCGGCCAACCGCAGGCGCTGGCCGAGGGCCTTCTCGAAGTGTTGCGCTATCCCGAAGCGGCGTCGGCGCGGGCGCTGCAGGCGCAAGCGGCGGTGCGGCATGATTTCAATTGGGATCACATTGCCGATCTGACGTTGGCGTGTTATGGGCGGGTGTTGGGGGAGGGCGTGAGGGGTGAAGCGTGGGGCGTGAGGGGGTGAAGCGTGGGGTTGAATGCACGGGGATGCGCCGGCTCCGGCCTTGACGCAAGCCGGCGCTCGTAAGCCGACGTCCACGTTTTCGCGCGCTATTTGTCGAGAATTTCGCGGCTTTTTGTCGCAAAGTGCTTGACAGTAGCGGCGTTTTCTGCTATTCTCTGTCTATTAGCAGGTTTCGACGAGATCGATACTAGGCTGTTTCTTTTCTCTTTCGGTTTCGTTCTCGCAATCAGAACCCCCATTCAGGAGGTGGACAATGAAGTTCAAGAATCGCACGCTTACGGTTGCCCTGTCTTTAGCCCTGATAGTCATGCTTGCGGCCGTGATCGTCACTTCGGTGGCAAAGAATGCGCCAACCGGCGAGTTGCTGAAGAACGGCGATTTCGAGGGCGGTTTTGCCGCCGTCGGCGCTTGTGGCGCCGTTGGCGCTGGCTGGAACTGCTTCACCTCAGGCGGGCGGGCCGGCTACGGTTTCTATGACGAGGGTTGGGCGCCGGTGGTGGTCGGCAAACACGCGCAGCTGATCGAGATCAACACCAAAAAGGATGCGGCCGAGGCCAATAGCACCGCCGGCATCTTTCAGACCGTCCCGGTTGTCAAGGGCCAGGTCTACCAGCTCAAGTTCAAGGCCCTGATGCGGGCCGATGATTTGGCCGCCGGCGGCGACCCCTGGCGCTATGTCGTCCTGGTGGGCGTCAGCCATGATGCCAACGCCGACTGGTCGCAGGCGAGCTGGCAAGAGGTCAACGCCGGGCCGATCCAGGACCGGGCCAACCCCAGCGGCTACTACGATGTCTCGCTCCCAATCAAGGCCGCCGGCGACGCCCTCACCGTCTTCATCGTCGGCCGCATGAAGTGGGGCGATTGGAACCGTGAGGTGGATTTCGATTTCGACGCCATCTCGTTGACAGGGCCGCTGCCGGTCAGAGCGGAGCTGCCGCATCATCCTAAGCCGCAACCGCTGCCAGAGCCTCCACCGCCCCCACCTGCTCACCCGGCGCCGCCCGTCGTTGCCCCCAAACCGCACCTGGTGTGTGATGGCCCCAACCTGCTGGCCAACGGCAGTTTCGAGGGTGGTTTCGATGCCTATGGCACGGCCAAATACTGGGCAGCCTACAACAACGGCGGCGCCGCCAACTACGGCTATTACGATGACACCTGGGCGCCGGTGGTGGCCGAAGGCAAACACGCCCAACTGCTGGAAATCAACAGCAAAGGCATGAGCGCCACCCAACCCGAGCGCTGGATCGGCATCTACCAGCGTGTGTGGTGGCTGGAGAAGGGCGCCACTTATCAGTTCAGCGCCAGGGCGATGATCCGCGAGGAGGCTGCACACGCCGACGAGGACGTCAATCGCTACGAGGTGCATTGGGGCTACCGCGCCGGTGATGGGCCGATTGCCTCACTTTCGGATCTCAGTGGGCGGTGGGGGATGCCCGTGGCGGGCATCGCAGTGCGCACGGCGCCAGGAAGCTACAGCAGCTACGCCACCACCTTCACCATGCCGTCCGACAAGCTCGTGCTCTACTTGCTTGGCCTGAAGAAGTGGGCCACGGTGGAGCGCGAGGTCGACTTCGACTTCGACGATGTGCAACTGCGCAAATGCCGCTGGGTTGCAGATGGCGTCACCCCACCGCCTCCCCCGCCCCCACCGCCGCTGTGCACCTACGTCGTCAAGCGCGGCGACACCCTGAGCGGCATCGCCAAGCACTATCACACCACCGTCAAGGCGCTGGCGAAGGCGAACGGGATCCGGAATCCACGCCTGATCCACCCCAAACAGGTGCTCAACGTGCCCTGCTGGCCGGCGCCAAAAGGCAAGTAGACGGCGCTCGTTCTTCGCTCGTGAACAGGCCCCTGCGCTGCCAGCCAGGGGCCTGTTGGTGAGCGATGGATGGCGCTCGCAGCAGCGTCAGATCAGGGCGATGGTCTCCATCGCCGCCGGCTGTGGCAGGCGCGCCTGCATACTCCACGGCCCGGCCCAGGTGATCTCCACCTCCAGCGCTTGCCCGGCCAGATCGCGCTCGTCATCCAGGAAGACCAGCCGGTTCTGGGGTGTGCGGCCCCGCCACTTGCCCTTGTGCCTGTCCTCGAACAAGACCTGCACCTGCTTGCCCAACCAGCGCAGGTTGAGGTCGGCGCTGATGCGTTCGTGCTGTTCTTCGAGCAGGGCGTGGCGGCGGCGCTTTTCTTCGTCGGGCACATCGTCGTCCATACGCCGGGCGCTGACGGTGCCGGGGCGGGGGCTGTAGCGGGCCAGGTGGGCCTTGTCCAGCCGCAGCTCTTCCAGGATGTCGTAGGTGCGCTGGAACTGGGCCTCGGTTTCGCCAGGGAAACCGACGATGATATCGGTGTGGATGGCCGCCCCTGGCACGATCTGGCGGATGCGCTGCACCAGCCGGCGATAGTCATCGGCCGTATAGCCGCGCTTCATCCGGGCCAGCACCTCGTCGTCGCCGGCCTGGATGGGAACTTCGATGTGCGGCATGACTTTGGGCAGGCCGGCCACCGCTTCCAAGAGGCTATCGCTCATGTAATTGGGATGGCTGGTGAGGAAGCGGATGCGCTCCAGGCCGTCGATGTCGTTCACCGCCCGCAGCAAATCGACCAGGTTGGGCGAGCCGCCCCAGTCGTAGCCGTAGCGATCGACGATCTGGCCCAACAGTGTGACCTCGCGCACGCCCTGCGCCACCAGACCCCGAACCTCTTGCACAATCTCGGGCAGGGGGCGGCTGCGCTCGACGCCGCGACGGAAGGGAATGATGCAGAAGGTGCAGGCGTGGGAGCAGCCGTAGACGACCGGGACATGAGCAGCCACCGGGGCGTCGCCGAGCAGCGCCAGGTGTCTGAGCGAGGCGCTCGGGTAGGCGCCATCCTGCGCCTGGTAGCGACGGGCGAGCTGCTGGCGCTCGATGGCAGCCAATTCTTCGTCGAGGGCGCGGTTGCGCAGATAATCGACCAGCGGCGCCGCCTCGCTCGGCCCCATGAAAACATCGACCCAGGGATAGGCGGCAGTCAGCTTGGGCGACGGTCTGACGCCCACCATGCAGCCCATCAGGGCCAGGGTGCGTTCGGGTTGGGCTTTGCGCCAGTGCCGCAGCGCTCCCAGTTTGCCCGCTGCTTTGTCCTCGGCGCTTTGGCGCACCACACAGGTATTGAGGACGACGATGTCGGCGTCGTCGATGTCGGCGGTCGGTTCCAGGCCCAGCTTCTCCAGCTCGGCCCCCACGTGCGTGGAATCGGCCACATTCATTTGGCAGCCGATGGTCCAAATATGGTATTTGTTCATGCGTACTCCGTGGCGCTCCCGTGTAGGCGGGGCCAAAGGCGAAGGTGAATAAGGTTGAAGCGAGAGGGGATTATAGCAGGCCGGGGCGGGCGGGGCCAAAGGTCGGTGGGCAACCCGGCCGAATTGCTCGATCCGAAGGAGGGCGGGTATCATCGGCGCATGAGAGACATTGCGGCGGATGTCGCGCCATGAACAGCAAGCGGATGGTTGTCTTGCTCTGGCAAAGGCTGGCAGTTGCAGCGGCGCTTCTGCTGGCGACGGCCCTGCGTTGGTTCGAGTTGGGGCTGGTAGAATTCAAGTACGATGAGGCGCACATCACCGGCATGGCGCTGGCCATCATCCGGGGCGGAGAGTTGCCCCTGCTCAGCGGCGGCACCTCGGTGGGCATCCCTCGTTCGGCCTTCGATGCCTGGCTGCTGGCCGCGCCCCTGGTTTTCGTTCGCCGACCGGAGGCGGCGGTGTGGATGGTGGGTGCGCTGGGCGTCGTGGCTGTGGCCCTGACCTACGCTCTCGCCCGGCAGATCGGCGGCCATCGTCTGGGCTGGCTGGCGGCGCTGTACATGGCGGCCAATCCCTGGCTGGCGCTCTATGATCGCAAACTCTGGGCGCACATCCAGGTGGTGTTCAGCGTCGCTTTGTTGTGGGTGGCCTGGCAGGTGGTGGTACGCGGTCACATCCGCTCGGCCTTCTGGTTTCCGGTGTTGGCGGCGATGCAGGTCATGGCGCATGTGCTGGCGCTGGCGCAGGCGGCCAGTTGGCTGGCGGCGCTGGTTGTCGCCCCCCGGCGCTGGCGGCAGCGATGGACGGCCTGGGGTGTTGCTGCGGCGGCCCTTTTGTTGGCGCCCTATCTTCTGGGGCTGGCCAATTGGGCGCGGCTCGGCCTGGCAAAGTATGGCAGCGAGCTGGCGACGGTTCTGGCCGAGCTATCTCCTGCCGCGGCCAACGGCGCCTCTGGCGACCGTTGGCGTTCGGCCTGGCAGGTGTTGGGTGGGGCCGGGGTGGCCGGCGTCGCCGGGCTGCCTGCGAGCGTAAGTTGGTGGTGGCGCAGCGGCGATGGGCTGGCCTGGGTGGTGATGGCGTTGGTCGCGATCGGCCTGGGCTGCGCCTTGCTCTGGCTGAGGCGTCCGCATCGCCGTCCAGGAGCCATGCTCCTGTTGTTCTGGCTGGCCGGGCCGCTGCTCTTGTTGGCGTTCGGCCCCCTGCGCCTGTATCCCCAGTACTGGACCGTGCTCCTGCCCTTACCGGCGATCTTCTTCGCCCTCGGCCTGGATGCCGTGGCCGGCCGTTTTTCTCCTCGCGGTCGCGCGGCGCTTATCGGCGTCGCCATCGTGGTCATCGTCCTGGTCTGGGCCGGTAGCTTTGCCGATGTCGGCAAGGCCATCGAGAGCGGTGCCGGCGCGCAGGCTTTCGGCGTGCCGCTGAGTCGCTGGCAGCAGGCCCTGGCCGAGGCCCGCGCCTGGGCCGCGCGGCTGGGAACCGAGCAGGTGTGGGTGGCCGTGCGCGGGGTGGATCCCGGCCAAGAGAGCGACCCCGCCGCCGTCGCCGCCCTGATCGGCAACCCACCTTTCGCCCGTTTCGTAGCCCCCGCCTCGCCCCCGGCCCTGCTTCTTTCTGCCGACGGGCCTAGCCTGTATCTTTGGGCGCTCGATGATGCTGAGACCGAGGCCCGGCTGGACGCGCTGGGCGAGCAGGTGTGGTCAGGGCCGATGGCCGCCGGTCTACCGCCGGCTCGAATCTATGAACTCCCGCCCGCTGATCTCGAAAACTTTGCGGCGACGCCGCTGGACCCGCCCACCGTTTTCGACGCCGGTCTGTCGTTGGTGGGTTACCGGCTGCCCAGCGACGCCCGCGCCGGCCAAGCCCTGGAAGTCACGCTCATCTGGCAGGCGCTAGACCCGCCCGCCTCCACCCGCGCCGGCGATTTCACTGCCTTCAACCATGTGCTGGACGAGAAGACGGGTGAGCGGGCGGGCCAGGTGGATGGGCTGGCCCTGCTCAGCCGCGACTGGTGGCCGGGCGATGTCCTCATTCAGCCCTACCGCCTGCAGCTCCCCGCCGGAAGCTATCGCTGGCGGGTAGGGCTTTACAGCCGGGCCGACGGCAGCCGCTCCGCCTTTGGCACGCGGCGGAGGCCAAGCACGCC
>CAYWPZ010000203.1:0-9137 GCA_964460135.1 uncultured Caldilineales bacterium | reverse complement strand
TTCACCCGCAACACCACCGAAAGCCTCAATCTGGTGGCCTATAGCTGGGGGCGGGCCAACCTGAAACCGGGCGACGAGGTGCTCATCACCGAGATGGAGCACCACTCGAACATCGTGCCCTGGCAGTTGATCTGCGAGATCACCGGGGCCACGCTGCGTTTTGTGCCCATCACCCCGCGCGGTGAACTGGACGAGGAGGCCCTCGCCACCCTGCTGAACGAGCGCACGAAGGTTTTCGCCTTCACGGCCATGTCGAACGTGTTGGGGACGATCAATCCTGTGGCCGACCTGGTGGCCAAAGCCCATGCCGTCGGCGCCATCGCCGTCGTCGATGCCGCCCAGAGCGTGCCCCATCTCCCCACCGACGTGCAAGCCCTGGCTGTCGATTTCCTCGCCTTCTCCGCGCACAAGATGCTCGGCCCCACCGGCGTCGGCGTGCTCTACGGGCGTCGCGCCCTGCTAGAGGCGATGCCGCCGTTCATGGGCGGCGGCGACATGATCCGCGAGGTGAAGATGTCGGGCAGCCGCTGGAACGAGCTGCCGTACAAGTTCGAGGCCGGAACCCCCGCCATCGCCGAAGCCATCGGGCTGGGCGCGGCGGTCGATTATCTGAATGAGTTGGGCATGGGCTGGGTGGCCGAGCACGAGCGCCAGATCACGGCCTATGCCTGGGAGCGGCTGAGCGAGGTAGAGGGGCTGCGCATCCTGGGGCCGGAGCCTGAGCGCCGGGGCGGGCTGCTGGCCTTCGTCCTCGGCGACATCCACCCGCACGATGTGGCGGCCATCCTCGATCTCGATGGCATCGCCGTGCGCGCCGGCCATCACTGCGCCCAACCCATCCACGACCATTTCGGCCTCCCCGCCACCACCCGCGCCAGTTTCTATGTCTACAATACGCCCGCAGAAGTCGATCGGCTGGTCGTAGCGCTGTACAAGGCGAAGGCGCTGTTTGAGGAGTAGGTAGCAAGTAGATAAGTAGACAAGTGGCAGGTCGCAAGTGGCAGGTCGCAGGTCGCAGGTTGCAAGTGGCAGGTCGCAGGCTTGAAACGAAGAATCTCAAGCGGCAAATGCAACAGCTAACCTGAAGTCAGTTCGAGATCAGAAGTTCTGGCAATGACGATAGACCATAGACAATAGACGATCAGCCTGCTTGAATGGGGGGAATTTGCTATCGTCTACCGTCCATCGTCACACCACAAACGAAACTCATGCTTTCACAGTGACGTGGGTCCAATTACCAATTACCAACACCCGACGCCAATTCACACTTCCCCATGGACGATCTCTACCGCGAGAACATCATCGATCATTTTCGCCATCCCCGGCACAAGGGGCATTTGGACGCGCCCGATGTGCACTATCACGATGTCAATCCCTTTTGCGGCGACGAGATCACGATCGAACTCAAGCTGGACGGCGACCGTGTGCAGGAGGCGGTCTTCGATGGCAAAGGCTGCGCCATCAGCCAGGCCGCGGCCTCGATGCTGGTCGACGAAATTCAGGGCAAGACGCTGGCTGAGGTCAAGGCGCTGGATAAGGACGACATCCTGGAGATGCTCGGCATCCCCATCGGCCCTGTGCGCATGAAGTGCGCTTTGCTCTCACTAAAAGTGCTCAAAGCGGGCGTTTGGGGCATGGAAGAATGGCCGGAATAATTCCAAGAATCCGCGTTCATCCGCGCCAATCCGTGTACCATTGATGCTATGCCAAAATTCAAGAAAGTAGCGAAACTGAAAGAAATCCCCCCCGGCCAGCGTAAGCTGGTCGAGGTCGATGGCTTTGTCGTCGCCCTGTTCAACGTCGGCGGCGCCATCTGCGCCATCGAGGATGTGTGTACGCACGATGGCGGGCCGCTGGCCGAGGGACCGATCGTGCGCCCCGGCGTCATCGCCTGCCCTCGCCACGGCGCTGAGTTCGACCTCTGCACCGGCGCCGCCCTCACCCTGCCCGCCTTCGAGCCGGCCAACACATTCGAGGTGAAGGTGGAAAACGGCCATATTTTCGTGGAAAGTCATTTTTCGTAGGAGGTGAACCCATGCCAAACAGCGACGAAATCCGAGAATCGCTGAAAGTCGTCAAGGACCCCGAATTGATGCTCGACATCATCAATCTCGGTCTGGTCTATGAGGTGAACGTCGATCCCAAAGAGGCCAGGGTGGATGTCGATATGACACTCACCAGTCCCGGCTGCCCGGTTGGCCCGCAGATCATCAACGACGCCTATCAGGTCATCCGCACACAATTCCCCGAGATCGAAGAAGTCAACATCAACCTGGTCTGGGTGCCGTTCTGGAACCCGGACATGATGAGCGACGAAGCGAAAGACGAACTGGGCATTTTCTGAGCCGCTCCCTGGCGCCGCGCCGGTCACAATCGTCGCCAAGGCCCGGCGATGATCAACCCCCTGCCAACCCACTCAGCCGGCGACCAAACGCAAAAAATTCACCAACACCTGCCGCCCGTGGGGATGGGCGTCGTCATAGCGTTCGGGATGAAACTGCGCGCCATAAATGGGGCGATGCTCGTGCCGCATGGCCTGAATCCGGCATGAAACCGACTGGGCCAACTGCACGAACCCGGGCGGCAGCTCCTTCACCTCCCAATAGTGCTCCTCCCGCACGATGATCTCATCCGGCAAACCGGCGAAGAGCGCGTCCTCGGCCACAACCCGCACCGGTAGAAAACCATCTTCCTTGAACAGCCCGGCCCCGAAATCTGGCCGCGCCTCCGTCTCCTCACCCGCCAGCGCCCGCATCGGCCCCACTTCGGCGCCATAAGCGCGGGCGATAAGCTGATGCCCGCCGCAGAAACCGATCATCGGCCCCTCCCACCTTCGGATCAGGCCCAGGATGCCGTCGAGCCAGCCGGATTCGTAGCTTTCCCACTCCGTCATCATGCCGCTGAGCAGCACGGCCGCCGGCTGCAACCGCTCCACCCAGCCTGCCAGCGCCAGCTCGTAGCGCAGCAGCAGACAGGGGCAGCCCGAAAGCGCTTCGAAACGCAACTTTTGCTGCAGCCGCTTCTGCCCCCACGCCGGGTCAGAGCGGATGGATGGGTGTTCGAGATCGATGTAGATCAGCATGGCGGTCGGCATCCCTCCAGATCCATTGCCAACTACAGGCGCAAGGCCTGGGCTTTTGTGGTTGTCGCAGTGATCTTCGTGTATTCGCGCAGGTGTAGTACACTATCTTACGAAGTTCTGCTTCAACCCAAGTCGCTTTGAAAACATAGGTTCCGCATGTGGACAAGGCTGCGTTTCTACCTACCTTTCGCCTGGCGCTTTGCCGTGCTGCGGCGGCCGGAGCCTCTCATCGACGGCCTTGCCATAACCGACCGCTGCAACTTTCATTGCCGCGGCTGCCGGGTGGCCAACACCTGCCGTCCGGCGATGACATGGGAACAGGCGCTCGCTGCCATGCACAGCGCCTGGCAGCGAGGCTTTCGCGAATTATACTTCAGCGGCGGAGAACCGATGCTGTGGCGGGATGGCGAACATGGGTGCGGGATACGCGCTTGCCGGTGCTCGGCGTCATGTTCTACTTCCACACGCCCTACTACGGTCGCGACGAACTCTTCCTGGACGCTGCCGAGCGCGCGCCCGTCATCGACCGGCTGCTGACCTGCATCCGGGCCGGGCTGCCGGTGCTTAACTCGCGGGCCGGCTTGCTGGCGCTGCGATCGGGCGACTGGCCGCGCCGGCTGGCCTCGGCGGTCGTAGCCGATGTCGATGGCGAGTCCTTCTGCTGCCGCGCCTCCGACGAGACCTGCCCCGATTGCGGCTACGCCGCCTGCACAGAGATCAGCGCATGCCAACGCCTACGACCGAGCGCCCTGCGGGCCATGGCCAGGTACTGGTAGACAGCCTGGGCCAGCGGATCACACGCGGGGTCACGCGCGGCGCCCGCCGCTTCTTGGTGGGGCCGTCGCAACGATGGCGCTTCGAGCCGCCTCCGCCAGAATGGACGCCACCGCGCCTCGTCCGCACCTCACTCTACCTGCACGTCCCCTTCTGCCGGCATTTCTGCCCCTATTGCCCCTACACCAAGACCCCCTACCGCCAGCGACTGCTGGCGCCATACACCGCAGCGGCCCTGGCCGAGATCGACTGGTGGGCCGAGCAGGTCGGGCCGGCCGAGATCAGCACCGCCTACATCGGCGGCGGCACGCCTACCCTGGCGATGGACAGCGTCGCCAGCATCCTGGAGCACGCACGCAAGCGCTTCCATCTGCGCGGCGACATCTGCATCGAGACCAACCCGGCCGATGTCGATGCCGGGCTGGTGGCGCAGATGCACGAGGCCGGGATCGCGCTGGTTTCTTTGGGCGTGCAATCCTTTCAGGCCGACAAATTGGCTGCGATCGGGCGCGGCTACCAGCCCGAAACCGCCGCGCGTTCCCTGGACCTGCTGACGTCCGCCGGCTTCGCTTCGGTCAACGCCGATCTCATGTTCGCCCTGCCCGGACAAAGCCTTGCCGATGTGCTGTTCGATCTCGCCCGCGCCGCCCAGCTTGGCGCCAACCAAATCACCACCTACCCCCTCTTCACCTTTCCCTACACACCTGTCGGCAACCACCTGCGGCTGAAAGGCGTGCGTATGCCCCGGCTGAACGTGCGACGGCGGCAGTACAAGGCCATCAGCCAGTGGTGCGAGGATCACGATTTCCAGCGCGTGTCGGTGTGGGGATTCAAGCGCGGCTCGGTCCCTCGCTATTCCTCGGTCACTCGCGCCGGCTACATCGGCATCGGCCCCGGCTCTGGCTCACAACTGCCCGATGGCTTCGTCCTCAACACCTTCGACCTCGAAGCCTGGATGCAGACAGCCGGCGCCGGTCGCAGCGCCATCGCCTTGCGTATGCCCTTCTCTGCCCAGATGTCGGGCTGGTGGTGGCTGTACTGGCGCTTCTACGAGACACGGATCCCGCTCGACGCCATCGACGCCGAGCTGGGAACAGACGCCGCTAAGGCCCGCCTGCTGTTGTGGGCGGCGCAGAAGGCAGGGATGGCGACGACGGCGGGGCGTTTCCTCGAACTGACGCCGGCGGGTGCGTTCTGGCTGCACCTGGCGCAGAACTACTTTGCTCTGAATTATGTCAACACCCTGTGGACGCAAGCTCGCCGCCAGCCGTGGCCACAATCGATCGCGCTCTAATTGCCCATGGAACTCACGCTCACCACCCCCGCCCTCCTTTTCCCTGCCATCTCCCTCCTCTTGCTGGCCTACACCAACCGCTTCCTCACCCTGGCCTCGCTAATCCGCGACCTGTATGGCCGTTACAAGGCTCAGCCCGACCCGCGTATCAAAGGTCAACTGGCGAATCTTCGCTACCGCATCGTCATCATCCGCAACATGCAAGCCCTGGGTGTTGCCAGTTTCTTCGGCTGCGTGCTGTGCATGTTCACGCAGTTCGCAGGTCAGGAAGCCATTAGCCAGTGGATTTTCGGCCTCAGCCTACTCTTGCTGCTCGCTTCCCTTGCCTTGTCCCTGCGCGAGATTCAGGTTTCCATCGACGCTCTGACGCTTCAGATCGCGGACCTGGACGATCTTGGCTGAGTTCGGGTCGCTCAAGCTGCCCACTACGGCCAGGTCGGCAATCCTGCTCACCTCCGGCTGCGCGGCCAGACCCCAAAGGCTGCGGATCAGGTCTTCGGTACGGTCGTGCCCCAGCATCGGCGCCGCCAGCCACCTGAACTTGGCCTCCAGTTCGCCATCCGTCGGCCGGTCTGGCGGCTCCCAGCGGGCCTCGACCCGGCCGCTGACCATGACCTGGCCATCGCGCCCGGTCACGATCACCTCGGCGTAGGCTTTGGCCGGAAAGGCCGCCTCGTATTCCGGCTCGACTTCCACCTCCACCCTGTCGGCCAGGGCGAGCAGGTCGGGGTCGAAGAGGCGCGGCGGCAGCACCTGGCCTGGGCCAAGCTCGCCATCGATCAAGGCCGCCGCCACCGGATAGGCCAGGTTGTATTGCGCCTCCTCGGTGTTGCGGGGATGGGCGCGACTGAGGCGAGCGGCAGCCTCGAAACTGCGCACCCGAATGCGGACGATGTCGGCGGGCCGCAGGCGGGCCGATGCGGCGAGGCGCAGGGCGGCAGCGATGGCCGGCTGCGCCCAGCGACAGCAGGCGTAAGGCTTGAAATAGAGGTTCATGATCTCGTAGTCGCGGCCCAGGTTCAGCACCCAGCCGGGATCGGGCGCGTCGTCGAACAGGGGATCGACGCCGGTAAAGCCTCGCCCCGCCATCAGGGCCGACGCCATCCCCACCATCGCCCCCCAGCCGGTGCTGTCCTTGCCCATCGACGGCCGGTCGATGCCCTTCATCATCGGCGCGATCGGCGCCTGATACTCGGCCGCGCCCAGGGCCTGACGCAAGGCCGCCCGCTCCAGCCCCAACACCCTGCCGGCTACAGCCGCCGCTGCTATCGCCCCCCAACTGCCCGACGAATGGTAGAGGCTGTAGGTGGCATGGCGGATGCGCCCGGCTCGGATGCCGATCTCGTAGCCGATCACCAGCGCCGCCAGAAAGTCGGCCCCCGCGAGAGGCCACGCCTGGGCCAGCGCCAGCAGCACGGGCAACACACACACGCCCGGATGTCCCTTGATCGGACGGAAGCCGTCATCGATGTCGAGGGCATTGGCGGCAAAACCGTTGGCCAGCGCTGCCCCCACCACCGAAACCCGCCGGCCATCGCGCAGGAGGGTCGCCTCATCGCCGCCGAACTGACCGGCGGCGAAGTCGGCCATGATCGCCGCCACCGGCGTCTGCGTCCCTCCGATCAGCGCCCCCAGCCCGTCCAGCAAGCAGCGGTGGGCCTGATGCTGCACCCTGGCGGGGAGGCCGGCCCAGGTGGTGGTCAGAATGAAATCGAGGGTGTGCTCGGTCAGGCTGATGTGCTTCATCGCCGTTCTGCGGCCTCCACCACCTTTCGCATCCGCCGGATTTCGTCGTAGTCCCGGTCGCTCACAGCAGCGAAACGGGCCATCTGGCTTTCGAGCAGGATCGAGCGGCCGGCCGGGTCGTGGTGCATGGCTGCAAACAGCCGCCGAAGCTGATCGCGCAGGTCGGCAGGTAGGCGGCGCTGGATGATCCAGGGCGGGATGGGGCTGGGGCCGAGGTTGGCGATCACCCGGATGCGGGCGGCCAGGTTGGGATGGTGGCGCAGCTCGGTCTCCAGCACGGTGCTATCGATGGCCGAGGCGTCGATCTCGCCCGCCAGGATCATCTGCAACGAGCGTTGATGCGCGCCCGAAGCCAGGGCATGGGCAAAGTAGTCCCACGATGCGCCCAAAGTAGCGAGATGATAGCGGACGACGCCGTAGCCGGAGTGCGAACCCGACTCGTTGTAGGCCCAACGCACTCCGCGCAGGTCGGCGAAGCTTTGGAAGGGGCTATTCGCCGCGACGACGACATCCGAGAAGTACACCGGCCGGCCGGCGTAGCGCTCTCCGAGCATCACCGGGGCCGCCAACGGTTCGACCATTGCGCCAGGCCGGCCGGCCAGATCCACATAGTAAGCCCCGCAGACCCAGCCGATGTCGATCTCTCCACTTTCCAACCCGCCCAGCCGCTGCGCCCAGGGGATATCGGCAATGAAGCGCACCGGCCGGCGCAAGCGCCCAGCCAGGTAGTCGGCAATGGCCCGGCAGCCCGGCTCGGCGTTGGGCGCCTGGCACATGGTCAGGGTAAGGGGGTACATGGGCGTATCGGGATCAGGTCAGGCGGCGCAGACCGCGCCAGACAGGATGGGAACTGAAATCGAAATACTTGACCAGGCTGAGGTGCAGTGCGTCAACGTCCTCCAGCCCGCGCCGGAGCTGCCCATTATAGATGCGCACCGACGCAAAATAGCCGGGCGCAAGCTCCTGCGCCGCGTAGGCGTGCGTGGCGTTTTCCCGCCAGCGTTTCTTCGCCTTCAAGCTGGCGAAAACCACCAGATTGCCGAAGTCGCCCCCTGCCAGGGCCACGGTGCAGTAAGCCGCCAACCCTGAACGCGCAGAGAGATCGGCCAGCAGTTGACCGTCCACCACATCGAGCGGCGACCGGTCAGCCCCTGCCAGTCTCTGACCAAAAAAGCCGACCACAGGCAGCGCCGCGTCGCCATACAGGCTCAGCGGTTGCACCAGTACCTGGCGGTGATGCCGTTGGTCAGGTTCGGGATAGAACAGGATCACCGGCGCCGGCAAATGGGCATAGTAGTCAGGCCGATCACGGGTCTCGCGCAGCCGCACTATCAGATAACGCAAGGTCAGCCGGTCGGCCTCCGTGTGCGCGGGATGCGTAAACGGCCGGTCGGGCAGAAAGACGTAGGCCGGGAGGGATTGGAGTGCGGCTGCCATAACAAACACCTCATTGCGTTGTTTGCGGAGAAAAGACGCCCACGCGCGACCGGTGCGCCCGTTCGCATCTGGTCAGACAACAAAACCAAGCTCGGCCGAAATGCACCGGCTGGTCTCCAGCAGTGCCGGGATGAAAGCCTCGATCTGCCCCGGGCCCATGCGATAGGTGGGGCCAGAAACGGCGACGGCGGCGACGACCTCGCCCAAGTGGTTGCGGACGGGGGCGGCGACGGCGCTGAACCCGGCCTCGAATTCCTCGTGGTCGATGGCGTAGCCCTGGGCGACGACAGCCGCCAGCGCCGACTCCAGCAGGCCGGGGTCGGCCAGGGTATGCGGTGTGAAAGGGCGCAGGGGAACCGGGAGCCACCGCTGTCGCTGAGCCGGCGACAGCCAGGCCAAAAGCACCTTGCCGGCGGCCGTGCAGTAGAGGGGCAGGCGGCGCCCGATCCAGCCAGTATAGAGGATGGGCCGGGCGCTGGCCTCGCGCTCTATGTTCACGCCTTCGCCGCCCTCGCGCACTACCACGTTCACCGTCTCTTGGGTGGCCTCGACCAGGGCCGGCAGGTGCGGCTGTGAAGCCCCGCGCACACTCAGCTGGCCCAAGGCCACGCCCGCCAGACTGACCAGCCCCAGCCCCAGCCGGTATTTTCCGGTCTCGTTGTTGCGCCCCACCAGACCCTGGCGCTCCAAAGTGGCCAGGAGGCGCGAGACCGTGCTCTTGTGCAGGCCCAGCCGCCGGCTCAGCTCACCTACCGCCAGTTCCGGCTCGGCCTCGGTGAAGCTGCGCAGGATGACGATGGCACG
>CAYWPZ010000202.1:0-9152 GCA_964460135.1 uncultured Caldilineales bacterium | reverse complement strand
GCCTGGATTGTTGATTGCCTTCGTCTCTTGCGTCACCCGCCCGCGTCCGTCATACGTCCACGTCGTCGTCCCCGAACCATCGTTCAGCCGGTTGCGCCGGCCGATGCCGTTGCTCACCGGCTGCCAGTTCAGGGTGTCGTACTCGTGCGTCGTCCGCCACACCAGCGTCCCCGTGCAATCCTTGGGCGCCGTCTGGTCCTCGCGCACATAGCGCAGCCGGTTGAGGGCGTCGTATTCATAGCACAACACCGTCCCCCGGGCATCGGTCTGCCGGGTCAGGTTCCCCGCCGCATCATAGCCATAGCTCCAGGCTCCCATGTCCGCATCGCTCATCGCCGTCTTCTGGCCCAACAGGTTGTAGCTCGGGTCGATCACCGCCCCGTCCGCCCCCACCACCCGTTCCAGCCGGTCCAACACATCATACTCATAGCTCGTCGTGCTGTACAGGCTGTAGGGATTGGCGCCGGTGTAGGTGCGCACCAACACCACCCGGCCCAAGACGTCGCTCTCCTGCTCGGTCTTGTGATTCAGGGCGTCGATCACATAGGTTTTCAGATAGTCGTAGCCGCTGGTGGTCATGGCGTTGTCGGGCGCGGTCACGCGCAGCACCCGGTCGAGGGCGTCGTATTCGTACAGGGTGTGGGTCGGCGGCGCCGAGGCCCAGTTCTCGGCCTTGTACGCGCCCGGAGCGAGGTTTTCGCTGTAGCGAACGCTCTGCCGGCGCAAGCGGCCGCGAGCGTCGTACTGCCGGCTGGCCACAATGCGCCAATTGTTGCCGTCCTCTTTCTCGCTCTGCGTTTGCACCACCCGCCCCAACCCATCGTAGAACTTCCACTCGGCCAGATAGCCGCTTTCGGGGTTGGTCGGCGTCGTCACCTCGTCATACAGCTTGTGCAGCACCCGCCGCGGATTGGCGGCGCTGCTGTAGTTGGTGTAGACCCATTCTTCGTCCACGCTGGCATGGCCCAACGGCCGGTTCACCGTCAGCAGCCGGCCAAACACATCGTAAGTGTAGGCTGTGACCTGGTTGTTGGCGTCCGTGGTCTGGCTGGGCAGCCCCAGCGCCCGCTGCACCACATCCGCCGGCGGATAGGTGCTGCTCGTCGTTTGGTTGAGGTCGTTGCTCTGTGTGCTCACGAAGACATGGAATTCGCTGTCGTAGGCCGTGCTCAGGCCGTGTCCCAGGGCATCCTGGCTGCGGGTCAGGTTGTGCCAGGTCGGATCATAGCTGTTCTGTACCTGGGTGACAAACCCGCCCCCGCAGGCGTCTTGGGCTGCCTCGACTTTGGTCAGCAGCCCCTTCGTCGGCGACGATTGATGGCTGGCCTGGCCGTCGTAGTACAGCCGTTGGTGGCTCTTACACGGCCCGCCCACATCACCCTGATACACCTTCTCCTCGGCCAGGCGGTTCTTGATCGTGGCGCTGGCATAATACCAGCGTTCGCTGCTGCGGAGTAGTTCGGCGTCGGTGGCGCCGTACTCGCGCAGATGGGTGACATTGCCGCCCTGGACATTGTTCTGGTGGTCGAGGGCGTAGGTGTAATTCTGGCGTGAGATGCGTTGTTCCCCGGCGCCGTTGCTGTTGTACAAGTAGTTCGTCGCATCCTGTAGCAGCCAGCGCACATCGGTGTAGGTCGATCCGGCTGGCAGCGGCGGCTCGGCAAAACTCTGCCAGCGACGGTCGAACAGCGTGCCGGCCCCCGTGTTATGAGCAGTCTGAAATTCCAGACCCCACTTCCCCTTGTTAGGATCGGTAGTATAGAACCAGTGCTTTGCCTGCAAATCGTCGCCGCCGCTGGCGGGGTCGTCACCGGGGTGGGTGATGATGGTGAAGTTGTAACCGCCGGCCTCCTGGCTCCACCCTGAATACCAATAGTTGGTGGTGCGATTGCCGCCGGCTACGGCGTCAGTCAAGGTCAGCGTCTTCAATTTGTAGGCCCAATACGAGGGTGGGCCAGAGCTATTCTCCACCTCATAGCTCATCGCCGCTGTTCCTCCCTGACCGTTGTCGATCTGCGTCAGTCGGCAGTTCTGCACTGTATGGCAGGCGCTTTCTTGCTCGTAAGCGAATGTCGTTGCCGGCAAAGCCGTTGCGCCGCCCTGGCCGAACACCTGCATCCCCTTCAACAGCAGCCGGTGGCTGCGCGGGTCACTGGATGGCTGCTTGATTTCCGTGCTAAGGTGGTAGCGACGGGCGATCTCCCCATCCACTTTCAGCGTGATGTCCTCGATCGCACGAGTGGCATAGTACCATTGTTCTTTGCGGTCGCTGCTGGGGTCGTTGCAGTCGACCGACTGACAGGCGGCCGGCAGATCGGTACGGGCGGCATAGCTGAAATCGACGCTGGCGCTGTGTCCGCCGATGCCGCTGAACGTCATCTGCCCCGGCAGAGCCTGAAAGACATAGCTCACCGGCTGTGTCACCCCGCCGCAGAAGAAATCCACCGTGCGGGTGTAAACCACACCTGAAGTGGTGTTGTAGGTGAAATTGACGCTGTAATTGAAGACATCATTGTCGGCGGCGGCGGTGATGTTACTGAGCATAAAGGTCTTGCCCTTCACCTGCACCTGGTTGTTCTCGCAGCGCACGTATTGCTGCACTTTGCCGAAGGCGTAGCGCCTGCCATCGGGCGTGTACACATACCAGGCGGCATCCTCGTCACTGCTTTCGCGTGTGATCTGGATCGCCGGCGCTTCCAGGGCGTACCAGCTGTAACCGGCGGTGCGGCGCACGGTGTAGGTGGCGCCGCCCAAACTCAGGGCGTAGGTGGGCTGGGCATCGACGTAGTTGATCGAGTCGATCCCATCCATCCGCCAGCCAAAGCCCACCAGCGAGTCGGCGGAGCCGTAGTTCTGTTGGGTGTCGCGTCTGCGGCTGTTGTAGTTGAGCGCCAGGGCCGGGGCAAAGCCGCCGGGCCGCGTGAGCAAAGGCAAGGGGAGGTGATAGCTGAGTGAGCCGGTGAAGGCGTCGCTGTCGAGGCCGCTGAAGGGGTCTTCGGCGGCTTCGTGGATGCCGGACAGTGTGCCAAAGGTGCTGAAATGGTTTACCTCTGTCTCGATCGCTCCCGATTCGTCGTCCACCCTCGTGGGCAGCGGCTCCCACAGCGCCATAGTGGGGTTCCACCAGGCAAAGAGCGGCGGGATCAGCGGCGGATGTTCGGCCAACGCCTCGGTATAGCGCCAGCGCAAGGTGATGGGCGAGTCGAACTGCTCTACAGATTGGCCGTTCGCATCTTCAGCTTGCAGCTCGAAGCGGAATAGCACGCCTTGCCCCCTCTCGCCCGGCTCGTACACTCCCCGATGATACACCCGCACGATGCGCTCGTCTCGATCCGCCGGCAGATCGATCTCCAGGCGCCCGTTGCCAGTGCGCCACACCCCAGCCCCCGGCCCCAGCCGCCACTCCTCCGCCTCGTCCTGGCGCACCATGGCGGTGTAGACGGCTGCATTGGACGTAGCGCCCGCTTCCAGGCTCAAGTTGCCGCCCGCCGCTTGCACCACCACGTGCAGGTTGTCGCCGGGTCTGGCATTCACCTGCCCTTTTAACACTACCTCGATCTGCTGACCAGGGTCGAGGTCGGGCAAGGGATATGACGCCGGACCGACGAATTTCGCCCCGGTCTCCTCCCGCACCTCCAGCCGGACGCCGCTGGCCTTCTCGTTGCTCACATTCATCGCCGCTGCCCGTAGATTTACCTCCTGGCCTGACCCCACGCTGGCTGGTCCGTACACATCCACTGCCACCCACACCGGGCCTGCTTTTTCATCTCCGGCATCGTTGCTCTTACTCGCGATCGCTTCCTTTTCTCCCAGTTCACCGGCTGGCCTTGCCGACTTCTCCGCCAAAGATTGCGTTTCTTCGTTTCCAACTGCACTCGCTGTCTGCGGCGACTTTGCTGCCTGCGTCGTTCGGGCCGGCGCCAGCCCGCCCAAGACCAAACTGAGCACGATCAACCCATTGATAACGTAAGCTAAACTACGATGGGGGGGGGGTGAACATATGCACCTCGATCCTAAATATTGGCGCCAACAACCTGTGGCGCAGCAGCGGCGAGGGAAAAGGGGGAAAATCCGCCAGGAGAAACTACCTGCTTCTTATTCTAGCCGCTTTCTCGCCGCTCGCTATGATCGAGATCATGTTCGACAGCATTCTTCCAGCCATTTTTCCAGATCAGACGTTCAGTCCCTCCTCCAATTTCAACCAATGCCGATACACTACCGCCATTCGCGCTCCCATTGACAAAACGGCCAAGAACACCTACCATAGCGCCAACCCTATCACTACCAGGGGAGCTGGGGCAAGCCCGGCTGAGAGGATGACCGTATTCGTCATCGACCCCCACACCTGACCCGGACAATGCCGGCGTAGGGACGGAACCATCGCCATCACCAGCCACCGGCCCTCCACCGGTGGCTTTTTCATCCCAATCCCCCCCCAGGGTGCCATTCTGCCCACTGCCCACCGACCACTGATTACTGCCCACTGACCATGCGCGCCGTCCTCTTTGCCAACGGCCACCTCTCCGACCCCCTCGCCGCCCGCCGCCGCCTGCTGCCCGACGACCTCATCCTCTGCGCCGACGGCGGCAGCCGCCATGCCCTGGCCCTGGGTCTGCGCCCCCACCTGGTGATCGGCGACCTGGACAGCCTGACGGCCGCCGACCGCGCCCTGTTGGATCGACCTGACTCCACCATCGAGCAGCACCCCACCGACAAAGACGCCACCGACCTGGAACTGGCCCTTCACGCCGCCCGCCGCCTGGGCGCCGATGAAGTTCTCCTGTTGGCTGCGCTGGGCGGCCGGCTCGATCAGGAACTTGCCAATCTCCTGCTCCTGGCCGGCCCCCAATTCGCCGACCTGAGCCTGAGCCTGGCCGACGGTGAACAGACGGCCTGGGTCGTCCGTGACCGGCTGAGCGTGGCCGGGCGGCCGGGCGACACCGTCTCGGCCCTTGCCCTCAGCCCCCAGGTCGAGGGCCTCAGCTATCACGGCGGCCTGCGCTGGCCGCTGCACGACTTCACCCTTGCCTTTGGCAGCAGCCGCGGGGTCAGCAACGAGATGACCGCCCCCACCGCCGCCCTCTCCTTGCGCCGGGGCGTCCTGCTCGTCATCCACATCCCCGCCCATCCTTCCCCGGAGACCCCACCATGAACCACCTCTTGCGCCTCTCCCTCCTGCTTCTGCTCCCCCTCATCCTCCTGGCCTGCGCGCCGCCGACCCCGTCGGCCGACTCCACCCCCGCCGCCCGGCCCGAAGCCCTCATCCTCGTCACCCACGACAGCTTCGACATCAGCGCCGAAGTCCTCGCCCAATTCAAAAACGAGACCGGCATCGAAGTGCAAATCCTGAAAGCGGGTGACGCCGGCGAGATGCTCAACACCCTCCTGCTCTCGCCCGAACACCCCCTCGGCGATGTCGTCTACGGCCTCGACAACGCCTTCCTCAGTCGCGCCCTCGAAGCCAACCTCTTCGCCCCCTACCCCAGCCCCCTCCTGGCCGACATCCCCGACGCCCTGGAACTCGACCCCGGCCACAGCCTCTTGCCGGTCGATTTCGGCTACGTCAGCCTCAACTACGACAAAGCCTGGTTCACCGACAAGGGCCTGGCCCCGCCCGACGACCTCGAAGACCTGGCCCAACCAGCCTACCGCTCCCTGGCCGTCATCCAGAACCCGGCCAGCTCCTCGCCCGGCCTGGCCTTCATGCTGGCCACCATCGCCCGCTTTGGCGAGAGCGGCGACTACACCTGGCTGGACTACTGGCGCGACCTGCGCGCCAATGATGTCCTCATCGCCGATGGTTGGAGCGAGGCCTACTACGGCGCCTTCACGGCCGGCTCTGGCGGCGAGGGCGACCGCCCCATCGTCGTCAGCTACGCCACCAGCCCGGCGGCCGAAGTCTACTTCAACAACCTGACCGAACCGCCGACTGCCAGCATCGATACGCCTGGCAACAGCTTCGAACAGATCGAATTCGTCGGCATCCTGGCCAACAGCCCGCGCCAGGAAACCGCCCGCCGCCTGGTCGATTTCCTCCTCAGCCCTGCCTTCCAAGAAGACATCCCCCTGCACATGTTCGTCTATCCGGCCAATGAAAAGGCCGCCGCCGGCGAGTTGTTCGAGCAGTGGGCCGCCATCCCCGGCCAGCCTGCCCGCCTCGCGCCCGACGCCATCGCCAGCGGACGCGAGGGCTGGATCAGCGCCTGGACCGACGTCATGCTCCGCTGACAACCTCTCCATGCCGTGACCATCTCTTGCTGCTTGTGCCAAAGCCACCTGGCCCTGGCCTTGCGCTCGACCGACCGACTGCTGGGCGGGAGCATTGAGCACGAACTCTGGCGCTGCCCGACCTGCGGCTTGGGCCAGACCTGGCCTCCCCTCGCCCCCGCCGCCCTGGCCCCCGCCTACCCACCCGATTACATCTGCTATCATCAAGGCAGCCGGCCCGCCTCTGGGCTGCGCGGGCGGGTTGTCCGCAGCCTCCTGGCAACCCAGGGCTACCCGCAGCCAGACGCCTTGCCGTTGCCGCGACCTCTGGCCCGCAGCCTGGCCCGCGCCCGCGGCTGGACATGGCAGCCCCCGCCGCCGCCGTCCGGCCGCCTGCTGGATGTGGGCTGCGGCAGCGGCGCCTACGGGGCCAGCCTCATCCGCCTGGGCTGGCGGGTCGATGGCATCGAGCCGGACGCCATCGCTGCGGCCAGGGCGCGCCAGGCCGGGCTGAGCGTGCAAGCCGGCGCCGCCGAGACCGCCGAACTGCCTGCCGCCGCCTACGACGCCATCACCCTCTGGCACACGTTAGAACACCTGAGCGAGCCGCTGGCCGTGCTCCGGCGTCTGCGCCCGGCCTTGCGCCCCAGCGGGCGGCTGCTGGTCGAAGTCCCGAATGCAGCCGGTTGGGTGGCCAGGGCCACCGGCGCCGCCTGGCTCCACCTCGATCTACCCCGCCACCGCTTTCACTTCACGCCCGCCAGCCTGCGGCTGATCCTCGACCTGGCTGGTTTCCACCTGTTGCAACTCGAACACATCCCCAGCCCGCATGGCCTGGCCGGGGCGCTTGCCTGCCGGCGGGGTCAGAGACGACCCCAGTTGGGCGCCGGCCTCTTCCTCGGCTGGATGGTCGGGCTAGGCGCGGCCGCCGCGGGCCGGGCCGATGTGATCCGGGCTACGGCTGTTTCCCTCCCATGACCTCGCTCCGCCGTCTGGCCGGCTCCCTGCTGCTGGCCGCCATCCCCCTCGGCTTCCTGGCCGTCTTCTTCTTCTATCCCCTGTTTGCCATCCTGCAGCTCAGCCTTTTTCCCGCGGGCCAATTCGCTGCCGCGGCCATCCAGGGGGTAATCGAGACGCCGTACTATGGTCGCGTCCTTTGGTTCACCACCTGGCAGGCCGGGCTGAGCACCCTGGGCGCTTTCCTCATCGGCCTGCCGGCAGCCTACATCTTCGCTCACTATCGCTTCCCCGGCAAGACACTGCTGCGCGGCCTCAGCACCCTGCCCTTTGTCATGCCTACGGTGGTGGCGGCGGCGGCGTTCGGCGCCCTGTTGGGGCCGCGCGGCCTGCTCAACGCCCTGGCCGTCGATGGGCTGGGCTTTCAGCAGCCGCCCATCCGCCTGATCAATACGATCTGGATCATCCTCCTCGCCCACACGTTTTACAATACCTCCATTGTCATCCGCCTGGTGGGGGGCTTCTGGGCCAACCTGGACCCGCGCCTGGCTGCGGCGGCCGCCGTGTTGGGGGCTGATCCCTGGCGCCGCTTCCGCCACATCACCCTTCCCCTGCTCACGCCCTCGTTGGCTGCGGCCGGCGTCCTGGTTTTCCTCTTCAACTTCACCTCATTCGGCGTCGTCCTCATCCTCGGCGGCGCCCGCTTCGCCACCCTCGAAGTCGAGATCTACCGCAGCGCCGTCCGTCTCTTCGATCTGCCGGCGGCGGCCGTACTGGCCCTGGCGCAGTTGGGCTTCACCCTGGCCCTGTTGATCGTCTACACCCGCCTGCAAGCTCGCATCACCGGCCCGCTCAGCCTGCGCCCTGTCCGCGCCCACGAGCGCCTGCCCCGCTCCTGGGCCGAACGCAGCCTGGTCTATGGCAGCCTCAGCCTCCTGGGCCTGATGCTGGCGGCGCCTTTCCTGGCCCTCATTCTGCGTTCGCTCACGGTGGGCGGCGGTTTCGGCCTCCAGCACTATCGCGCCCTATTCATCAATCGCGCCGGCTCGGTCTTCTTCATCACCCCGGTTGCAGCCGTGCGCAACTCCCTGATCTTCGCCGCCGCCACGGTCGCGCTCAGCCTGGTCATCGGCGTGGCCAGCGCCTACCTGTTGGCCGGCAGAAGCCCCGGCCGCAGGCAGGCCGCCGCCTTGCTCGACCCCATCTTCATGCTCCCCCTGGGAGCCAGCGCCGTTACCCTGGGTTTCGGCTTCATCGTCGCCCTGGACGAGCCGCCACTGAATCTGCGCGCCAGCCTGGCCCTCATCCCCCTCGCCCACACCCTCATCGCCTTCCCTTTTGTGCTGCGGGCCTTGCTTCCCACCCTGCGCAGCCTCGACCCGCGTCTGCGCGAGGCAGCGGCGGTGATGGGGGCCGGGCCGGGCCGGGTGCTACGACACATCGACGCCCCCATCCTGGCGCGGGCTTTGGTCGTCGGCGTCGTCTTCACCTTCACCATCAGCATGGGCGAATTCAGCGCCAGCCTCCTCGTCAGCCGGCCGCAGCTCCTCACCCTGCCGGTTGCCATCTATCGTTTTTTGGGCCAGCCGGGCCTTGCCAACTACGGCCAGGCGCTGGCCCTCAGCGTCATCCTGCTCCTCGTCACCGTCCTTGCCTTTCTCGGCCTGGAAAACCTGCGTTATGACGACATCGGCGAATTCTGACCCCCCCTTCCTGCTCGCCGCCGGCATCGAAAAAGCCTTCGACGCCCTTCCCGTGCTGCGGGGGATCGACCTCAGCATCGCCGACGGGGAGACGGTCTGTCTGCTCGGCCCCAGCGGCTGTGGCAAGACCACCCTCCTGCGGGTCATCGCCGGGCTGGAGCAAGCCGATCGAGGGCGAATCATCTGCGCCGACCAGGACATCACCCAGCTGCCGCCGCACCGGCGCGATTACGGCCTCATGTTCCAGGATTTCGTCCTCTTCCCGCACCTGACGGTGGCCGAGAA
>CAYWPZ010000201.1:0-9170 GCA_964460135.1 uncultured Caldilineales bacterium | reverse complement strand
GCCGCTCTCCTGTCTGGGGCGACCCCGCCGCCCAAAAACTGATCCAGATCGACGCCGACCCAACCGCCATTGGCCTCAACCACCCCGTCGATCTCGGACTCGTCGGCGATGCCCGCGCCGTGCTGGTTGCCCTGGCGCAGGCCATTGCCTCCGTCGCCCCCGCCCGCTCTCCCCATGCTGACTTCGAGCGTTATGACAAGTCCACGGCGGAATGGCGCCGAGAATTGGCCCAACACCTGAGCTACGGCGGCGGCGAAGGCGTCAACTCCGGCCAGATGGTGCAGGCCGTGCGCGCCTTCTTCCCCCGCGAGGCCATCGCCGTGCAGGATGGCGGCAACACCAGCCTGTGGTGCGCCAACTACAACACCATCTACGAGCCGCGCACCTATCTCTACACGGCCAAATTCGGACACCTGGGCACCGGTCTGCCCTACGCCATCGGCGCCAAGCTGGCCATGCCCAACCGCCCGGTCTACCTCATCACCGGCGATGGCGCCCTCGGCTTCAACATCCAGGAACTGGAGACGGCCCGCCGCCACAACCTCGCCATCACCATCGTCGTCGCTGCCGACCAGGGCTGGGGGATGGAACGCTCGTCGCAACTCTTCGCCCAAGTAGGGGCGATGATCGAGACCGAGCATCACCCCACTCGCTACGACCTCATCGCCCAGGCTTTCGGCTGCCACGGCGAACTGGTGACGGAGATCGACCACCTGACCCCGGCCCTGGAACGCGCCCAGGCATCCGGCCAGCCCGCCCTCATCCAGGTGATGGTGGATAAGGTCGCCAACCTGGCCCCGCCCGGCGCGCTGGTCTTCGGCTCGATGGTCTACCGGGCGACGGATTGAAGGGTGGTACGACGGTAGACCGGTAGACTGGTAGACCGGTAGTAGACCAGTAGAAAGGTAGACCCGGTCTACCGGCCTCCCGGTTCCTCACAAGCTAAGGAAGAACCATGCAACAACTCGAAGGCAAAGTTGCCCTGGTGACAGGGGCCGGGCGCCGCGGCGGCATCGGCGCCGCGGTCGGGCTGCGTCTGGCGCGCGAGGGCGCTCATGTCGTCGTGGCCGACCTCTGTGCGGCGCCGATGAGCGGTGTCGCTAGCCCCGACGGTGGGCAGTGGCAGGAATTGCAGGCGCTGGCGGCTGCGATTGCCAACCTGGGGGTGCAGGCGCTTCCTCTGCGCGGCGATGTCACCGTCCGCGCCGAGGTCGAAGGCATGGTGGCCGAGACCATGCGGGCCTTCGGGCGGCTCGACATCCTGGTGAACAACGCCGGCGCTGCTCTCGGCCCGGCCCCCGTCGCCCAAATGCAGGAATCAGCCTGGCGCCGGACGCTGGAAATCAACGCAACCGGCGTCTTCCTCTGCTGCCAGGCCGCCATCCCAGCCTTGATCCAGAGCAGCAAGGCAGGGCGCATCATCAACATGTCGTCCTTGGCCGCCATCCGACCCAAACCCTATCTCGCGGCCTATGCCGCCAGCAAGGCCGCCGTCATCGCCCTCACGCAATCGCTTGCCCAAGAGGTGGCGTCATTCGGGATCACCGTCAACGCCATCCTACCCGGCGATATCGACACCGCCTTCAAGCAATGGGGCCTGCAGATCGAAGCGATGGTGCGCGGCCGCCCCTACGACCAGGTCTACGCCGAGGCCGTGGCCCAGATCCCGGTCGGGCGCCTGGGGCAGCCGGAGGATGTGGCCGGCCTGGTTGCCTATCTGGCCTCGGATGAAGCCGGCTTCATCACCGGCCAGGCTTACCCGCTCACGGGCGGGCGCGAGTTGACGGCGGCGGTCATGCCGCGGTTGTCCTCCACCGGCGGCTGATGCTCCGCCATCAGCGTTCGCGGCCCAACAGTCTGTGGGCCAGATCGCGCAACAGGCTCAGCCCCTCTTCTTCGCCGCCGGCGGCGGCCAGAGCCGCCAGCGCTGCTTCGGCATGGGCATGGGCGGCCGCTGCGGCGTGGCCGCGAGCACCCAGCCGGTCGAGCAAGGACAGCATCGCCGGCAGGTCGTCCGGCGCCAGGGCATGGTCGGGGCGGTAGAAGCGACGCAACGCCTGGGCATCGTCGCCGGACTGAGACAGGGCAAAAAGCACGGGCAGCGTCTTCTTGCGGGTCAGCAGGTCGCTGGCAGCCGATTTGCCGGTCAGGGCCTCATCGCCCCAAATGCCCAGGATGTCATCCTGAATCTGAAAACTGAGGCCAAGCTCGTGGCCAAAACGCCAGAATTGGCCCCCCGCCTCCTCGCTGGCGCCGGCGACGATGGCGCCCAACTGCGCCGAAGCCGCCAGCAGCGCCGCCGTCTTGCCGCCAATCATGGCCAGATACTCGGCGGTCGAGACCTCGGCGCGGGTCTCGAAGCTCATGTCCAGGTGCTGACCCTCGGTCAGCCGCAGGCAGGTATGGTCGAAGAGGTAGAAGGCAGCCAGGACGCGCGCCGCCGGCGTCTCACGCTCGCTCAACCGGGCCAGGGCCAGGCGGGCGAGGGTGAACATAGCGTCGCCGGCGTTGATGGCCTGGGCCTGGCCGAACAAAGCCCAAACGGTGGGGCGATGGCGGCGGGTGGGGCTGCCATCCTCGATATCGTCGTGGATGAGCGAGAAGTTGTGCACTAACTCCACCGCCGCCGCTGCTGGTAGGGCGGCGTAGGGGTCGCCGCCAGCCGCCTGACACGCCAGCAGGACCACCAGCGGGCGCACTCGCTTGCCCTGGTTGGCCGTTTCCAGCTGCCCGCTCACATCCTCCCAGCCCATGTGATAGCGCATCATGCCGTACATCCCGCTCACGGCCGGCGTTTCTCCGGCCAGCATTCCGCGCAGATAGGCTTCGAGTTTGGGCAGCCAGAGGGCGCCGAAAGAAGAAAGGTCGAGCATGGTCATCCTCGCGTTGGTTCGGGGCCGGAGAGAGTCGGGCGCAGCCAACGGGGCGGCTTTGGCGGCCTCGCGGCCCGATCTAGCAAGCCTGCGCTTCGATCAGGCAGCCGGGCCGGCGCAGTTCGGCCAGGGTGGCGGCTCCGGCTGCAAACATTGCCACCCGCAACTCGGCCAAGGTGGCGTCGATCTCCTCGGCCACGGCCTCGGCGCTCTTGTCGGCGGCTCTCAGGAAAGGCCCAGCCATGCCGCCCAGGTCGGCG
Organism: uncultured Caldilineales bacterium; assembly: GCA_964460135.1. Lineage (GTDB taxonomy): Bacteria > Chloroflexota > Anaerolineae > J102 > J102 > SSF26. Next base: position 6,037 of record CAYWPZ010000201.1, on the reverse strand, counting down.
CCCAGGGCCAGGCACTTGGCCAGGTCGATGCCGCCCCGCAGCCCACCGCTGGCGAAGAGCGGCAGATGGGGATAGAGCTTGCGCACTTCGAGCAACGAATCGACGGTAGAGATGCCCCAATCGGCAAAAGCGCGCGCCAGGCGGCGGAAACGGTCGTTCGGCGCCCGATGATACTCGACCTCGGTCCAGGAAGTGCCGCCGGCCCCGGCCACGTCGATGGCGCACACCCCAGCCTCGACCAGGAGCCGCGCCGTCTCGGCCGAAATCCCCCACCCCACTTCCTTGGCGATGACGGGCACGGGCAGGGCATGGCACACCTGCTCGATCTTGACCGCCAGCCGGCCCCACTGCCAATCGCCGTCCGCCTGCACCGCCTCCTGCAACGGGTTTAGATGCAGGATCAGAGCATCGGCCTCGATCATGTCGACGGCCCGGCAGCAGTGCGAGATCGAATAGCCCTTATTCAATTGCACTGCGCCCAGGTTGGCAAACAACAGTAGCGTCGGCGCCACCCGCCGCACCTGGAAGGTGTAGGCTTGGGCCGGGTCTTCGATCGCAGTTCGCTGCGAGCCAAGCCCCATCGCGATCCCCGCCGCCTCGGCGGCCGCGGCCAGATTCAAGTTGATGCGATGCGCCTCCTCGGTGCCGCCGGTCATCGACGAGATCAGCAACGGCGCCCGAAAACGCTTGCCAAACAAGCGCCCCCCCGTATCCACTGCCGACAGGTCCACCTCGGGCAGCGCCTGATGGACAAAACGCCAGCGCTCGAGACCCGTGGTCCGGCGAGGGAAACGCACGTCTTGGTCGAGATTGATGCGAATGTGATCGGCTTTGCGGCTGGTATGGCTGCCGGACATAATTCTTGACTCCGAGCGGCAGTGTAGCGGTGGGGCGATGGGCTTGTCAAGTCGCGCGACTTTCCTGGCCTGGTGGTGTTCCCTCTCTTTGAGTTGCGTGAGGCCGTCCGCGAGACCGCCAATGGATTTTGCCGACCGGATCAGTCGTGCTAGAATGCCTCGGCTTTTTGGCGCAAATTCATCCGGCCTTGCCGGCCGAGCGAACCCAACCTGCCTATCCCACCAATCACCGCAAGCGGAGAAGAACAAACATGAGTGTCGAAAGCCGTATTGTCGAAATCATCGCCGATCAACTGGGCGTCAAAGCCGAAAGGGTCACGATGCAAGCCAGATTCCGCGAGGATCTGGAAGCCGATAGCCTCGATCTGGTCGAACTGATGATGGCCTTCGAAGAGGAATTCGGCGGCGAAATCTCTGACGAACAAGCCCAGAAGGTCACGACCGTGGGCGAAGTCGTCAAGCTGCTCAAGGAAGCAGGCGCCGGCGCCGAAGACTGAACGTCGGATCAGAGCGCCGGAGCACCACCCGAACCGTATGTTCTGACGACAAGCAACCAGCAAGACACCGAGTGTGGCGTCGAAAACGCTTCACCCGGTGTTTTGTTTTTCTGGCCCATGGATGATCTCACTCCCCGGCCGGCGTGCAGCGTCCTCATTCTGGCCGGCGGCGCCAGCAGCCGCATGGGCCAGAACAAGGCCCTGGCCCCATTCCTGGGCAGGCCGCTGATCGAGCGGGTGCTGGCCATAGCCCGGCAGCTGAGCGATGACATCCTTCTGGTCGCCAACGACGCCCCTTCCTACGCCGGCTTCGGCCTGCCCTGCATTGCCGACCAGCGGCCGGGCTGGGGGCCGCTCATGGGCTTGTATTCGGGCCTGAGCGCCGCCAGCAACGATCTGGCGCTGTTGGTGGCCTGCGACATGCCTTTCCTCAGCCTGGATCTCATACACCGGCTGTTCGATCTGGCCCCTGGCTACGATGTCGTCATCCCCCGCAGCGAGGATGGCCTCCACCCACTCCACGCCCTCTACCGGCGCTCGACCTGTCTCCCGGCCATCGCCGCCGCCATCGCCGCCGGGCAGCGCCGCATGATCGCCTTTCATTCCCAGGTGCGGGTGCGCGAGGCGCCCGCAGACGAGTTGGCCGCCTTCGACCCCACCGGCTTTGCCCTGATGAACGTGAACACGCCCGCAGACCTGACCACGGCCGAACACATCGCCCGTCGCGCCTGGTATGAGGAGGAAGCATGAGACGCACCTTCGGCACCCGGACGTCGTTCTTCGACCAGGTATACCTCCTCGTCCAGCAGATACCGCCCGGCAAAGTGGCGTCCTACGGCCAGATCGCTGAGCTGCTAGAGGCCCCCGGCGCGGCGCGGACGGTGGGGTGGGCGCTGGCCTCGCTCAGCCATGATCAGGCCGAGGTGGTTCCCTGGCAGCGGGTGATCAACAAGAGCGGGCGCTGCTCGATTCGCAGCTTCGAGACCTCGACCCTGGAGCAGCAGAGGCTGCTGGAGGCAGAGGGCGTCGAGTTCAACCGGGCCGGCTACACCGACATGCGGCGTTTTGGTTGGGAGGGTCTGAACCCCGACGAAGTACGCAGACTCATCGAACCTTCGCCGTAACTACGGTCTTCGTACTAGGACCGTACTCGAATCGAACAAACTTTCACGGAATCGTCGCCATGTCCACAACCACAAAACAACCCCGCCCCCGTCGCCGCTTTGGCATCCGCGCCCGCATCCTGCTCAGCCTTCTCGTCCTTCTTCTCCTCGCCGTCGTCATCCTCGCCGGCTTTGGCTTCTATCAGGCGCGGCTGGCCTGGCCGCAGACCAAAGGCTCGCTGTCGCTGCCCGGTCTGCAAGCCGCCGTCACCGTCATCCGCGATGAACGTGGCGTCCCCCACATCTACGCCAGCAACAGTCACGATCTGTTCATGGCCCAGGGCTTCGTTCAGGCCCAGGACAGGTTCTGGCAGATGGAGTTCTGGCGGCGCATCGGCCAGGGTCGCCTCTCCGAGCTGTTTGGTGAATCCAGCCTGTCTCAGGACCGTTTCTTGCGCACGATGGGCGTGCAGCGCAGCGCCGAGCTAAGCTGGCAACAACTCGACGCCGAGACGAGAGCCGCCCTCGAAGCCTACGCCGAGGGTGTGAATCGCTACATCGAGCAGAACCAGACCCGGCTACCGCTCGAATTCCGGGTTCTGGGGCTGAGCGGCGTCCGCTTCACGCCCGAACCCTGGCAGCCCATCCACACCCTCACCTGGACGACGATGATGGCCTACAACCTGGGCGGCAACTACGATAGCGAACTCGACCGCGCCCAGCTCATGGCCCGCTACGGCGAGGCGTGGATGCGCGAACTGACCGCCTACCCCTATCCCGCCGACCAGCCCCTCATCTTGCCAGAGGGCGTCGCCTGGGAAAAAGTCGACACCGACCTCCTCGCCGGACTGCCGCCCACCCTGCTTCTGGGCCAGGGCGAAGGCATCGGCAGCAACAATTGGGTGGTGAGCGGCAGCCGCACCGAGACCGGCAAGCCCCTGCTGGCCAACGACCCCCATCTCAGCATCCAGATGCCCTCGATCTGGTATGAAAACGGCCTTCATTGCCAGCCCAAGAGCGCCGCTTGCGCCTTCGACGTGGTTGGCTTCTCTTTTCCCACCTCGCCTGGCGTCGTCATCGGCCACAATGAGCGCATCGCCTGGGGCGTGACAAATGCCTACCCCGATGTGCAGGACCTCTACATCGAAAAAGTCAACCCTGCTAACCCGAATCAGTACGAAGTCAACGGCCGGTGGGTGGACATGGAGGTGATCCGGGAGGAGATCAAGGTGGCGGGCCGCGACCAGCCGGAGATCCTGACCGTGCGTCGCACCCGGCATGGTCCGATCCTGAACGATGTCGCCTATGGCACGCAGTCTCGTTGGGCCTATGGCTGGCAGCCCCTGGCCCTGAAGTGGACGGCGCTGGAAGGCAATCGCATCGCCAGCGCCGTGCTTGGCATCAACCTTGCCCAGAACTGGGAGCAATTTCGCGCTGCCCTGGGCCGCTGGGACGCGCCCTCGCAGAATTTCGTCTACGCCGACATCGACGGCAATATCGGCTACCAGATGCCAGGCCAGATCCCATTTCGGCCTCACGATGGCCTTGTGCCTGCGCCCGGCTGGACGGATGAGTACGAATGGCAGGGTTTCGTGCCCTTCGACCAACTGCCGGTCTCGTTCAATCCCGACCAGGGCTATATCGTAACCGCCAACAACCTGGTTGTAAGCTACGACGAACACCCCTGGCTCACCCGGCACGAAGGCTCGCAAGGCTTCCGCGCCCGGCGCATCGTGGACATGATCGAGGCCACAGACAAACTCGGCCTCGCCGACTTTATCGCCATCCACGGCGACGATGCCAACCTCTTCGCCGGCGAAGTGATCCCACGGCTGGCCCAGATCAAGCTCGAACGCAGCGAGGTGGCCGCGGCTCGCGACCGCCTCCTGAGCTGGGATTTGCAGCAAACGATGGATAGCCCCGACGCCGCCTTCTTCGAAGCCTTCTGGCACCTCCTCCCCAGCGAACTTTTCGCCGATGAGCTGAGCGAGCTGGCCCCGCGCGACCGTGAACTCGTGCGTCAGATCATGCAGCAACCGGATTCGCATTGGTGGGATGATACCCGCACGCCTGACCGCGAAACGCAGGAGCAGATGCTGGCCCGGACGCTCGACAAAGCCTATGATCTCGTGGTCGAACGCCTGGGGGACAACCCCAGCCAGTGGCGATGGGGCGCCTTGCACACGGCCACCTTCCGCAACCAGACGTTGGGCGCATCCGGCATCGCCCCCATCGAGGCCCTCTTCAACCGCGGACCCTTCGAGACATCAGGCGGCGGCGAGATCGTCAACGCCACCGGCTGGTCGAGCGCCAACGACACCCTCTTCCAGCTGACCTCGCTCCCCTCCTTGCGCGTGATTTTCGACCTCGCCGACTTCAGCCGTTCGCTCGCCACCAACACCACCGGGCAGTCGGGCCACCCCTACCACCCGCACTACGACGACCAAATCGACCAATGGCGGCGGATCGAGTATGCACCCCTGTACTGGCTGCGCGACCAGGTGGAAGCGCACAGCGAAGGGACGCTCACGTTGACGCCAAAGTGACCACGGCAAGGGCGAGGCTTCTTCGCCCCCGCCAGCTTGTTGGCGGCGACAGGCAGGCGCGGTGTATACTTTGCCACACGAACTGGCTGGTCGCTGCTCGCCGCCGGCGCCCTGCCAATCGACAGCATTCTCATCGTCCTAGCATCATCATTTCCGGTCTCGTTCTGTTCTTGGAGGAAACACATGGCCACTGAAAGCATCGTTCAACGTATGATCCGCGCCGCCCGGCTCGACACCACGTTCTATAATGAGGTCGAGCAAGATACCAGTCTGAACGGCGAGGCGCTCACGGTCGTCATCCTGGCCGCCGTCGCGTCGGGCATCGGCGCCGCCGGCAGCACCCTGATCGCCGGCAATGGCGCTGGTACCGCCGCCGTCGCCCTGGTGGTAGGGGCGATCGTGGCCGTCGTCGGCTACTTCGTCTGGGCTTGGCTGACCCAATTCATCGGCACGCGCTTCTTTGGCGGCGTCGGCGACTTTGGCGAGACGCGGCGCACCCTCGGCTACGCCTACGCTCCCAATCTCCTCGGCATCTTCAACCTGATTCCCTGCCTGGGGGCGCTGATCGCGTTGGTTGGCTCACTTTGGGCGCTGGTCGCAGGCGTCATCGCCGTGCGCGAGGCGCTCGATGTCGACACCACCAAGGCCGTGCTCACGGTCGTCGTCAGTTGGCTGATCGTGTTTGTGATCAGCGCCGTCATCCTCAGCATCGTCGGCGTTGGCGCGCTTGGTCTTGCGGCTGTGACCGGAGCACTGAACCAGTAAGGCGTGTTGGGCCGAACCCCAGCTACTCGCCGGATGCATGCCGTGCCTGGGCGTGCATCCGGCTCTCACCGGCAGTCTTTGGTCAGGTGATTGATATGGGCGACCACCTGGAAACTGAATGGAAGTACACCATCCCCACCGGCGAGACGGCGGCGCGTCTGCGCCAGGCCGGGCGGCTTGGCCCCTTCACACTGGGGGACTACGAAACGCGCCAGGTCGAAGACAGCTACTACGATGCCGGCCGCGCCCTCTTCGGCGCCGGCTACGCG
>CAYWPZ010000200.1:0-9170 GCA_964460135.1 uncultured Caldilineales bacterium | reverse complement strand
TCCGACAGCCGGGTTTTGCCGACGATCACCACCCCGGCGGCTTCGAGCCGTTCACCTACGAATGGTCTTCGAGCGTCGATGGCCCGCTGGGCGCGGGGGCCGAGATCAATGCTGCCCTGAGCGGCGCCGCCCATCCTGAACAGGATGGCCCCACCCCGCACAGCATCAGCGTCAAGATCACCAACGCCAACGGCCAGTCGCGCACGCTCACGGTCGAAGTCAGTGTCGGTCGGCCGGTCTACATGCCCATGCACCTGCGCGCTCACTAACCTTCTCAAGCTCGTTCGGGGTGGCGGGGCTGGATGGCTTCGCCACCCCACCTCTCTTGTTCGCGTCCGGCCCTTTGCCCGGACCCCACCACCGCCCTGGGAGGCAGGCTGATGAGCGACCCCACCACCCCATCCCGCGCCGCTGGCGCCCAAACACCCAACCGGCGGCCGCTGGGCTGGTTGCTCGGCGCCCTTTTCATCACCCTCATCGCCGCATCGCTTTCGTGGGCGGCGTTGCCGCCGGCGAAAGGAGCCGCGCCGGGCAGTCTTCTGGCTTTGCGCGCCCCCCAGAACCCCGGCCCCGACCTGGTGATCAGCTCGCTTCGCCTCTCGCAGGCCGTCCCCGCCCCCAACTCGCCCGTCGATATCGAAGTCCGCATCACCAACCAGGGCGCCGACCCCAGCGGCGCCTTCTTCACCTATCTCTACACCGACCTGGCCGCCCCCCCCACCCCCGGCACACCCGACCGCACCTTCTTCCAATACTTTGGCCTCAACCCCGGCCAATCGGTCACCTTCACCTACCGCGGCCACACCTTCGCCACCGTCGCCTGTGACCACAATGTCTACGCCTGGGTCGATCGCGACAACGAAGTGAACGAAGACAACGAAGAAAACAACCTCAGCCTGATCACCTTCTGCGTGGGGACAACCCCGACACCCACCCCCACCGCCACCCCCACCCAGACGCCAACCCCAACCAACACCCCCACCCCTGCCCCCTGCCAGCCCGATAGCTTCGAGCCGGACCTCACTTGTGGCGCCGCCGCCGCCATCACCACCAACGGCCTGCAACAAATCCGCAATCTCTGTCCCGTCGGCGACGAAGATTGGGCCAAATTCACCACCACCGCCGGCATCACCTATACCATCGCCACCTCTAACACCGGCGTCGACGCCGACACCGTGCTGGCGATCTATAACCAGTGCAACCAGCCGCCCGCCAACACCAGCGACCCGGCCTTTGGCAACGGCGCCCAACTGGTTTTCCAGGCCCCCACGACCGGGACCTACTACGTCCGGGTTAAGCACCACAACCCCACCTACGGCCAAAACGCCTCCTATCAGCTTTCTGTCACCGGCGCCACCGATTGCGCCGGCGACACCTTTGAGCAAGACAACACCTGCGCCGCCGCCCGCGATGTCGTCGTGGGCGGCCCGCTCCAGCGCCGTCGCTTCTGCGCCTCGCAGGACGCCGACTGGATCAAGGTCTCGGCCTCCAGCGGCGCCACCTACGCCATCACCCCCACCCTGGTCGGCCCTGACGCCCATCCTCAACTGACCGTACTCGACCAATGTGGCGCCCAAACAGCAGTTGTGCAGGGCCAGAACGTGCAGTGGACCGCCGCCGCCGACCAAACTTACTACATCGGCATCCAGAACCAGAACCCTGACATCTTCGGCCCCACCACCAACTATGACCTGCGGGTGCAGATGACGGCCTGCGCCCCGGATGATTTCGAGGGCGACAACACCCCCAACGACGCCAGCCTCTCGCTGCCCACCGGCGCCGAGCAAGACCACGACTTCTGCCCGTTGGGCGACCTGGACTGGACGCGCTTCCAGGCCCAGGCGGGGCAACTGTATGTGATGGAAACCTTCGAGTTGGCCGACGATGCCGACACCAAGATCTGTCTCTTCCAGGCCGATGGCAGCACCCAGGTCGCCTGCAACGACGATGGCGGCGGCGCCCTGGCCTCGCGGCTGCGCTGGACGGCCGCGGCTTCTGGCGATTACTTCCTGCGGGTCGAAAACCGCAAGAGCGGGGTCAGCGGCCCCACCACCGGCTACAACCTGGCCATCACCACCGGCGAGACCTACGACGCCTTCGAGCAGGATGGAACCAGGGACCTGGCCAAGACCATCGCCACCGACGGGACGCCCCAGCGACACAACTTCACGCCGGATGGCGACCAGGACTGGGTCAAGTTCGAGGCCGTGGCCGGCGAACCGTACACCCTGCAATCTACCTGCGTGGGCGGCGACTGCGACACGATCATGCACCTGATCGGCAGCGATGGGACGACCGAGCTGAGCCAGAACGACGACTACGGCGCCGGCCCCGGCTCGCGCATCACCTATATCTTTCCGCAGGCGGGAACCTATTTTGCGCGGGTGCATCACTATCGCTCCAATCGCTCGGGCAACGGCACCCGCTACGACCTGACTGTGACCCGCAACTACCAGCCGCCGACGCCTACCCCCACGGCCACCCCCACCACCTCTGGCGGCCCCACCCCCACGCCCACCGCCACCCCGCCCGCCTCCGGCATCCAAACCCTCATCGTCACCAACCGCGAGCGCCTGACAGCGATCTACGGCGAGACCGCGGCCACGGATGTGATGAACGCCCTTGCCCTGCTGGCCGACCACCCGCTGGTCAAGGGCCAGATCATCCAGGTAGAGAACAACGCCGCCGCCAATGCGGCCACCATCCAATGGGCCAATAACCTGCGCGACACCAACGCCACCCAGGCCGTCAGCGCCGCCGTGCGCAATCTCATCCTTTCCTATCTGGCCAGCAACCCCAACGTGCAGTACATCGTGTTGGTGGGCAACGACATGGTGATCCCGTTCCGGCGCTTCCCCGACCGCACGCGCTACTCCGAAAGCCGCTACCAGGCCTTCGTCACCGGCAACACCACCATTTGGGCCGCCTGTCGCGACAACATGGCCCTGACCGATGACTACTACGCCGACCGCGAGCCGAACCTGGTGGGCGGGCGCGAGATCTATGTGCCCGATTTCGGCCTGGGCCGGCTGCCCGAAGGCCCGAACGAGATCGTTGTCTTCATCAACAACTTCCTCAACAACAGCGAAATCCACCTCCAGCGGGCGCTCGTCACCGGCTACGACTTCGTGACCGATGTCGGCGTCACCATCTCCACCACCATTTCTTCCGATCTGGGGCCGGATGGCTCGGTGGATGGCGGCCTGAGCGGCGAATTCTGGCAGGCTTCCACCCTGCGCGAGCGCCAACTCAACACGGTTCCCCGTTTCGATGTGCAGGCCATCAACGGTCACGCCAGCCATCATTTGGAGGGCGCGCCCGCGGGCGGCTCGGTGGCCGACACCGACATCCGCAGCTACGGCTCGTCGGACCTGCGCGGGAGCCTGGTCTTCACAGTGGGCTGCCATTCGGGGCTGAACGATGTCGGGGGCTTGCCGGCCGGTCTTGATCTGGCGCAGGCTTTCTTCGGGCGCGGGGCCAACTACATCGCCAACACCGGCTATGGCTGGGGTTCGAACACCGGCTTGGGCTGGTCCGAGCGGCTGATGCACAACTTTACGAAAGAATGGACTAAAGGCGCGTCGGTACCCATTGGCCGGGCCTTGATGGCGGCCAAACAGCGCTACTTCACCGAGACGAGCAATTTCGACGCCTACGACGAAAAAGCGATGCAGGAATCGACCCTCTACGGCCTGCCGCACTACCGGCTGGTCAGCGGCGGCGTCCTCGGCCCCGAAGACCCCTTCCCCAGCGTCAACTTCACCACCACCCTGCCCCTGGGCGATGAGGAAGTCAACGTTGGCAGGCTCGACATCAGCCTCAGCGGCTCATTCACGGCCCTGGATGAGACGCAAACCACCGATGGCGCCTTTTACAGCATCAACGACAGCACCCAGGTGGCCGCCAATCAGCCCGTGCAGCCGCAGATCTACGCCAACATCACCTCGCAGACGGCAGGCCGCGCTCACGGTGTGATCATCCGCGGCGGCAGCTACACCGATGTGCCGGCGGTGGACCCGCTGGTGGCGCAGCCGGTGCACGAGTGGGTGCCGCGGCCAGAGTGGGCCGAGCCGGCCGCCCTCAGCGACGGTTGGTGGCCGCCGCAACCGGCCAATGTCCAGGCCCTGGATACGGGCCGGCCGCTGGATCAGCTCGTCACCCAGATCGGCCAGTTCGACGCCGCCACCGGGCAGCAGCGGCTATACGACGATATGAGCCTCGACCTGCTCTATTCGGACAGCGAGGACTGGACCCCGCCCGAGATCACGCTGGTGAGCGAGAGCGTGGATCTGCACCGGCGGGCGGCGAAGGTGAAGGTCGAGGCCAGCGATTCATCCGGGATCATGACGGTGGTAGTGCTTTATACGCATGGCGATGGCGTCTGGAGTGATGAGGATCTTGAATTCGACAGCGCCAGCAACAAGTGGTTGGGCGAAATCCCGGCCACCGAACGGACGGCCTATTGGGTGCAGGTGATCGACAAGGCCGGCAACGTCGCCTCGGACACCAACAAGGGCTATTACTACGCCCTGGCCGCCAGCTTCCGGCAGTTGTTCTTGCCCACGCTGTTGCGCTTGCGGCCATGAGGTAGCGGCCGGACACACCTGACAGGTCTCGCAGACCTTGCGGGTGTGTCCGGTCGTATTTGCTTCACGCTTGACTCCCTTTGGGCCGTGCAGTATGATCATGGCTGATGAAAACCGCTTTGTCCTGGTAGCTCCTGTTCATTCCATCAAGCCTGGCGAGATGGAGAAGCTCCAGCCGTGTGCGAACCCTGCCGAGACTTCGGAACCACGAACCCGGAACCCGGAATTCGCATAACAACCAGGCAAGCCCTCGATAGGAGACCACCCCCATGACCCCCGGCGTTCAGATCCTCGGCCCCCTCGCTCCCGCCGCCGCCGAAATCCTCAGCCCGCCCGCCCTGGCCTTTGTGGCCGCATTGCACCGCCGCTTCGATGACCGCCGGCTGGAACTGTTGCGGGCGCGCATCGTCCGCCAGGAGAGCTTCGACCGCGGCGCCCTACCCGATTTCCTGCCGGAGACAGCCGAGGTGCGGGCCGCAGAGTGGCGCGTGGCCGAGACCCCGCCCGATCTGCAAAAACGCTGGGTCGAGATCACCGGCCCGGTCGAGCGCAAGATGATGATCAACGCCTTCAACTCTGGGGCCAGCGTCTTCATGGCCGATTTCGAGGACGCGCTGTCGCCATCGTGGGAGAACGTCATCCAGGGCCAGATCAACCTCATCGACGCCGTCCGCCGCCGCATCAGCTTCACCAGCCCGGAGGGGAAGGAATACCGCTTGGGCGAGCAGATCGCCACCCTGCTCGTGCGGCCGCGTGGCTGGCACCTGACCGAGCGCCATGTGCTGGTGGATGGCCGCCCGGTCGCGGCCAGCTTGTTCGATTTCGGCCTCTATTTCTTCCACAATGCCCACGAACTGATCCGGCGCGGCAGCGGTCCCTATTTCTATCTGCCCAAGCTCGAAAGCCATCTCGAGGCCCGGCTGTGGAACGATGTCTTCATCGCCGCCCAACACGCCATCGGCCTGCCGGCGGGCGTCATCCGGGCCACGGTGCTGGTCGAGACCATCCTCGCCGCTTTCGAGATGGACGAGATCCTCTACGAATTGCGCCACCATGCCTCGGGGTTGAACGCCGGTCGTTGGGATTATATGTTCAGTTGCATCAAAAAGTTCCGGGCGCGAGGCGACCTGATCCTGCCCGACCGCGGCCAGGTGACGATGGCCGTGCCTTTCATGCGCGCCTATTGCCAACTGCTGGTCAAGACCTGTCATCGCCGTCAGGCCCATGCCATCGGCGGCATGGCGGCCTACATCCCCAGCCGCCGCGACCCGGTTGTGAACGAGAAGGCGCTGGCGGCGGTGCGGGCCGACAAAGAGCGCGAGTCCGGCGACGGCTTCGACGGCACCTGGGTGGCCCATCCCGACCTGACCCCCACCGCCTGGGAAGTCTTCGCCCGCACCCTGGGCGACCAGCCGCATCAGAAGGGCCGGTTGCGGGAAGATGTGGTGATTGGGGCGGGCCAGCTGCTGGATTTCCGCATCGACGGTGGGGCCATCACCGAGACCGGGTTCCGCAACAATGTCAGCGTCGCCCTGCAATATCTCAGCGCCTGGTTGCTGGGCAACGGCGCCGCCGCCATCAACAACCTGATGGAAGACACCGCCACGGCCGAAATCTCGCGCTCGCAACTGTGGCAATGGCTGCACAACGGCGCCCACCTGAACGACGGCCGCCCGGTCAGCGCCGAACTCTATCAGCAGGTGCGGGACGAGGAACTGGCCCGATTGGGCGAGGGCGGCAGGCTGAGCGAGGCCGCCGTCCTCCTCGACGAGCTGGTGCTCAACCCATCTTTCGTCGAATTCCTCACCTATCTGGCCTACGACTACCTGGCCTGATGCACCCGCATTCCTTTCGCCTCCGGCTCGGCCAGGCTGCGATCACTGTCTTCTGCAGCGCCGGCTTCCGCGCCCCTCTGCGCGAGTTGATGACCGTCCCCGAACCCGATTTCACGCCCGCGCTGGCCCGGCTACTGGACGAGCCAACCACCTTTCCCTGCTGGAGCATTCATATCGCCCTCGGCCCGGCCTCGGCCCTGGTCGATCCCGGTCGCTACATCGCCCCGCCCGGCGACCCCTGGCATCTCCCCGCCGCCGAGATCCCGCCCGACCTGGGTGAGCAGATGGCCGCCGCCGGCATCGACCCGGCCTCGATCACGCACGTGATCATCACCCACCTTCACGATGACCATTTCGGCGCCGCCTGGTGCGCCTCGGGGCCGTGTTTCGCCAACGCTCGCCATCTCTTGAGCCGCGCCGACTGGGACTCCGCCGACTTCCGCAAGTGGCTGGCCGACCCTGACTCGTCGGCCAGCCAGATTCTGGGCCGGCTGTATGCGCGAGGGCTGGTGGATCTGGTCGAGGGCGGCCAAAGCCTGGCCGAGGGCATCGACCTGATCCCTGCCCCCGGCGAAACCCCCGGCCATCAGATCGTGCGTGTGCATTCCGGCGGGCAAACACTTTACTGTCTGGGCGATCTCTATCACCACGCGCTGGAAGTAAGCCGACCGGAGTGGATGGCCGAGTGGACGGACGCCGAGGCCGCCCGCCGCAGCCGGGCGCTGCTCAGCGAGTGCGCCCTGACCGAGGACGCCTTGTTGATCGCCGCCCACATCCCTTCGCTGGGCCGGCTTCGGCGCATCCCCGCCGGCGTCGAATGGCAGCCGCTCGCCCTTGATTCCAATCCCTGAGGATGCCATGACTGACCTCCGTTCTGCGACCGCCGCCGCAACCACCCCTTTTCTCGCTGCCCTGGCCGGGATCATGCCTGCCGAGCGATTGCTCACCCGTCCGGCGCAGCTCGTCCCCTACGAATCCGACGCCCTGACGGCCTACCGCGCCCGGCCGTTGGCCGTCATCCTGCCGGAAACGCAGGACGAGGTCATCGCCGCCGTGCGGCTGTGCCGCCAGTTTGGGGTTCCGTTCGTGGCCCGGGGCAGCGGTACCAGTCTGTCGGGCGGCTCGCTGCCGCTGACGGATGGCATCGTCATCGGCCTCAACCGCCTGAACCACATCCTGCGCCTGGATCCAGACCAGCGCCTGGCGGTGGTGGAGCCGGGCGTCGTCAACCTGGCCATCTCGCAGGCGGCCGCGCCCTACGGCCTCTATTACGCGCCCGACCCTTCCAGCCAGCCGGTGTGCACGATCGGCGGCAATGTCGCCTTCAACTCTGGCGGCGCCCATTGCCTCAAATACGGCATGACCAGCAACCATGTCCTGGGGATCAAGGCTGTGCTGCCTGATGGCGAGGTCGTCCATCTGGGCGGCGAGAGCCAGGAAAGCGTCGGCCCCGATCTCGTGGGGCTTTTTGTCGGCTGCGAGGGGCTGTTTGGCATCGCCCTGGAGATCACCGTCCGACTGGTGCCCCGGCCGGAACTGTATCGCACCGTTCTGGCGGCTTACGACAGCCTGGCCAGGGCAGGCGAGGCCGTAGCGCAGGTGGTGGCGTCGGGTTTGCTGCCGGGGGCGATCGAGATCATGGACGCGCTGGCCATCCGCGCCGCCGAGGCGGGGGTCAACGCTGGTTATCCCAAAGGCGCGGCGGCGTTGCTGATCGTCGAGCTGGAGGGCGAGGCGGTGCAAGTGGGGGCCGAATTCGAGCGGCTGGTGCAGGTCATCCAGGCATCCGGAGCCGATGAGGTGCGCGTGGCTCAGAACGAGGCCGAGCGGGCCATGATCTGGAAAGGGCGCAAAGGCGCGTTTTCGGCCGTGGGCCGGCTCAGCCCCGACTACATCGTGCAGGATGGCGTTGTCCCGCGCAGCCGTTTGGGCGAGGCGCTGGCCGAGATCGACCGGCTGAGCGGCGAATACGGGCTGCGCGTGGCTAATGTCTTTCACGCCGGCGACGGCAACCTGCACCCACTCATCCTTTATGATGGCCGCGAGGCTGGCGCCTACGAACGGGCCGAGGGGCTGGCGGGCGAGATCATCAAGATGTGCATCCGCATGGATGGCTCGATCACGGGCGAGCATGGCGTGGGTATGGAAAAGCGGCATTACCTGCCGGCGCAATTCAACGAGATCGATATGGCGGCCATGCACAAGCTGCGGCGGGCTATGGATCCGGGCGAACTGGCCAATCGGGGCAAGATGTTTCCGTGAGGAAGTAGACAAGTAGATACGTCGCCGGTGGCAGACGTGGCTGCATGTCTACTTGTCTACTCCTCCGCCTGGAACCGATGCCCTCAAGCTGGCGTCTTGTTTTCGCTTTCCTGCGGCCTTTGCTATAATCTGCCGTCGTTGCGGCGTAGGCCTGAATCTGGGTCTGCGCCCGTATTTTGATCCGACTCCGAGGTAAGAACCCCATCATGCTTGTTCGCAACTGGCGCATCGCTTTCTTGGGCCTAAGCGCCGCCCTCTTGTTGGCGGCCTGCGGCAACCGGGCCACGCCTGAACCCACCCCCACCCGCACCCCCCGGCCCACCTTTACCCCCACCCCTCAGGGTCAGTTGGCCAACAACCAGCTCTTCCAGACGCCCACCCTCGACCCGAACCAGCCGACGCCGACCGAGGTCTTCATCCTCCCCACCGACACCCCCCCCCCCCCCCCCCCCCCCCCCCCCCCCCCCCCCCCCCCCCACCCCAAAAC
>CAYWPZ010000199.1:0-9199 GCA_964460135.1 uncultured Caldilineales bacterium | reverse complement strand
GGTGCTCAGCAGCCAATACGCCTGCTCTCCCCACTGGCTGGCTTGCCAACCAAAGACATTCTGATAAAACGCGATCGCACGAGCAGGGTCATCGGCGCTGATTTCGAAATGAACGACGCGAGACATGATTTTTCTCCTGTATTTGGGATGGGTGGCAGAGATGAGATCGGCGGCGCGCGCTTTTGGTTACAGGCAAAACCGCGCTTTCGATAACCCTGCTGATGAAAAAACGAACAACTGTTCTATTTTACCTGATTGTGTTGTGATGATCGGTAATCACACTCTCGTTCTCTGAAACACGACAGGCTTTGGGAGAAGGCGGCTGGGTGGCCTACAATGTCCGGCAGGCGAGCGGATGTCTTGCCGCCGCCAACCGCTCCAAAAAAAGGATGGACGTCATGTTACGCTCTCCCTTCCTGCTGGGAGTCGCCGCCTTCATCGTTGCCCTGCTTGCGCTCACTGCTGCCATCACTGCCGCCCCACCCGCCCCTCGCTTCTACCTCCCCCTCATCGGCCGGGGGATGACTTTCCCGCTGGCGCCGCCCACACCCCTCCCGCCTGTTTCCCACCCCGGCCTGCCTCTGGCCCGTTTCGCCACCGACGACTTTAGCGGCCCCTTCGTCTGCGACGCCTGCCACAACAACCTGAGCGACGCCGATGAGACCGATGTCACCATCAGCAGCCACTGGCGGGCGACGATGATGGCCAATGCCGCCAAAGACCCGCTCTGGCAGGCCAAAGTCAGCGCCGAAATCGAACGGCATCCCGAGCTCCAGGCCGAGATCGAAGCCACCTGCTCGCGCTGCCATATGCCCATGGCCTACACTCAGGCCTTGGTCAAGGGCCAGACCCCGGCCATCTTTGGCCAGAACGGCTTCCTCGACCCGGCCCATCCCCTCCACCAGGCGGCGATGGACGGCGTCTCTTGCACCCTCTGCCACCAAATCCAGCCCGACGGCCTGGGCGCCCCGGCCAGCTTCTCCGGCCATTTCGTCATCGAAACCACCACCACGCCGCCGCAGCGCACCCTCTTCGGCCCCTACCCTGACCCTGACGGCATGGGCGCCATGATCATGCGCCAGGGCTCGGGCTACAACCCCAAGCAGGGGCAGCATCTGAGCGACTCGGCCTTCTGCGGCGCCTGCCACACCCTCTTTACCAACCACGCCCTCGCCGCCGACGGGGACGCCGGCTTTCGCGAACAAACCCCCTACCTGGAATGGTTGCATAGCAGCTACGGCGACGGCCAGGGCCAGGATCAGCAATGCCAGGGCTGCCACATGCCCGCGGCCCAGGGCGCCGTCGCCATCTACCCCGGCTGGCCCGAGCGCGAACCGTTCAGCCAGCACCATTTCGTCGGCGGCAACATCTTCATGCTCAAGATCTTGCAGGCGCACGTGGCCGAGCTGGGCCTGAACGCCTCGACCGCCGATTTCGAGGCCGTGATCGAGCGCACTCGCGCCCAGTTGCAGGAACGCACGGCCACAGTGAGCATCTCCGCCTTCGTTCAGGATCAGAGCCTTTTGCGGGCCACGGTCGAGGTCGTCAACCTGACCGGCCACAAATTCCCCACCGGCTACCCGGCCCGCCGCGCCTGGCTGCACGTCACTGCCAGCGACGGCGATGGTCGCACCTTTTTCGAGTCCGGCCGGCCGCTAAGCGACGGCGGCATCGTCGCCAACGACGCCGACCTCGACCCGACCACCTTCGAGCCGCACCACACCGTCATCTCGGCCCCCACCGCCGTGCAAATCTACGAGGCCATCATGGAGGATAGCGGCGGCAACCCCACCTTCACCCTGCTCGACGCCGCCGCCTATGCCAAAGACAATCGTCTGCTCCCGGCCGGCTTCGACAAGGCCACAGCTGCGCCGGCGATTGCCGTCATGGGTGGGGCTGCCGCCGACGCCGATTTCGTCGGCGGCTCGGACGCGGTGATCTACGAAATCGACGCCGCCGGCCGGCCGGGGCCGTATCGGCTCAGGGTCGAGCTGCTCTACCAGTCGCTCATGGCTGGCTTCGTCCAGGACCTGCGGCGCAGCGACACCCCGCTAGTGGAACGCTTTGGTCGCTTTTTCGACCAGGCCGACAAGCTCCCCGTTCTAATCGATGCGGCTGAGGCGATGATGCCGTGATGCGTGTCGCGTGGTGCGCGCTTCGAACTGCGTGTCCTGTCCTTGTCGCCCTGCTGTTGGCGGCCTGTGCACGGGCGCAACCCGCCCGACAGTCCGTTCCCAGCCTGGCTGCCGGCCAGATTGCCGGGCAGGTTGCCGTGGTAGATGGCAAACCACTGCGCGAGGCCGACTGGCAGCAGGCGCGAGCCTATGCCCAGGCCACGCTCCTGCTCCTGGGCCAGCCCGGCGACCGTTTCGACGAGAACGCCGTCTTCGAGGGCTTCCTGGAGGATCGCTTGTTGGAACGGGCGGCAGATGAGGCCGGCTTTGACCTGGCCGCCGCCGCCGTTGCCAGCGAGGAACAGCGGCTGTTGCAGGTAGCCGGGGTGGATGCGAGCAGGTTGGCCGAGGTCTTGACCCAGGTCGGGCTGAGTCGGGGCGGTTGGGAGATGGAGCTGTCCCGCAGTCTGCGCGCTGCCAGCTTTCTCGAAGATGTGGTTCTGGCCGATGTCGCCCCGCGCCAGCGCGACGACGCCCGTCGCCGCTACCTCCAGCAACTACGGCAAGAGGCCAACTTGATCGTCATGCTCACGCCGCCGCCGTCTGTGGGCCTGGAACCCGGCCAGACGGCGCCGGATTTCGAGCTGCTTGGGCTGGATGGCAGGCCTGTACGGCTGAGCAAACTGCGCGGGCAACCGCTGCTGCTCAACTTCTGGGCCACCTGGTGCGGCCCCTGCCGTCAGGAGATGCCGCTGCTGCAAGCGGCGGCGGAACGCTACGCCGACCAAGGGTTGGTGGTGGTGAGCGTGGATGTGGGCGAGCAGCCCGAAACAGTGCGGAACTACGCTCGCTCGCTCGGCGTCGAGTTCCCCATCCTGCTCGATGCGACCCAAGATGTCTCCGATCTCTTTCGCGTCTATGGCCTGCCAACCTCATTCTTCCTCGACCGCCAGGGTGTGGTAGACTTCCACCTCATCGGCCCGCTGGATGCTCGCACACTCGACCGCCAGTTGGACGCGATCCTCAGCCGCTGATCGACCGTTCACCCCCCCCTTTGCCACCATCATGCCACAAGACTTTTACCGACTGTTGCAGGCTCATCCTCAGGCCGACCAGGAAGGCATCGAGGCCGCCTACCGGCGGCTGGCGGCCAAGTTCGACCCCGAAGCCGCGCCCGATGACCCAACCATTGCCGCCGCCCGCCAGGAGATCGATAAGGCCTACGCCGTCCTCGGCAACCCCGACGAGCGCGCCGCCTACGACGCCAGCCTGAGCGCTGCCGCAGCCGTGGCCGAAACGCCGGCGGAAGCGGCGCCGGAAACTGCAACGGCGCTGCTGCCCCCACCTGCCCCCGCCCGCCGCGACCTCCCCTCTTATGCCTGGGTTGCCGCCGTGGCCCTGGCCGCCGTCGCCATCATCGCCCTGGTTTTCGTCCTCCGCAACCGCAAACCGGTTGCTAACCAGGCGCCCGCCAGCCCAACCGTGGTCGCACAAGCGGCCGTCGGCGCTCCCACCCCTACATCTGCCGTCACCCCCGCCGCTACCCCCGCCGCAACTCGCGCCCCCTTTCCCACCACCGATACCAGCGGCCCCTACATCCTCCCACCCAGCATCCCCAATTTTGCCGCCGCCGACCGCCCCACGCGCAGCCAGGGCGCAGCCACGGCGCCGGTGGTCATGTACGAATGGTCGGACTATACCTGACCGTACTGCCAGCGCTTCCACACGGAAGTGCTGCCGCTTCTGGAAGAAGCGTACATCAAGACCGGAAAGCTGCGTTTCGTCTACAAAGAATATCCCGTCGTCAACGGCGACCTCTCGGTGATCGCCAGCCTGGCCGCTCAATGCGCGGCCAATCAGAATCAGTTCAAGGCCATGCAGGACTGGTTGTTTGGCAGCGAGGACTGGAAGAACCAGGAAGCTGTGGCCACGGTCAGCGAGGCGGCCAAGACACTGGGTCTCGACGGCGCCGCCTTCGACGCCTGCTTCAATACGCAGGCCTCGCTCGATCCTGTGATCGAGGATTACCGCGAGGGCCAGAACTTTGGTATCCGCGGCACGCCCAATTTCGTCATCAACGGCCATCTGGTGCAGGGGCTGCTTTCGGCGGCAGAGTTCAGCCGCATCATCGATGCCCTCATCGCCGAGGCCGAGACCGGCAAGCTGCCCGCCGATGTGGTGACGGTGACGCCCTCGCCCACCCCCGACACCAACTTCAACAGCGAAAGCGAGCACATCTTTGGCGATCCCGCTGCTCCGATCACGATCGTCGAGTTCTCTGACTACCAGTGCCCGTTCTGCCTGCGCCACTACCAGCAGACAATGCCGCAGATCAAGGAGCAATACATCGAAACCGGCAAGGTGAAGTACATCTTCATGGATTTCACCCCCACCCTGCGTGATCCAAGCTACCACCCGCAGGCCGTGCGCGCCGCCGAAGCCGCCGAATGCGCCGGCGCCCAGGACAAGTACTGGGAGATGCACGACAAGCTGTTCGACGACCAGGCCAGCTGGAATGGCAATGACCAGGCCGTGGCAGTCTTCAAGCAGTACGCCGTCGCGCTTGACCTCGATGCGGAAGCCTTCGACGCCTGCCTTGACAGCGAACAATTCCTCTCGGAAATCGAGGCCGACCTGGCGGATGGCATCGAGGCCGGGGTCGAAGGCACCCCAGCTTTCTTCATCGATGGCCGCTTCGTCAGCGGCGCTCAACCGATCGAAGTCTTCCAGCAACTGATCGACCAGTTGCTGGCCGAGAAGTCATGAACAACGCAAGCGGCGGGCCAAGTAGCCCGCCGCTTGCGTTGTTGGTGATGTCGTAGTAACGCCTTCCAATCGTTAAGCCGGCGCAAACTCCATCTCCAGCCCCGGCAGTGCCTCTGTCTCCGCCGGCTGCCACATCTGGGCGATCATGCGGAAGATGTCGGACTCGGTGACGATGCCGATGACATTGCCGGCCATGTCCAGCACCGGCAGCCCGCTGATCTTCTTGTCTAGCATCAGTTTGGCCGCCTCGCGCACCGTGGCCGACTGCTGGACGGTGAGCGGGCGAGGGGTCATGATGTCGCGCACCGTGGTCTTGGCCAGCAAATAGTTGATCTCCCAGATGCTGA
The DNA here is from genome assembly GCA_964460135.1 of uncultured Caldilineales bacterium. Taxonomy (GTDB): domain Bacteria; phylum Chloroflexota; class Anaerolineae; order J102; family J102; genus SSF26. Next base: position 3,972 of record CAYWPZ010000199.1, on the reverse strand, counting down.
GGGTGGTGGCGGTGGAAGGTTCGGCCCCGCGGATGTCGCCGCGGGTGACGATGCCGATCAACTCGCCGCGGTCGACCACCGGCAGGCGGCGGACGCCGTAGCTCTTCATCAGATGATGCGCCTCGGCCAGCGAAGTGTCAGGCGCGATGGTGATGACGTCGCGAGTCATCAGGTCTTTGACGAGGATGTTCTTCATGGTGGGGCTGCTCCTTGGCAATCAAGTCTCGGCCGGCGTCATTGCCGCCGATCACCCCTCATTCTAGCCGACAGGCCGGGCGCGGCGCTATGACGCGCGTCATAAGGGTAGAGGAAGCCCGCCGCATGGTGGGTGGCCGGCGCCAGCAAGCTACCAGGCGCGCACATATCGGCAAACCTGGGCGCCGGTGCTGGCTCTGGCTGTCGACGCCAGCGTGAACGGGATCGCCTTGCCGTTGTTGGCGAAGATCGTTTTCCCCCCGCCGAGGATGATCGGCTCGATCGTGAGCAACAACTCATCCACCAGGTCGGCGGCAAGCAACGACCGCACCATCGTGGCGCTGCCGTACACGTAGATATATCCGCCCGGTTGTGCGCGCAGCGCCGAAACCGTCTTGATGAAATCGTCGCCGCGAATGATCGTGGTGGGGTTCCAGCGAATGTCCTTCTCGGTCAGCGTGTTGGATACCACGTACTTCTGCACGCGGTTGATCCAGTCTGAGAATGGGTCGCCCGCACGGCTGGGCCAGGCGGCGGCTGACACTTGATAGGTGCGGCGTCCCTGCAAGAGGGCGTCGCTGTGCCTGGCGAGTTCGTCATACAGGCCCCCCATCACGTCTGGGTCGAAATATTGCATGGACCACCCGCCGTGAGCGAAGCCGCCGTCCGTGTCCTCGCTCGCTCCCCCTGGAGCTTGTACAACGCCGTCGAGGCTGATGAATTCGGTGATGAGTGTTTTCATGAGGTCTCCTGAGTTAGACTGGAGTCACTTTGTTGGGGTGAGCCTTCGATCTGGACGCCGGTTAACGGCCAGGCCGTGTTTGGGCAGCGAGACTACGGGTACGGATCAACTCGCGCAGCTGCTTCAGTTCAGCATCATATTCAGAGTCCACAAGCGCCAGCCCTCACCGCAACCGCTTCTCGGCCTGCACAAACCCGCGCTCAGGCATCTCCGTCAGCGCAAAGCCCAGCTTGCGGCAAATCCGCTGCATGGCGGCGTTGTCGGGCTGGAAGGTGGCCATCACCCGCTCCACGCCCTCTTGCCGGGCATAGCCGATGGCCCGCTCCAGCAGGGCCGTGCCCAGGCCCGTGCCCTGGAACTCATCGCCCACCAGCAGGCCAAAGGTGGCGTCGTTGCTGCCGCTCAGCTTGCGCACGCGGGCGACGCCGGCGATGGCCTTGTTTCCTGTCTGCGGATCGGCGCGCTCGGCCACCAGCGCCATCTGGCGGTCATAGTCGATGAAACACACCTTCACCAGCCGCTCATGGGCCACGCGTTGCTCGAAACCCATCTCCTGTTCGAAGCGCCGATACACGGTTTCTTCCGAGAGGCCGCGGTGGAACTCGACCATCAGCGGCTCGTCCTCGGCCCGGATCGGGCGGAAGATGAAGGTCTCGTTCAGGGCGGGGACAGGGTGGGAGGTGACATACTGGCTGGGGTAGGGGCGCACGGCCGGGCGCGGGAAGTTCTCCTCGGCCAGATCGAGCGGGTGGACGAGCACGCGGGCATCCAGCGCCAGCAGCCGCTCAGACGAGGCCAACAGCGGGTTGATGTCGATCTCGGCGATCAGCGCCTGCTCGACCACCAGCTGGCTGAAGCGCACCAACAGCTTCTCCAATTCGACCTCATCCACCGGCGGCCGCCCGCGCACACCCTTGAGGGCGGCGGCGATGCGCGTTTGCTCGATCATCCGCCGGGCCAGGGTGGTGGTGAGGGGCGGCAGGGCAAGGGCGCTATCCTTGAACACCTCGACCAACTGCCCGCCCGACCCGAACAGCAGCACCGGCCCGAACTGGGCATCGACACTGCTGCCCACGATCAGCTCGTAGCCATCCAGCTTCGCCATCGGCTGCACGGTCACGCCCTGGAAGGCGGCGGCCCCGTAACGCTCGCTGACCCCGACCTGCATCTGCGCAAACGCCTCGCGCACCGCGGCCTCGTCGCGCAGGTTGAGCCGCACCCCGCCCACATCCGTTTTGTGGGTGATGGTCTCGGAGTGCAGTTTGACCACGACCGGGTAGCCGATGGCCTGGGCGGCGGCGGCGGCTTCGTCGGCGCTGGCGGCGATGCGGGTCTCGACCGTGGGGATGCCATAGAGGGCCAAGATCTGCTTGGACTCGTACTCGGTCAGGATGGTGCGCTTCTGCTGGCGCACCCCTTGCAAGATGGCTTCGGCCTGGCGTCGGCTATTGACATAACGTGAAGGATCGGTGGAGACAAGCGGTGTTTCGTATAGCGAGCCTAAATTATCGGCAAACTGCCACATGTAGTTGAAGACTTGCGCTGCCGTGTCGGGAAAATCATAGGTGGGGATGCCCGCCCGATTGAGGATCAACTCGCCTTCGGCCACCTTGGCGCCGCCCATCCAGCTTGCCAGCAGGGGTTTGCCGCTCAAATTCGCATAGTCAACGAGTTGGCGAGCCGTCTCGGTGGGGTCGGTCATGGCCTGGGGGGTGAGGATGACCAACAAGCCATCGGCGGCGGGGTCGTTGGCCACGATTGCCAGGCTTTTCGCATAGCGTTCAGGGTCGGCGTCGCCCAGGACGTCGACCGGGTTGTTGTGGCTCCAGGCTGGGGGCAGGAAAGCGTTGAGGGCGGCCATGGTCTCGGTGCTCAGCACGGTCAGCTCGCCGCCGCCGGTGATGAGGGCGTCGGTCGAGAGCACGCCCGGCCCGCCGGCATTAGTCAGCATCGTCAGCCGCCCGCCTTTGGGGCGCGGCTGCTTGGCCAGCACCTCGGCCATGTGGAAGAGGTCGGCGATGCGGTTCACGCGCAGCACGCCCGCCCGCCGGAAAGCAGCATCCAGCACCTCGTCGCTGCCGGCCAGGGAGCCGGTGTGCGAGGCGGCGGCTTTAGCGGCGGCGGCTGTGCGCCCGGCCTTGATGACGATGATCGGCTTGGTCAGCGCCACCTCCCGCGCCGCCGAAAGGAAGCCGCGGGCGTCGCCCACCGTCTCCATGTAGATGACGATGGCGTGCGTGTTGGGGTCGTCGCCCAAATAGTCGATGAGATCGCCCCAGTCCACATCCAGCATCGAGCCGATGGAGACGAAATGGCTGAAGCCGACGTGTTCGCGGTAGCTCCAATCGAGCACGGCCGTGCAGAGGGCGCCGCTCTGGCTGATGAAGCCGATGTTGCCGCGGTTGGCCATGCTGGCAGCAAAGGTGGCGTTCATCCCCGACACCGGACTCATCACACCCAGGCAGTTGGGGCCGACGATGCGCATGCGGCCGCTGCGGGCGATGTCCAGGATCTCGGCCTCCAGCTTCGCCCCGGCCGGCCCGGTTTCTTTGAACCCGGCCGAGATGATGATGGCGCCAGGAACGCCTGCTTCGACGCATTCGGCGATGATGCCGGGGGCCGTGGGGGCGGGGGTGACGACGATGGCCAGATCGACCGGGTCGGGCACGGCGGCGATGCTGGCATAGGTCTTGATGCCGAGGATGTTGGGCCGCTTGGGGTTGATGGGGAAGATGGTGCCGCCAAAGGGGTGGCTGAGCAGGTTCCAGAGGATGGTGCGGCCGACGCTGCCCTCGCGTTCGGTGGCGCCGATCAGGGCCACGGTCTGCGGCGAGAAGATGGGGTCGAGCGGATGGCGGTCGCGGCGCAGAAAGTCGGTCGCGGGGCTGCCGACCGCCGGGGAGGGTGTGTTTTTCGAGCGTTGTTTCGTAAACACGACGCACTCGGGCGGGCGCGAGCAGCCGCTGACGCTGGCGCAGGTCGCGGCCCAGATCCGTGAGGTGGGGGTAGCCTCCACGGTGCTCTCTACGGACTTC
>CAYWPZ010000198.1:0-9512 GCA_964460135.1 uncultured Caldilineales bacterium | reverse complement strand
CACGCTTCACGCCTCAAAATCGACGAAATCTTCCACCCCTACCGGGTTTTCCTCCTCACTCACCCCTTCCTACCATGTTCAGACCCCAAGCCGTATCGCTCCGCTGTCCTCAGTGCGGATTTAACTACCAAACGCCCGTCTTCAATATCATCGATGTTGGCCAGACGCCGGAGCTCAAGCAGGTTGTCTTGTCAGGCTCCCTCAACGCCTCGCAGTGCCCCAACTGTCGCAACGTCAACTACCTGGCCTCGCCTTTCCTCTACCACGACCCCGCCCACGAGTTTTTGGGCGTGTTCATCCCCACGCAACTGAACATCAGTGAGCCGCAGCGTCAGAAAGTCATCGGCGACCTATCGAAGGCGCTGATGGACAGCCTGCCGGCCGAGCAACGGCGCTACTACATGGTCTCGCCGCAGCAATTCTTGACAATGGACAGCTTGCTGGAAAAGCTGCTGGGCTTCGAGGGTGTGACGCCCGAAATGTTGGCCGCCAGCCGCAAGAAAGTCGAACTGGTCTCGGAACTGGCGCGGCTGAAAGACGACGCCATCGCCTTCAGCATCACCGTCAAAGAGAACGAGCGCTACCTCGATCAAGAATTCTTCTCCATCCTTGCCAATCTGGCTCTCTCGGCTCAGAACGAAGGCGCAACCCAGCAGGCGGCACTCATCACCGACCTGCGCGAAAAGCTCCTGCCCCAGACCGCAATTGGGCGCCGGATGCTCAAACAGCGACACGCCGTCCAGAACTTGGGCGCCTCGCCCACGCGCGCCAGCATCATGGCCGCGCTCCTGGCCGCTGACGAAGACGAAGCCGAGGCGATCGCGGTCGTGGCTCGCCCGATCATGGATTATCAATTCTTCCAGGAATACACCAGCCACATCGAGAACGCCCCTGCCGCCGAACGCCCCGCCCTGGAGGCCAAACGCCAGCGGATGTTGCAGGTGCTGGAGTCGATGCGCTCGGCCGACCAGGCTGTGATGCAGGCATCGACCCAGGTCCTGCAGGAGTTGCTCGGCGCCGAAAACCTGGAACAGGCCGTGCAGGAGATGCTGCCCTACATCGACCAGGCGGTCTTGGGGCTGCTGGCAGCCAACATCGAAGAAGCCGAGAAGCGGGGCGCCGCCGCTGCCGCCACGCGCCTGAAACAAGTCTGGGATGCCATCGTCGCCGCCATGGACGCCGCCATGCCGCCAGAGATGCGCCTCCTCTATGCCTTGACCGACGCCGACTATCCCGATGGCACACGCGCGATCCTGAGGGAGAACAAAGAGCAGGTCACACCCGAATTCCTCGCTATCTTGCAGTCGGCGATTGCTGCCACCGAAAAAGAGGCTGCCGACGACAGCGAGCAGCAGAATGTGGTCCGTCACCTGCGCAACGTCCTCACGCAGGCGCGGCTGGGGGTCTAGTTCATGCGGATCGGGATGTTCAGTAACGCCTATCGGCCTTCGCTGAGCGGCGTGGTGCGTTCGGTCGATCTCTACAGCCACGGCCTACGTCAGGCCGGGCACTTCGTCTCGATCTTCGCGCCCGATAACCGCAACTACGAGGATGCAGAGCCATTCATCTTTCGTTATCCCGCCCTACCTCTGCCTAGCGGCACCGACTACACCCTGCCGGTGCTGGTGGCGCCGCAGATCGATTGGCTCGTCCCCCGCCTGAAGTTGGACATCATCCACACCCACCATCCCTTCGTTGTCGGCAACGCCGCCCTCAACTTCAGCCGCTCGTTGGGTATCCCGCTGGTCATGACCTTCCACACCATGTACCACGAGTACACCAACTATCTGGGTCTGGATGTGTCATTGGCGCGCCAGATCATCAAACGCGTTGTCAGCAGCTATGTGCGCAAAGCCGATTGCGTCATCGTGCCCTCCACCAGCGCCCAGGAAACCCTCTTCAACGAGTACAACATCGATCTTCCGGCGGTGGTGCTGCCCACGCCGGTCGATCTGGCGCAATTCCCGGCCCGGTCGCGGCCGCCTTTCTCCAACCCCGACCTGATCCAGGCCGTCTTCGTGGGGCGCATCGACCGCAACAAAAACCTGGACTTCTTGCTGCGCGCCTTTGGCCGCGCCTGGCGCCGCGATCCCCGCCTGCGCTTGCGTCTGATCGGCGACGGCCCGGACTTCGAAAAATTCCTCGATCTGGCGGCTTCATTGGGCCTGGAACGGGTCGTGACCTTTGTTGGCCCCGCCCCGTTCGAGCAAGTGCCCAGGGAACTGGCCGTCGCCGACCTCTTCCTTTTTGCCTCGGTGATCGAGACGCAGGGCCTGGTGGCGTTGGAAGCAATGGCGGCCGGTCTGCCCCTGGCGTTGGTCGATTGCCCCCCCCTGCGCGACTGCCTGCACCCCGGCCTCGATAGCCTGGTGGTGGAAGAGGACGAAACCGCCTTCGCCGAGGCCATCCTCTTGCTTGCCCGCGACCCCGGCCGCGCCCAGGCCATGGGCGCCGCCGCCCGCCGCACCGCCGAGCAATTCAGCATCGAAGCCCTCACCGCCCGCCTGATCGCCATCTATCAGGAAACCATCGCCGCCTACCAGCGCCGTCGTCGCCTATGAACGCCGAGACCATCACCACCGGCACCGAGCTACTCCTGGGCGAAATCGTCGACACCAACGCCGCCCACATCGCCCGCCAACTGCGCGAGGTGGGCGTCAACCTCTACTACAAAACCACCGTCGGCGACAACCAGGGCCGCCTGGCCGAAGTCCTGCGCCTCGGACTGAGCCGCTCCGACGTCATCCTCGTCACCGGCGGCCTGGGTCCGACCGTCGATGACATCACCCGCGAGGCTGTGGCCGAGGCCACCGGCCGGCCGCTGGAACTGCGCCCCGACTTGGCTGAACACATTCGCTCCCTGTTCGCCAGCTGGGGCCGCCAACTGACCGACAACAACCTCCGCCAGGCCTACCTGCCGCAGGGCGCCCGCGCCTTGCCCAACCCCATCGGCACCGCCCCCGGCTTTGTGGTCGAGCACGAGGGCCGGGCCATCCTGGCCATGCCCGGCGTGCCGCGGGAAATGAAACGGATGATGGCCGACCAGGTCCTGCCCTATCTGCAGGCGCGGATGGGCGATGCTCAAGGCGTCATTGCCACCCGCATCTTACATGTGGCCGGCCTGGGCGAAAGCCTGATCGACGACCGCATCGCCCATCTGATGACCGCCGGCAACCCCACCGTCGGTCTGGCCGCCCACCTGGGCCAGGTTGACATCCGCATCGCCGCCCGCGCCCCCACCGCCGCCCAGGCCCAGGCGCTGATCACCCCGGTCGAAGCGGAGATACGGCAGAAGCTGGCGGCCCACATCTACGGCGCCGATGACGAAAGCCTGGCTGGGGCTGTGGCCGCCTTGCTGCGCCAGCTGGCCGCTACCCTGGCCGTAGTCGAGACCAACACCGCCGGTCGCATTGCCGCCGCCTTCCTCGAACCCGACCGCGCCCTCCTCGTTGCCAGCCTGGTCGCCGGCGACCTCTCCCACCTGCAGCGCCAGCTTGCCCTGCCCGTTGCCGCCATCGACGAAGCCACCGCCCGCCTGTCTGCCCAACGCCTGCGCGAGATCAGCGGCGCCACCTTTGCCCTGGCCCTGCTCGGCGACCCCGGCTCGGCCCAGGATTTCTGGTCGGCTGATCGCGGGCACAGTTGGCTGGCCCTCGCCGGCCCCACCGGCATCCTCTGCGAGCGCTTCAACGCTGGCGGCGCCGACGATTTCACGGCGCAATGGCTCAGCATCGCCAGCCTGGCCCTCTTACGCCGCAAACTGGCCAACGGCTGAGCGCGAGGCCAAACATGCTGCTCTTCATCTTCCTCGATGGCATCGGCGTAGGCGCCGACGAAAGCGGCAACCCCTTCAGCGCCGCCGACCTGCCGGGTTTCGAGCAGCTCTGCGGGGGCAGGATGGTGGCCGGGCGGCGGCTGGACGACCCCGGTCGCCTCTTCCGGCCCATCGACGCCGGCCTGGGCATCGAGGGCCTGCCCCAAAGCGCCACCGGCCAGACCACGCTGTTCACGGGCGTCAACGGGCCCCAGCTCGAGGGGATGCACATCAGCAGCTTCCCCACGCACGCCCTTCGCCAGGCCATCGCCGAACACAGCTTTCTCAAGCGCGCCCACGCCGCCGGGCGCCGCGTCACCTTTGCCAACGCCTACAGCCCCCACTACTGGCAGCTGGCCAGCGCTCGCCGCAACCGCCATTCGGCCAGCACATGGACGAACCTGGCCGCCGACTTGCCCTTTCGCGATTTCGAGCACCTGGCCCGCGGCGAAGCCGTCTACTGGGACATCACCCACGAACTTGCCAGCGCCAGCTACGCCCCCGAACTCACGCCCATCGAGCCGCGCCTGGCCGGTCGGCGCCTGGCCCGGCTTGCCGCCGCCCACGACCTTGTCCTCTACGAAACCTTCGTCTCCGATTTGGCTGGGCATCGCCGCATCCCCTGGACGCCCACCGAAACCCTGGCCCGCATCGACGCCATGCTCATGGGCGTGCTGGAGGAACTCGAACCCGCCGCCACCCTCCTAATCACTTCTGACCACGGCAATTTGGAAGACCCCAACACCAAAGGCCATACTTACAACCCGGTTCCACTCATCGTCCATGGCCCCTGCGCCGCCCATTTTGGCGATGTGACCGACCTCACCGGCATCGTCCCTGCCATTTTCCGCTGCCTGGGCATCGAATCTACCCCAGACTCTGACCATGCTTGAATCGTCTGCCATGCGTCTGCCACCTCGTCTGCTTCCGTTGGCCCTGCTCGTGCTGTTCTTGATCTCGTGCAGCAACCCCACGAGGATGATCTTCGCCCCTCCCATCACCGTTACCCCGGCCACGGCGCCCATCTCTATCCCCGGCGCCACCCCACCTCCCCTGGTCGAAGCCGTTGCCTCGCCCGCTGCGGCGCCAACCGAGACCGTCGCACCCACCCCGACGCCCACCCTCGTCCGCACCGCCATCGCCATCAAGATCCCGGCCCTCACCGCCACGCCAACCCTCACCGCCACCCCCACCCCTATCCCCACTCCCTCCGCCACCTTCACTCTCACTCTGCCCATCACCCCCACCGCCGCCCTCAGCCCCACCGCCACCTCGCTGCCCCTGGCCGAGGCCACCACCCAACCCACGCCCGACCCGCCTGCCATCGCCACCGCCCAGGCCCTGGGTCGCCGCCGACTTGACAACACCCTCAACATCCTCGTCGTCGGCTCGGACGAGCGCAACGAGGTCGGCCCCTGGCGCTCGGACGTGCTCATGTTTGTGGCCGTCGATTTCGCCACCCGCGAGGTCGGCGTCATCTCCTTCCCCCGCGACCTGTGGGTGGCCATCCCCGGCGTGGGCGAGAACCGTATCAACACCGCCACCTTCTGGGGCGAGGCCCGCAGATTCGAGCAGGGCGGCATCGGGCTGCTGAAAGACACCCTGGCTCAGAATTTTGGCCTGCGCGTCGACCATACCGTCAAGATCGACTTCAGCAGCTTCCAGGACGTGATCGACGCCCTCGGCGGCATCGATGTCGTGGTCGATTGCCCCATCCCTGGCAACTTCCCGCGCGAGCCGGGCAGCAAAGATCTGGTCTACCAAACCCTGCAGCCGGGCCAGTATCACATGGATGGCGTCTTTGCCCTGCGCTACGTGCGCGAACGCAAATCCACCAGCGATGTCGACCGCGCTCGTCGCCAGCAGCGCATGCTGATCGCCATCCGCAATCGGGCGCGCGAGGTCAATATCCTCCCCCGCGTCCCTGCCCTCTATGGCGCCCTGCACGATTCCATCGAAACCGACCTGGGTCTGACCGACATCATCGCCCTGGCTCGCATCGGCGTGCAGGTCGAGCCAAAAGACGCCCACGGCTTCATCATCGGCTTTCGCGAAACCGAAAGCTGGACCACGCCCGAAGGCGCCCAAGTGCTCCTGCCCCAGATGGGCAAGATCAACCAGGGCATCAACACCCTCTTCGACCAGCCGAGCGTGCTCGAAAACCCGACCAAACCCGCCAACTGCCGCGATCTGGAACCCACACCAGCCCCGCAATAACCACACCCACCCCCGACCCTACCCCAAAGGTATCGACAACGTTTGGGGGGTCTGGGCCTATCTTCCTGCACCCCTACTCATGCCTGTCCGCCAACTTTTGGGCTGCCTCTTTTTGGTCCTGACCCTGGTCGCCTGCAACACCGCCGTCCCGGTTGCGACCGCCCCCGCTACCCCCACCCCGCCCGCCTCGCCTACCCATACTTCCACCCCGGCCCCCACCACCACTCCCACCATCACCCCCACCCCCAGCCCCACCCTGGCCCCCACTGCCACCCCCACCGAAACAGCCGCGCCCACCCCTACGGCCTTTGCCACGCCCACCCCTGGCCCCAACCCCATCTATCTGTCGTCGCCCTCGCCCGAAGGCTGTACGCCATACGTCACCTGCGTCCCCACCCCGGCCCCTCCTTCCATCGCCCTGGAGGACAGCGATAACATCCTGCTTCTGGGCAGCGACCTGCGTCCCGGCGAAAACGCCTGGCGCACCGACACCATGCTGCTCGTGGCCATCGATCGCACACACAGGCGTGTCGGCATCCTCTCCTTCCCGCGCGACTACTGGCTCTACATCCCCGGCTTCGTCAGCGACTACGGCGCCAGCTACCAACGCATCAACCAGGTGGACTTCTTGGGCGAACGCACGCTCGCACACCCGCAGGGCGGTTTCGGCTTGCTGCAAGAGGTTTTCCAACACAACTTTGGCATCCGCCTCGACCATTTCGCCCGTCTCCATCGCCAGGGCTTCGTCGAGATCGTCGATACGCTGGGCGGCATGGATGTTGATCTGGACTGCGAGGTCTGGGAACTGTCGCCCACTGAAGGCTCGCCGGGCGGCTTCGACGTGGGAGGGCTGCCGTTCTTCGTTCTCTATCTGCCATCTGGCCCCAACCATCTCGATGGCGAGACCGCGCTCAAATTCGTTACCTATCGCTACAACTCCGCCGACTGGGACCGCGCCCGCCGGCAGCAGATCTTCCTGGCCAACGCCCGCCAGCAATTCGTCAACGCCGGCCTCCTCACTCAGGTTCCCAAATTGTGGGGCATCTTCCGCAGCTACTTCAAGACCAACCTGGGTCTGACCGACCTCATCCGCCTGGCCGCAATGGCCAACGACATCGACATGGCCGGCGTCCATGCCCGTGTGATCGACTACACAGCCCTGGAGCCGGTTCCGTTGGCGTCGGGCGCAGCAGTTTCCACTTCCAAAGGCAACGCCGTCCTACAGATGATCGAGGGGCTTTTCGCTGCCCCGCCGATCGCGAGCGCGTCGCAACCCGCCCAAGGTTGCCTGCCCCGGCCGCGCTGGGGCGACGCCTATCTGTCTACTCTGAATCCAACCGCCGAACCTTCGCCCACCCCATCCCCCACACCCTGAAACCTGCGTCTTTGCGCAAACCGCCCATTGTGATGTACAATCTCCTCCTGCCACGCGCATCGTGATCGGCGAAACATGGGCAAACAGATGCAATGCACGATACTTTTCACTACTGAACCGAAATTCTAGGAGGAAATCCGCGTGATCCAACGCAAAACCCAAAATCTCGCCTATTGGCGTGAGGAATATCAGGTGGACAACGCCGACCACGAGTTTTTGTATGAAACCCTGGCCGACGCCACCGAACCGCAAAGCCTGAATCAGCTGGCGCGAGCCATCCTCCGCCGCCGCTGCCAGCAAGAAGAAAACCGCATTCGCACCGAATTGACGCGTGGCCTCATCTTCGACCCCTACGACACCTACCGCCTCGACGATAGGGTGGTCTTCCCCGCCTTCGAATTCCGTTTGGCGACAGTGGTGGCCGTGCGCCCCGGTCAGAATCCCGAACACGGCCCCTTCGATGTCATCGTTGTTCGTTTCGAGGGTGAAACGAAGGATCGCATGTTCGCCGCCCGCCTGCGCACTCCCCATCCCCTCAACCGCAATGGCCAGGAGGTCAAATTCAGCGATGAGGACCTGCTCACACCCGACGAGATCTTCGACCTGGTGGGCGACCCCCTCATGGCCCGGATCGGCAAGCATCTTCAAGGCAATCCCAGCCTGTTCGTGAGCGCCGGGACGTCGTGGTTGACGACCGAACAGATGGTGCAGGTCAACATGGGGCACCTGAACATCGCCGAAGCCGCCATCGAGATGAGCAACAAACCGGTGAGTACGGCGGCTCTGCTCGATGCCATCGATCTCGACGCCGCCAGCGCCCAATCGGTGCGCATCTTCTCGCTCGAAACCGCCCTTTATGGCGACCAGCGTTTTGCCGAGGTGGGGTCAGGCGAGCGCCGGGCCTGGTACCTGCGCCGCATGATGCCGGCCGCCGTCCTCGAGACCCCTCCGGCGCTCCGTCTTCGCCCCGTCTCCTACCAGCGTTCCGCGCTCGACGTCGAGATGGTGAAAATCGAGTGGGAGTTGAACGACGAATGGAGCGAGGGCGGCCTGGGCGACGATACGCCGGCCGAAGCGCCCTCCATCTCCTTCCATCTCCTCTATCCTCATCTGATCTCGGGTACGCTCCCCCTTTCGGCCTCCACCCGGCGTTTGCTGCCACAGGGCCTGGGTCAGGCCACCGAAGTGACCTTGATCGATGGGCGTTGGGGCGGACGTATCCAGGGCTGGGTGTCGCCGGCAGGGCGCTACGTGGCCGGCCTGGGGTCCTGGTACGCCCAGCACAAGCTCCCGGTCGGTGCCCGCATCACGCTCGAACGCACCAACACCCCCGGCGAAGTGGTGATCGACTTCCGCCCACAGCGGGCCAAGCGCGCCTGGGCGCGCACGGCGCGCGTGCTCAACGGCCGCCTGACCTTCGAGCTGAACCAGCACCAGTTGGCCTGTGATTACGATGACTACCTCACCCTGGTCATCCCCGACCCTTCCGAGATCGAGGCTTTCCGCGACGCCCTCGCCCAGCGCCAGCTCACGGTCAGGCAGATGGTCGAGGAGATCATGCCGGAATTGACCAAGCTCAGCCCGCAGGGCACCACCCACATCAAGACGCTGTACAGCGCCGTCAACGTGGCCACGCGCCTGCCTCCTGGCCCGATCTTCGCCGCCTTGTCCCAGCTTCCCGGCGCCACCGATACGGGCAGCGGCTTCTGGAGCCTTTAGGAGAAGCGACACATGTCCTGGAAACGACCTACTGTTGACACCCCCTTCCACATCGACTGGGAGTGGTGGCGGGCCAACGACCGCAACTATCGCCTGTTCCTTTACGAGCAGCTGTGCGATGATTGCCGCCAGCGCTTTCCCAACCCGATGGCCGTCGAGGAAGTGGACTGGATCGACCCGGTCACAGCCGAAGTGACGCGCGCCGATGCGCTGCAAATGTGCCTGCGCAGCCGTTGCATCAACGAGCCGGGCTTCATCCACGAGGGCCTGCCCGTAGCGGCGGCTGTATTCCGCATCTTCTTGCTCAACGGCAACCAACCGTCTTCGCCCAACGACCTGCATCGCCGCATCCCCTGGCGCTCGGCCGACACCATCCTGCGTGTGGTC
>CAYWPZ010000197.1:0-9898 GCA_964460135.1 uncultured Caldilineales bacterium | reverse complement strand
TTTTTGATAAGTGGATTGAGGCGGAGGAACGCGGGTTTCTTTTTTGGTACGCGGAGGAACGCGGAGGAACGCGGATTCTTTTTGATAAGTGGATTGAGGCGGAGGAACGCGGGTTTCTTTTTTGGTACGCGGAGGAACGCGGAGGAACGCGGATTCTTTTTGATAAGTGGATTGAGGCGGAGGAACGCGGGTTTCTTTTTTGGTACGCGGATGAACGCGGAGAGACGCGGATTCTTTTTGATAAGCGGATTGAGGCGGAGGAACACGGATGTACTTTCGTTCTTCCGCCCATCTTTTCTTTTCTCGGAGGCCAAGATGCCAGAAGAAAAACTGCTGCTTCTGCACGAAGAAACCACAGGGCTGGTTCTGAAAGCATTCTACAAGGTTTACAATGCCTTGGGGTATGGGTTTTCGGAACACGTTTATGAGAACGCGATGGTGATCGCTCTGCGCAAGCTGGACCTGAAGGTGGAGCAGCAGAAAGAGATCACCGTCTATTATGAAGGCGAGGCGGTTGGCTTCTTCAGGGCCGATCTGCTGGTGAGCGATCTCGTCGTCGTGGAGTTGAAGGCGGCCAAGGCCCTTGTTGACGAGCACGAAGCGCAACTGTTGAACTACCTGAAGGCGACCACCTATGAAGTGGGGCAACTGCTCAATTTCGGCCCCAAGCCCGAGCGCGTTCGCCGCGCCTATAGCAACGTCAACAAAGGCTCGCTTTCCTGGCTACATCCTTAGGCCACACACCACCCCCCAAAAAAATCCGCGTTTCTCCGCGACAATCTGCGTACCGCCATCCCCGCCCCCCCCCAAAAAAAAATCCGCGTTTCTCTGCGACAATCTGCCTACCACTATCCCCGCCCCCCCCAAAAAAAAATCCGCGTTTCTCCGCGTTCATCCGCGTACCATACCCCTCCCAGGATAAAGCACTGTGATCATCATCATGAGCCCGGCGGCGGCCGCGGCAGATCTGGAACGAGTCATCGCCCGCGTCCGCAGCCTCGGCCTGGACGTCCACCTCTCGCAGGGCGAGGAACGCACCATTGTCGGCGTCTTGGGCAACACCGCCGGCCTGGACCGCACCAGCTTCGAGGTCATGGCCGGCGTCGAGAACACCGTGCGCATCACCAAGCCCTACAAAGTCGCCAGCCGCGACTTCAAACCCGCCGCCACAGTCATCGACGTGGGCGGGGTGCAGATCGGCGGGCCGGGTCTCGTGATCATGGCCGGGCCGTGCTCGGTCGAATCGCGCAGCCAGATCCTGGAAGCGGCCCTGGCCGTCAAAGAAGCCGGGGCGCACATCTTGCGCGGGGGCGCCTACAAACCCCGCTCCTCGCCCTATTCCTTCCAGGGTCTGGGCGAAGAGGGACTGGAACTGCTGGCCGAAGCGCGCGCCGCCACCGGCCTACCGATCATCACCGAAGTCCTCAGCCCGGACGAAGTGCCGCTGGTGTGCAAATACGCCGACATCCTCCAGATCGGCGCCCGCAACATGCAGAACTACCGCCTGCTGCAAGCCGTTGGCAATGTACAGACGCCCGTCTTCCTCAAGCGCGGCCTCAGCAGCACCATCCAGGAACTGCTCATGTCGGCCGAATACATCCTGGCCAACGGCAATTACAACGTCATCCTCTGCGAACGCGGCATCCGCACCTTCGAGACCTACACCCGCAACACCTTCGACATCAACGCCATCCCCGTGCTCAAACAACTCAGCCACCTGCCCGTCATCGGCGACCCCAGCCACGGCACCGGCAAATGGGACCTCATCGCCCCCATCGCCCGCGCCGCCCTGGCTGCCGGCGCCGACGGCCTGATGATCGAAGTCCATCCCAACCCCGACCTGGCTTGGTCGGACGGCGCCCAATCGCTCAGCCCCGCCCGCTTCGGCGCCCTCATGTCCGAACTGCGCGCCCTCGCACCCTTCCTCGGTCGAAGCCTGTGACACGCCCCCACACCCTGCGCGCTGCGCACATCGCCATTGCCGGCCTGGGACTGATGGGCGCTTCGCTCGGCTACGACCTGCGCGGCCACTGCCGCCGGGTCACAGGCATCGTCCGCCGAAGCGAGGCCATCGGCCCGGCCCTGGCGGCCGGCTGCGTAGACGACGCCACCCTCGACGCCCCTGCCGCCCTGGCCGAAGCCGACATCGTCGTCCTGGCCGCGCCTGTCCGCGCCATCCTCCACCAGATCGCCGTCTTCGGCCCCCTGCTCAAGCCGGGCGCGATCCTCATCGACCTGGGCAGCACCAAAACCGACATCTGCCGCGCCCTGGCCGCATTGCCGCCCCATGTCCAGGCCATCGGCGGGCATCCCATGTGCGGTAAAGAAACGGGTGGGCTGAGCGCAGCCGAACCCGGCCTCTATCGCGGCTGCACCTTCGTCCTTTGCCCGCTCGACCGCACCAGCGCCGAAGCGCAAGCCGTGGTCGCGGAAATGGTCGCTTTTATCGGCGCCCGCGCCCTTGTGCTCGACCCCGCCCGCCACGACCGCCTGGTCGCAGCCATCAGCCACCTGCCCTACCTGGCGGCATGCGCCCTGGTGGACTATGTTAGCGATGTAGCGATGACCGACCCCATCGTGTGGGAAGTGGCTGCAGGCGGGTTTCGCGACAGCAGCCGGGTGGCGGCCTCGGATGTGGACATGCTGATCGACATCTTGCTCACCAACCGCGCCGCGGTGCTGGCATCGGTGGACCGCTATGTCGAGCGTCTGACCGGCCTGCGGGCAGGGCTGGCGGTCGGGGACGAGGCCGGTCTGCGGGCAGCGCTGGCCGCGATTGCCAACGAACGACGACAATGGGGCAGAGGCAGAACGCTATGAACTTCCAGACCCTGGCCATTCACACGCATTCGACCTCGGCAGGGCGGGCTATGCCTACCAGCCCGCCCATCGACCGCTCCACCTCGTGGGCCTTCGAGAGCATGGCCGATTTGGACGCCGTCTTCGAAGGCGGCGCCGGCTTTATGTACGGGCGCGACGGCATGCCCAACGCCAGTATGCTGGAAGATGCCATCAGCGCCCTCGAAGCCGGGCCGCACACCCTCGTCTATGCCACCGGCATGGCGGCCATTGCCGGCGCCCTGGCCTTGCCCGGCCCACAGGGGCGCATCCTGGCCGCGCCCGACCTCTACGGCCGTACCTTCGCCCTGCTGCAATCGGGCCAGGCCAGCGCCGGGGCCGAGGTCCGTTTCGTCTCCGGCCAGGATCACCCCGCCCTGGCCGCCGCCCTGGCCAGCTGGCGGCCGCATCTACTGGTGGTCGAGACGCTCTCGAACCCGCTGGTCAAGGTCAGCGACCTGCCCTGGCTGGCCGAGTGTGCTCATGCCGCCGGCTGCAAGGTGCTGGTAGACAACACCTTCGCTTCGCCCTATCTTTGTCGCCCAGCCGAGTGGGGCGTCGACTTCACCGTTGAATCGTTGACGAAGTACATCAACGGCCACGGCGATGTGTTGGGCGGTTCGATCACCGTCCTCGACGCCGCCGACCACTCGCGACTGGCCAGGCTACGTTCTGGCCTGGGCGCCACGCTCGACCCGCACGCAGCCTGGCTGACCCTGCGCGGGCTGCGCACTCTGGGCCTGCGGATGCAACAACATTCGGCCAACGCCCTGGCCCTGGCCCGCTTCCTGGCTGCTCACCCTGCCGTCGCCCGCGTCTACTATCCCGGCCTGCCCACCGATCCCGGCCATCTGCTGGCCAGGCGTCTGTTCGCAGACCGCGGCTTTGGCGGCATGTTGGCCTTCGACCTGGCCGAACCCACCCGCGACCGGGCCTGGGCCATCTTGGATCGGCTGCGGCTGGCCTTACGCGCCCCCACCCTCGGCGACATCGCCACCCTCGTCGCCTACCCGGCCCATGCCTCGCACCGCGCCCTCAGTCCGGCCCAGCGCGCCGCCGCCAGGATCGGCGATGGCCTCATCCGCGTCTCGGTGGGGATCGAAGACGCCGCCGACATCATCGCCGATTTCGATCAGGCCCTCAAGCTCTCGTAGTCACGACTTCAGTCGTTACCCCCTCCATCACCGCCGCCGTCCGCGCTGCTGCCTCCTCCCAGCCAAAGCGCGCCGCCTGGGCCTGAAGCTGGCCGGGGTCGGGCGGGTGATCAAGGGCGGCGAGGATGGCGCCGGCCAGGGCGTCGTCGCTGCTCAGGGGAACCGGGGGCAGGGTGTCGCCGACGATTTCGGGCAGCGAACTGCTGTCGGCGACCAGAGCGGGCACGCCGCAGGCCATCGCCTCCAACGGCGGCAGGCCGAAGCCTTCGTAGCGGGAAGGGAAGAGAAAAAGGCTGGCCAGGGTGTAGAGGGCGGGTTTGTCGGCGTCGGGCACAAAACCGAGGACGCGGGTGAATGACTCCAGGCCGAGTTCGGCCACGAGTGGTCGCGGGTCGGTGAACCAGCGGGCGCCTGGCTCTGGCAGCTTGCCGGCGATCAGCAGCGGGGGCAGGTCGGGGCGCAGCCGGCGGGCCAGGGCGTAGGAGCGGAGCAGCAGGGGGATGTTCTTGCGCGGGTCGAATCCGCCCAGGTAGAGGAGAAAGCGCGAGGGCAGGGCATAGGTCGAGCGGACGCGGGCCAACTCGACCGCATCCGTCACCCGGCTGTGGGGCGCGCCCAGGCTTTCATAGGTCACGCTCAGGCGGCCAGGGGGGATGCCCAGATGCCGGATGATGTCCTGCGCCGCGGCCTGGCTGACGGTGAGAACGGCAGCGGCGCGACGGGCGCTGCGGCTCACCAGCCAGGTGTAGGCGCGGGCCGTGGGCGAGGTGGCGTAGTCATCGAGCAGCAGGGGGATGAGGTCGTGGATGGTGACGACGGTGGGGCAGGGCGGGCGGTAGGGCGATCCCCAATAGGGGACGAAGGCGACGTCGGCATGCAGACGGCGGCACCAGGCCGGGAAGGTGTGCTGTTCCCACAACAGTTTGATCAAGCGCGGGCCGCGGGCCAGTCGCGGCAGGGGGGCGCAGGTCAGGCTCACGCCGGCGGGGACAGGATCAGCCGCCGGCAAGGAGGCGAGCGCCGGCGCCAGCAAAGTGATCTGCCAGCCGGGGAGGGCGGCGGGAAGATGCCGGAGCAGCCCGTGCAAGTATTGGCCGGAGCCGGTGACGCTTTGGCCCCAAAACCAGCCATTGACGATGAGGTGGGTGGGCATAGGGCAAGTGTAACAGAAGGCGGGCCGGTTGCGGTCTTGGCCGGGCATGGGCTAAGATGGCGGGCATGATCTTCTGCACTGTCGGCACGACCGACTTCGACCCCTTGCTGAAGGCCGTGGATGCGCTGGCGCCGGAGTTGGGCGATGAAGTGGTTTTTCAGATCGGGCAGGGCGTGTACGAACCGCAGCACGGCCCCTGGTTCCGGCTGCGCCCCAGCATCGATGACTTGCTGGCCGCGGCCACGTTGGTCATCGGGCATGGCGGCTTTGGCACCGTGATCGAGGTGATCAGCCTGGGCAAACCGTTCGTCAGCGTGCCCAACCCCGATCGCTACGACCGCCACCAGGAGCAGATCCTGCGTCGCTTCGCCGCCGACGGCCATCTGGTCGCCTGCTTCGACCTCGACGACCTGCCCGCGGCCATCGCTCAGGCCCGCACGGTGCCACCGCGCCCCTACACCCCGCCCGAAACGACGATCCACCTCGACATCCAGGCCTTTCTCGACCGACTGAAACGGCGGTCGCGGGCGTGAGGTGGTATAATGGGTGTTCCGGGTTCCGGGTTCCGTGAAGCGCCACCTGCCACTTGCCCCCTTGAACGATCTCCAACTCATCACCGACCGCATCCGCCGCGAGTTCGAGGCCAAGAACGCCGCCCGCGACCAGGCGCTCAACCGCTCGCGCGAGTTGATCCGCTTCTGTTCGCTCAGCATCCGCGCCACCCATCGCCACGAATTCGGCGAGGCCAGCGATCTGCTGGGGCAGGCACGCGCCCTGGCCGAGGCCATGACCGCCGACCTGCGCCCCTACCCCGACCTGCTGCACGCCGGCTACACCGAGGACGCCCTGAAAGAAGTGGCCGAGGCGCACATCGTCTATGCCCTCGTCCACCATGACCCGCCCCCCGAACCGGCCAGCCTGAACATCCCGGCGGCGGCCTATCTCAACGGCCTGGCCGAAGCCGCCGGCGAACTGCGGCGCTTCATCCTCGACCTCGATCGGCAGGAACGACTGGACGAGGCCGAGGCGCTGTTCACGGTCATGGACGACATCTACACCGTGCTGGTGACGATGGACTTTCCCGACGCCATCACCGGCGGCTTGCGCCGCCAGACCGACATGGTGCGCGGGGTGGTCGAGCGCACCCGCGGCGACCTGACTGTGGCCCGCCGCCAGCGCAAACTGGAACAAGCCCTGCGCGATTTCGAGCAAAACGTCGTGAAGTAGGGTGTTTCAGGTTCCGGGTTCCAAGTTCCGAGTTCCGGGTTCCGTATCTACCGGCGAAATTCTGCGCAATGCGCAATCACCAATTACCAATCTCCAATCTTCAATAACCAATCTCCAATGTCCTCCCCCCGCCTGATCCGCGCCAGTGAAATCGGCCAATGGGCCTATTGCCAGCGCGCCTGGTGGCTGGCTCGGCAGGGTCATCCCAACCGCAACACGGCCTACCTCGAAGCCGGAACCATCGCCCATGCCGTGCACGGGCGCCGGGTGGCCGCTTCGCACCGCAGCCGCATCCTGGCCATCGTCTTGTTGGCGCTCGGTCTCGTGCTGCTTCTGGCCGCGTTTGCCTCTCTGTTGCCATGATGGAAGCGCCTTCTTCGCACCATCCCTCCCTCGACCGCCCGCCAACCCACTCCCACCGGGTCTTGTGGCTGGCGACGGCCGTGCTGGGTCTGGCCCTGACCGTCTGGTTGGGCAGCCTGGTGGTGGGCGCGGGCGGGGCCAGCGGCGCCATCGGCACGCCCACACCCACCAAGACACCCCTCCCGGCCCAGCAAGAAACTGAAACAGCAGCCAACGCGCTCGTGCTTGCGCCTCTCCCCACCCACACCCCCAACCCCACCCCCAAGCCCACCCCAGGCCCAGCCCCCATCGCTCTGCCCGCCCCTGTCGCTGAGCCGCCCGCAGCCTGGGTGGAGGCCATCGCCAGGGCGCACGGCCTGGATGCAGACGACAGTTTCATCGTCGTCGACCAGAACAATCAACAGATGCATGTGGTCGAGGGCGGCCGCCTGGCCCGCATCCTGCCCGTCACCACCGGCGACCCGCGCTATGGCTGGACGACGCCGGCCTGGTCGGGCGTCATTGGCGACTATTGGGGCACGTTTCAGGGCCGGGGCGGTGTGTGGGCCGACGAAGGCTGGTTTCTGTTCGACCGGCCCGGCGGCAGCTTCCTCATCCACAGCCTGCCCTACACCCAGACTGCGAACGGCGAAAAGGTCTACAAGGGCGCCGGCGACTTGGGCGCCTGGCCCGCATCGAACGGCTGCATCAGGCTGGCCCCAGCCGACGCCGCCTGGTTCAGCAGCCGCGACCCGCAGGGCCTCTTCATCATCATCCTCCCCTACACCGGTCTCCACGGCGCGCAAGGCTAAGATTCTAGCGGAGTAAGTTGTATGAATGCACTTGCCATGCTCGACATTGAACATAGCATCAATCAACTCGATCTCACTGAACAGCTACTACTGATCGAGAGATTTGCGCATCGACTTCGCGAACATATGACTCAAATCCGCCGCGGCGAAATCTACTTTGTCGATCTGAACCCTGTTGAGGGTCGCGAACAGTCGGGATACCGACCCGTCCTTGTGCTCTCGACGGTCTCTCGACGCCAGTCGGTTTCCTGGTCAAGCGGCTGGCTATCTGTCAACACGAGCACTTGACAAAGTAGAGCGCGCCGTACGCTACTGCCTCGGTTTGTAGTTTTGCGCGTGAACCTTGCCTTTCTCGTCTTAGCCCTCGTTCTCTTTATCGTTGGCGGCTGGCTGTACTGGCAGGCCGGGCGGAAACAGCGGGCCGCCGGGCTGCCCGCCGGCCAGATCATCTCCGCCGACACCGGCGGCTGGCGGCGGGCCGAGCAGCCCCTCATCTCCCAGCGTCGCCATCTCGTCGGCCGGCCCGATTACCTGGTCGATGCGGCTGAGGGCCTGATCCCGGTCGAGGTCAAATCCACCCGGCTGCGCGGCGATGACCCCTACGACTCACACAAGCTGCAACTGGCCGCCTATTGCCTGCTGATCGAGGAAACAGAAGCCCGCCGGCCGCCCTACGGCATCCTCCATTACGCCAACGCCACCGTCCGCATCCCCTTCGACGACGCCCTGCGCCACCACCTCCTTGACCTCCTCGACCAGATCCAGCAAGCCCAGACGGGCGGCGAACTTGCCCGTAGCCACGACGACCCCCTCCGCTGCGCCCGTTGCGGCTTTCGCGAAGCCTGTGGGACGCAGGTCTTGACGTAGAAAGTCGTTACTGGTTATTGGTTATTGGAGATTGCCCCCCAATAACCAATCTCCAATAACCAATCTCCAATCCCCCCCACCATGCGCTTCCAAACCCTCCGCGGCTTCAACGACCTCCTGCCCGCCGACTTCCGCTACTGGCGGCATATCACTGGCAAGGCCCTGGACCTGGCCGACCGCTTCGGCTACCAGCAGATCGACCCCCCCATCCTGGAGGAAACCCGGCTTTTCTTGCGCGGGCTGCAAGAAGGCTCGGCTGTCGTCCTCGACAAAGAACTATACACCTTCGAAGACAGAGACGGCGCCAGCGTCAGCATGCGGCCCGAATTCACCGCCAGCATCATGCGGGCCTTTGTCGAGCACGGCATGGCCTCCTGGCCCAAACCGGTCAAGATCTTCGCCCTGGGGCCGCTTTTCCGTCACGAGAAACCCCAGGCCGGTCGCTTCCGCCAGCATGTGCAGTTCAACGCCGAACTGCTGGGCGAGGAAGACGCCGCCGCCGACCTGGAGATCATGCAATTGGCTTACAGCCTCTATCACGAGCTTGGCTTCCAGGGCTTGACCTTCCAACTCAACTCCATTGGCTGCCCGGTCTGCCGCCCGGCCTATATCCAGACTCTGGTCGGCTATTTCCAACAGCACTTCGACCTCCTCCCTGCCGTCGACCAGCGCCGGCTGCACGTCAACCCCCTGCGCGTCCTCGACACCAAAGAGCCGGCCACCCTGGCCCTGCTCCCGGCCGCCCCCCGCAGCATCGACCACCTCTGCGCCGAGTGCGCCGCCCATTTCCAGGCCCTCACCAGCTTTTTGGATACACTCGCCCTGCCCTACATCATCAACCCCCGGCTGGTGCGCGGCTTCGATTACTATGTCCGCACCGTGTTCGAGGTTTGGGGCCAGGAACTGGGGGCGCAAAACGCCCTCTGCGGCGGCGGCCGTTACGATGGCCTGGTCGAATCGGTGGGGGGGCCGCCCACGCCCGGCGTCGGCGTTGGCATCGGCATCGAGCGCATCATGCTCAGCCTGCGCGGGCAAGGGATCGAACCCCCGCCCCTCAACCGGCCCCAGGTCATCGTCCTCCACCACGGCCCCGCCGCCAAAACCGCTGCCGTCCTCCTCGTCAGCCAACTGCGCAACGCCGCCGCGCCCGCCCTGCTTGCCTTTGGCGACCGCAGCCTCAAAGCCCAACTCAAGGCCGCCGACCGCGCCGGCGTCCGCTTCGCCCTGCTGATCGGCGATGACGAACTGGCAACTCAGACCGTCGCCGTCCGCGACCTGGCAGCCGGGACGCAGACTCAGATCGGGCGAGATGAGATCGTCGCTTGGCTGAAAAGGGAGGGATAGGGTGGGTTCCGAGTCTCGTAGTGGGTATTCCGTAGATTTGGTGGAATCAAACGAAATAACCAATAACGAATAACCAAGAAATAGAAGCAGTTTCCACCAAATTTCGCATTGGGGGGGGGGGGGGGGGGGGGGGGGGGGGGGGGGGGGGGGGGGGGGGGGGG
>CAYWPZ010000196.1:0-9941 GCA_964460135.1 uncultured Caldilineales bacterium | reverse complement strand
CGTGCTCGGAGGCAAAGCCGTGCATGCGGCGAAGTTTCCCGGCTGGCCGGTCTACGATGCCAGCGAGGAGAACGCGTTGCGCGAAGTGCTGCACAGCGGGAACTGGTTCCGCGGCAGCGGGCGCAAGGTGGCGGAGTTCGAGGAGGGGAGGGGTGGGCATGGGGAGGAAGACATGTCGAGCGGCAGCGGTTGGTAGGGTTATTGTAGCACATCGAGGCCGTGGTCGAACTTAGCCTCCAACGCGCTTCCGTTGTATAGTTGTCCCTATGAACACTGTCGAAGGGCTCCGATGGTTGCGCGCTGCCAAGAGCGACTTGGCCATGGCGCAAGCACTTCTTGAAGATGAGTTCTATCACGGCTGTGCGTTTCATGCTCAGCAAGCCGCCGAAAAGTCGCTCAAAGGTCTGCTTTATGCGTTCAACGAAAAACTATGGGGACACCGCACGTTCGAGTTGCTTGGTCAAGTCGAGGCCTTTCTACCCGCTGACGCTATCCCAGAATCGATGTTGGATGCAACCCATCGGCTCGATGAACACTATTTACCCAGCCGCTACCCAGATGTTTTGCCCGAGGGCATTCCCTCCGAGCAATATGATCGGAGCATGGCAGAGCAGGCTATTTTCGATGCATGCTCGATCCTGGAGTTTGTCGAGGAGCGCATGCGGTGAGAATTGACCTTGCATTACCTGTGTATCAAACCGGCATCCAAGCCTATTGCCAACGCGTGGTTGCTGTGTTCCAGCCCGACTGCGTTATTGTGCATGGCTCCGTCGCCCGTGGTGATTACACACCCTATAGCGATGTCGATATCATTGTTGTCGGCGGCAAGCTGCCGTCGAATTTCTTCCAACGCATGTTTGAACTCAATCGCATGCGCGATGGCCAAACGCCCATCGAAGCCGTTGCTTACTCAAGGGACGAATGGGAGAACATGAGACGCCAGTTCCATCTCACCGTGCTTGAAACGATGGAATGGGGCATCCCACTTCATGGCGAGGCGCTTTTCGCGGTTTGGAAGGCGGAATTCGAGCGATGGAAAAAAATGGGGCTGCGAAGAAAAGATACGGGTTGGTCGATGCCGGTCTTGCTGGACGACGGGGCTTACGTCCGATAACTCCCGTTCACCGTCACATACTCGTGGCTGAGGTCGCAGGTCCACACCGTTGCCTGGCCGGGGCCAGAACCCAGACGGAGATCGATCAGCAGTTCGGGCTGGGCGAAGCGGCGGGAGGATTCGGCTTCGTCGAAGGGCAAGGGCGCGCCGCCTGAGACCAGATGCAGGGGCGGGAGCATGGCATCTGCACGCTCGCCGCCGCTGACCCACAACTCGGCCAGCCCCGGATCGAAGCCGATGCCGCTGTTCCCCGCCGCCATCAGGATGCGACCCCAGTTGGCATCGCCGCCGTAAACGGCCGTCTTCACCAGCGGCGAGATGGCAATAGCGTTGGCCACCTGGTGGGCGTCGGCGTCGGATGCCAGCCCGGCCGCCCGGATGCTGACGAATTTGGTCGCGCCCTCGCCGTCGCGGACGATGGCCTGGGCGAGGGCGGTGCAGACTTGGGTCAATAGAGCGGTGAGTGCAGCCAAAGGACGACTAAAGTCGTCACTACGAGTAAGACATTCATTTCCGGCCCGGCCGTTGGCCAGCACGACCAGCGTATCGTTGGTGCTGGTGTCGCCATCGACGCTGATGCGATTGAATGAGCGATCGGCGGCGTCTTTCAGGGCCGCGTGCAGCGCCGCGGACGCGATATTGGCATCGGTGACGACCGCCGCCAGCATGGTGGCCATGTCGGGGTGGATCATCCCCGCCCCTTTCGCCATCCCCGCCACCGTCACCATCGCCCCGCCCACCTGCCCCTGCGCCCAGGCGAC
This sequence comes from uncultured Caldilineales bacterium, assembly GCA_964460135.1. Lineage (GTDB taxonomy): Bacteria > Chloroflexota > Anaerolineae > J102 > J102 > SSF26. The sequence goes on along the minus strand of CAYWPZ010000196.1, from coordinate 8,066 downwards.
CTTCAGGCGCGTATCGGTGGTCATGATGGCGGCGGCGGCGGCCTCGAAACCGGCGGCGTCGGGGCGCAGGGCCTGGTAGAGCGTGGGTAGGGCGGCTTCGATGCGCTCGACCGGCAGGGGTTGGCCGATGACGCCGGTGGACATCACAAACGTCGACCACGGCGCCAGGCCAAACGCGGCCTCGACGGCTTCGGCGCTGCGTCGCGTCGCAGCCAGGCCCTCGGCGCCGGTCACGGCATTGGCATTGCCGCTGTTCACCAGCACGGCCTTCACGCCGTCCGGGTTCAGGGCCAGCAGTTGGCGGTCATACTGCACCGGCGCGGCTGCATAGCGGTTCTGCGTGAATACAGCCGCCGCCGTGCAGGGCGTCTCGCTGAGGATGAGGGCCAGGTCGGGCGCTCCGGCTATCTTCTTGATCCCACAGTGGATGCCGGCGAAGGAGAAGCCGGCTGGGATCGATAGTTGGACTGTGCTGGTTGATGATGAATCCATAACGCAAAGGGATGATGGGATGTGGGCATCGAAGATCTCAGAGGGCTGAGAAACTTCCAAGTTCTGTCTGTTTCCCGCTGAAATATGATTTTTTTTGCACAAGATATATTGCGTATTGCGCATTTTTTCGTTACGCAATACGCAACAAAATCAATCCCGCTTGAAGGCGCTGTAATCGGTTGCCCGATAGTGCGAAGCGCCGTGACGCTCGATCTCCAGCATCGCCTGCACCTTCAGCGGCAGCCCGAACAACTTGATGAAGCCCTCGGCGTCCTTCTGGTTGTAGACATCGTCCTCGCCAAAAGTGACATAATCCTCGCGATAGAGGCTGTGCGGACTCTTGCGGCCCACCAGGATGGCGTTGCCTTTGTAGAGCTTGAAGCGGGCTGTGCCGGTGATGTTCTTTTCCGTCGTCTGCACAAAGGCGTCGAAAGCCTCGCGCAGGGGCGTGAACCACTGCCCGTTGTAGACCAGATCGGCGTATTTCAGGCCGATGAGTTGCTTGTAATGCAGCGTCTCTTTGTCCAGGCAAAGCTGCTCGATGGCGGCGTGGCCCTCGTGCAGCAGCGTGCCGCCGGGCGTTTCGTAGACGCCGTGCGACTTCATCCCCACCAGCCGATTCTCCACCAGGTCGATGCGGCCGATGCCGTGTTTGGCGCCGATGCGATTCAGTTCCTCCATAATCCCTACCGGCCCGTGCGAGACGCCGTTGACGCGGATGGGAACGCCAGCCTTGAAGTCGATCTCCAGGTATTCCGGCTCGTTTGGCGCCGTTTCGGGCGCGGTGGTCAGGGTGTACATTACCTCTTCCGGCTCGTTCCAGGGGTCTTCCAGCAACCCGCCCTCGTGGCTCATGTGGAAGAGGTTGCGGTCGCGGCTGTAGATCGATTTCTCGGTGGCCGTGACGGGGACATGGTGCTCGGCGGCGTAATCCAGAGCGTCCTTGCGGCTGCGGATCTCCCACTCGCGCCAGGGCGCGACGATGCGAAGGCGCGGGTTCAGGGCCATGATCGTCAGCTCGAAACGCACCTGGTCGTTGCCTTTGCCGGTGGCCCCATGTGCAACGGCGTCGCAGCCCTCCATCTCGGCGATCTCGACCAGCCGTTTGGCGATCAGCGGCCGGGCCATGGAGGTGCCCAGCAGGTATTTGCGCTCGTAGATGGCCCCGGCCTGCATGGTGGGGAAGACGAAATCGGTGATGAACTCCAGGCGCAGGTCTTCGACAAAGCACTTGCTGGCGCCGGAGGCGATGGCCTTCGCTTCCAGGCCCGACAGCTCCTCTTCCTGACCCAGGTCGGCGCAGAAACAGACGACTTCACAGCCATAGTTGTTGCGCAGCCAGGGCACGATGACGCTGGTATCGAGGCCGCCGGAGTAGGCGAGGGCGATTTTCTTGATTTTGGGCTTGTTGGTGGGCATGGGGTGGCTCCTTGGGGAATTGCGAAATGGGAAGCGGGAGGTGGGAGGCGGGAAGCGGCATCGGCATGAAACGGAACTCGGAACTCGGAACCCGGAACCCGTTCTTTCTGCAAAACAAACAAAAACCACGATGATCGAATGTCATCGTGGTTTGGGGCGGGAACGAGGGCTGCGTAGGCGCGGCGGCTGGGGTCAGGCGGGCTGGCCTGTCCTCGTCCCGTGGGGGGTGCGCCTGCAGCGAAGTGTGAACATGGGCGGAAGGATAACGGCTAGGGGGCGGGGCTGTCAAATGGCGGCCCGTCGCCGCAGCACCTCCCGCACCCTGGCCGCATCAGCCTCTGCGTCGGGGTGGCCGTTCTCCCGCTCGTAATCCACCAGCATCTGCATGTGCCGGGCTGCCTGCTCGTCATCGCCCTGTTGCTCGTAGGCCAGGCCCAGGTTCCAGGCTTGCAGCCCCTCCCCGCGGCGGTCGCCAATCTCCCGGCTGATCGCCAGCGCCTGCTGATAAAAAGGTATCGCCTGCTCCCACCGGCCTTGTTCGGCAAAAGCCAGCCCCAGGCCGCCCAGCCGGGCCGCCTCGCCCCGGCGGTCGCCGATCTCTCGGCTGATCGTCAGCGCTTGCTCGAACAGATCGATCGCACGCTCCGTTTGCCCGCGCATGGCGCAGGCATGGCCCAGATTACCCAGCACCGTCCCCTCGTTACGCCGATCTCCGATCGCGCGACTGATCGCCAGCGCCTCCTCATAGACCGAGATCGCACGCTCCGCCTGCCCCTGGTCGAGATAGACATTGCCCAGGCTGCCCAGTCGATTCGCCACCCCGCGCCGGTCGCCCGTCGCACGCCCGATCGCCAGCGCCGATTCGAGCGCGGCGACTGCCTGTTTCTGCCGTCCCGCCATGGCGTAAGCGGCGCCTAGATTGCCCAGATTCCAGCCCTCGGCCATGCGGTCGCCCACTTCCCGGTTGATGACCAGCGCCCGCTCGTGGAAACCGATGGCCTCGTCCATCTGCCCAAGCGCGGCATAGGCCAGCCCCAGGCTCCCCAGCCGATTGGCCTCGCCCCAACGGTCGCCAACCTCCCGGCTGACCACCAGCGCCAACTTGAACAGGCCGACTGCGTGCTCCACCTGCCCCAGAGCGGCAAAGGCATTGCCCAGATTGTTCAGATCATCCCCCTCGCCCTGCCGGTCGCCCACTTCCCGGCTGATGGCCAGCGCTCGTTGGTGGCACTCCACCGCCCGCGCTGCCTCCCCGGCATCGGCAAAGCAATTCCCCAGGTTGCGCAGGATCAGCCCCTCCATCTGCCGGCTCAGGCCGCCTGGGTGCAGCGCCAACGCCCGCTCGAAAGCCTCGATGGCGGCGGGCAGGGCGCCCAAATCGTGGCAGACCTGCCCCAGCTCGAACAGAAGCCCCCGCCCCTCCTCCTGCGCCGCGGCGCCTTCTTCGGCCCGCCGCGCCCACGCCTCCAGCCCGGACTCCAGTTCCCTCCGGCGCTGCGTCAACTGCTCGGCCCTTCGCTCGTCGTCCATTGCCCGATTGTAGACCCTTGGCCTGCTGCCGACAACTCCCGCCCGCCGCCTTGCCCCCCCACCCCGCCCCGGCTATCATGCCCTCCCTACGTCCCTCCCTCCCTGCGTACCTCCCTCCCCCTCCCTATGCTCGCCCCCACCCTCGAATCCCACGCCCGCAGCCTCGGCTTCGACCTCGTCGCCATCGCCCCGGCCGGCCCCAGCCCCGACCATGACCGCTACCTGCGCTGGCTGGAGGCAGGCTACGCCGGCGAGATGGCTTATCTGGCCCGGCATGCCGGCTTGAAGACCGACCCGCGCCGCCTGCTGCCCGACGCCCGCTCTGTCATCCTCGTCGGCCTCAGCTACGCCGCCTTCATCGATCCCGCCCATCGCGCCGACCCCAGCCGCGGTCAGATCGCCGCCTACGCCCTGGGCCGCGACTACCATGAGGTCATGCGGGGGATGCTGAAGGAGTTGGACGGCTGGATCAGGGCGCAGACCGGGCGCAGCAGCCACGGCCGGGTCTTCGTCGACAGCGCCCCCATGCTCGAACGCTCATGGGCGGCCCAGGCCGGCCTCGGCTTCATCGGCAAAAACACCTGCCTCATCGCTCCGGCGCTCGGCTCCGATCTCTTCCTCGGCGGCCTCCTCGTCCCCGAAAGCCTGGACGACGATGAACCATTCAGAAATCGGAGATCGGAGATTGGAGATTGGAGATCAGAAGGTGCGCCTGACCTGCATCCCCCAATCTCCACTAACCAATCTCCAATCTCTATTTCGCAATCCCCCCACACCTGCGGCCGCTGCACCCGCTGCCTGGACGTTTGCCCCACCGGCGCCCTCGTCGCGGCCCACGAACTGGACGCCCGCCGCTGCATTTCCTACCTGACCATCGAACTGCGAGGCGACATCCCCGCCGATCTGCGGCCGGCGATGGGCAATTGGGTCTTCGGCTGCGACCTCTGCCAGGCCATCTGCCCCTGGAATCGCGCCGCCGCCCGCCGCTCTCGGCCCGCCCGCCCTGCTTCCCTCCGTCTCGACCCCTCCCCACCCCTGCTCGACCTCCTCGCCCTCGACCCCGACAGCTTCCGCGCCCGCTTCGGCGGCGCGCCGCTCATGCGCGCCGGCTACGAAGGCTTTATGCGCAATGTCTGCGTGGCCGCGGGCAACTGGGGCGACCCGGCTGCCCGGCCGGCGCTCGAGCATCATCGGCGCAACGGCCCGCCCCTCGTCGCCAGCCACGCCGCCTGGGCCCTGGCCGCCCTCGCATCGAACCACAACTAGAGCCGCCTGGCTTTCGCCCCCAACTCTCCCTCTCTCCCTGCGTCGCTCCCTCTCGCCCTCCCTCCCATGCCGCTCTTCCTGCAAGGCATCCTCCTCGGCTTCTCCATCGCCGCTCCCGTCGGCCCCATCGGCGTCCTTTGCATCCGCCGCGCGCTGGCCAACGGACGTTGGTCGGGCCTGACCACCGGCCTGGGTGCAGCCACAGCCGACGCCGTCTATGGCGCCATCGCCGCTTTTGGCCTCACCGCCATCTCTGGCTTCCTGGTCGCGCAACAAACGTGGCTACGGCTGCTGGGCGGCGTCTTCCTGGTCTTTCTCGGCCTCCGCACGTTACTCAGCCGGCCGGCTGCCGAGGCTGCACCGACCTCGAACAGCACCCTGGCCGGGGACTACGCCAGCACGTTCTTCCTCACCCTTACCAACCCGCTCACCATCCTCTCCTTCGTCGCCGTTTTTGCAGGGTTGGGGCTGACCGAGGGCGGCCGGAGCTACGCCACGGCGGCGGGGCTGGTGGCGGGCGTCTTCTGCGGCTCGGCCCTGTGGTGGCTGACCCTCTCCACCGCCGTCAGCTTGTTCCGCACGCGTTTCACGCCGGCCCACCTGCGTTGGGTGAACATCGTTTCCGGCCTCATCATTGCCGGCTTTGGCCTGCTTGCCTTGATCAGCCTGGTCGCCTGAGCGCTGTTCATGGTTGCGGGCGGCGCGGGTCGCTTTGCTGCCGCTGCCGATTAAGTGTCTTCGTCGAAACTAGTCGATAATGGGCCAACCCCCACGATCGTTTTTCTCTCCATCTGCTACCAAGCCATGAACTACCGCACCCTCGGCCGCACCGGCCTCAAGGTCTCCGCACTCTGTCTGGGAACCATGCAATGGGGATGGACGGCCACCGAGGCCGAATCCTTCGCCGTCATGGATGCCTTCTACGAACACGGCGGCAACTTCCTCGACACCGCCGACATCTACTCGCGCTGGGTCCCCGGCAACCCCGGCGGCGTCTCCGAGGAGATCATCGGCCGCTGGATGAAGGCGCGAGGCAACCGCCGCCAGCTCGTCCTGGCCACCAAAGTGCGCGGCCGAATGTGGGATGGCCCCAACGGCGAGGGTCTCAGCCGCTTCCACATCATGCGCGCCGTCGAAGACAGCCTGCGCCGCCTGGACACCGACGTCATCGACCTCTACCAAACCCATTGGGACGACCACGAAACGCCGCTGGAAGAAACCATGCGGGCGCTGGATGAGCTGGTGAGGGCGGGCAAGGTGCGCTATCTGGGCTGCTCGAACATCGCCGCCTGGCGACTGATGAAGGCGCTGGGGATCAGCGAGCGGCTGGGACTGGCCCGCTATGATTGTCTGCAACCGCATTACAGCCTGGTCCACCGCCGCGAATTCGAGGCCGAGCTCAGGCCCCTTTGCCTGAGTGAGGGGGTCGGGGTCATCCCCTATAGCCCGCTGGCGGGCGGCTTCCTCACCGGCAAATATCGCGCCGAGGCGCCTCCACCCGCTTCGGCCCGGCTGGACGGCGTCAAACGCTATCTCACCTCGCTCGGCTGGCGCATCCTGGCGGCGGTCGAGCAAGTAGCGGCCGCGCGTGGCGCCACCCCCACCCAGATTGCCCTCGCCTGGCAGCTCACCCAGCCCGTGATCACCTCACCCATCATTGGCGCCAACACACCGGCCCAACTAGGCGACAGCCTCGGCGCCATCGATTTGCGGCTGAGCGACGAGGAGATGAAACGCCTGGACGAGGCCAGCAGCGAGCACAAGGGCGCATAGGCGCCGGTTGCGGGTCGCCCTCCGCCCTACGGTCTTGACGTTCGCACGCCGTAGTGTTAAAGTCGGGGTGTGGCTTACAAAGTGGCGCCGTTTTCACGGCATCAGCCAGGGCCACGTGCTCAGCCGCCCCGCACACCACCCACGTTTCACGGATCAGGATGCCACACCATGAAAACCGTCACCGTCACCGGAGCCAAACGTCTGGGCATCTCGCGCTGTCTGGCCACAGCCACCATGGCCGAAGTGACGGCCAGAATGACCGACGAAGACATCAGTTGCCTGGTCGTGGTCGATGCCGAGGGTCTGCTCGAGGGCATCATCTCTCGCACTGATGTACTGCGGGCGGCGCTGACCGACGACAACTGGCGCGAGACTCGGTGCAGCCAATGGATGACCACGGCCGTGGTCACTGTCGATCCCGATGCCCTCCTCCACGAGGCCGCCGAGCTGATGCAACAACATCGGGTGCATCGCATCGTTGTCGCCCGAGCCGAGGGGGAGCGGCAGCGCCCGGTGGCGGTGTTGTCGAGCGGCGATGTGGTCTATCATCTTCATCGCCGCGCTTTGCAGCTTTCCAGCAGCCAGGAGGCGTAGACAAAGGCGGGGATGGGGGCGAGGGGCGTCGAGTCGTTACAAGCGGGTTACACCATTCTTACGTTCGGGTCGGTGCGGAAGACAGCTTACCGGCGGCGAGTCGAAGCGCGGGTATGGTGAGGGCAATCCTGCCACGATGGAGCCAGTTCATGAACCTTCGTCTTCCAGAGCACCTGCTTTGGCTGGGGATGGGTGTGGCGTTGGCTGCTTGCAGCGCTCCCCCCTCGGCTCGCGTCAGCCAATCCGATCGGCCTTCTACGCCGGTCGTGGCCACGGTCGCGGTTGTGGCGCCTACAGCCACCGCCCAAGTGCCCACGCCGTCGCCCCTGCCCACCGCCGCTTTGCCCCTACCCACCGCCGCCCCCCTGCCCACCCTCCCGCCGCTCCCCACTGCCCCGCCGGCTCCCGCCGCCGACTTCGGCCCCGCGCCTGAGCTTCAAACCCAGGTCTGGCTGAACACCCAGCAGCCCTTGCGTCTGGCTGAACTGCGCGGCAAGGTGGTGTTGATCGATTTTTGGACCTTCGGCTGAATCAACTGCATCCACGTGATCCCTAGTTTGAGGGATTGGCATCAGAAATACCGGGATCAGGGGCTGGTCGTGATCGGCGTCCATGCGCCCGAATTTGCCTACGAGCACAAGCTGGAAAACGTAAACGAAGCTATCCGTCGGCTCGATGTGCCCTACCCAGTTACGCTCGACAACGATTTCAGCACCTGGCGGGCCTATCGTAACCGCTATTGGCCGACCTTCTACCTGATCGACAAGCAGGGCCGCATCCGCTACATCCACATCGGCGAGGGCCATTACCAACAAACCGAGGCCGCCATCCAGGGCCTTCTGGCCGAAAGCGGCTGAACCGAAGGCGGCCGGCATGAAAACGCTTTTATCAGGGCTGCGAAGCGTTGACGGGTGCATTTCAACTTGGGGGCAGCGCTAACCCGCCGGGGGCCGGAGGCCGCCCGGCTACAAGTGGAAGCCCCTTCGGGGCTG
>CAYWPZ010000195.1:0-9942 GCA_964460135.1 uncultured Caldilineales bacterium | reverse complement strand
CTCGCCCCGCTCGATGTAGCCGGCCCAGGCGATGATGTCGACCTGGCCCTCGCTTGCGCCGAGTTTCTGCAGCGGGCCGCCTTCTTCGACCGCAGGCGCCACCTGCGCCCCGCCCGTACAGGCAGAGAGCAGGATGGCCAGAACCATCATGACGGCAAACAACTTGAACTTCATGGTGCTTCTCCTCCTTGAGATGTGTGAGTGTGAAAAGAGATGATCGAGTCGCCGGTGGTCTCGGCAGACGGGCCGGGCCACCCATGCGGGGAAAAACAGTTGAAAAGCCAGGCGAGATGACCTCTCACCCGCTCTCAAGCAAAGGTCAACTCTTGAAATGGCAACGACTTGGTTTCGAGACGGGACAGAGTTACATGCTTGCTGGCGTTATCAACATCGATGCCCACCAGGTTGCCGATGGCATCGAAGTCCAGAACAATACCAGGAGACACTTCCTGAGAGTCCACACCGGCATTTTCCGACAGTTCAATGTACAGAGAGTCTGTCTCGGGATAGTAATTGAATTTCATGGCTAGTTTCGGTGGAAGGGGGGACGAAAATGACGATCTCGAAAGGCGTTGTGAACGGTCTCGCCATCAGCCAATGTTACAACTCGAAGGTAGCCACCAATCTCTGGAACAAAAATCCAAAAGCGTATTCGATCGTCTTCCGGCTGCATGTCATAGTACACCGGCTCGGCCAATGCCCGCGCACACCATTCTCGGCGCAGATAAGGGCGCTTGCGAAGAACTTGTTCCTCAAAGTAACGCGTCGTCTTCACCGCTGATGATATCCAGGCTTGGGCAGCCTTTACTGCTGATTGGAGTGACAGAGTACAAGACCGAGTAATTCAAAGTGACACGACGAGCCGTTTCTTGCTCGGACGAGATGCCGGCATGGGACATGGTGGACTACTGCAATTCTTTCCTCCGGCGTGGCTGTCTCTTCTACTGACCAGCCTCTTGCAACGCCTGGGCGAAGATGTCCAGGGCCTGGCCGATCTGTGCTTCCGTGACGACGAGGGGCGGGATCCAGCGGATGGTGTTGTCCCAGGGGCCGCAGGTGAGGAGGATGAGGCCGCGGGCGAGGCAGGCGTGGGCCACGGCTTTGGCGGTGGTTTTGTCGGGCTGGCGGTCGGGGGTGCGGAACTCGACGCCCACCATCAGTCCCAGCCCCCGCACATCGCCGATGACCGGGTGCTGCTCTTGCAGATGCCGCAGCCCGGCCATGAGCTGGCCCCCGCGCTGCTGCGCATTCTCCAGCATCTTCTCGGCGTGGATGGCGCGGATGGTGGCGACGGCGGCGGCGGCGGCGACGGCATTGCCGCCGTAGGTGCCGCCGTGTGAGCCTGCGGGCCATCGTTTCATCAACTCCAGCGGGGCGATAACGCCGGAAAGGGGCAGGCCCGAGGCCAGACCTTTGGCCAGGGTGAGGATATCGGGCTGAATCCCGAAGTGCTCGTAGCCGAACCAGCGCCCGCTGCGGCCAAAGCCGGTCTGGATTTCATCGGCGATGAAGAGGATGCCGTGACGCCGGCAACGCTCGGCCAATCCCTGCAAAAAGCTGGCGGGGGGGACGACGTAGCCGCCCTCGCCCAATATCGGCTCAATCAGAATGGCCGCCGTCTCCTCCGGCGCGGTCTGGGTGGCCAGCAGATAGTCGAATTCGCCCAGACACCAGGCGCTGGTCTGCTCGGCGTCCCAGCCGTAACGATAGGCGTAGGGGAAGGGAGCGACGAAGACGCCGGAGGGCAGGGGTTGGTAGCCGGCCCGGTAGACGGTCTTGGAAGTGGTCAGGGCCATGGTGTTGGCGGTGCGGCCATGAAAACTGCCTTGGAAAACGACGATGTTCGAGCGACCGCTGGCGCGACGGGCCAGTTTCACGGCCCCCTCCACCGCCTCGGCCCCGGAGTTGCTGAAGAAAAAGCCATCGAGCGGTGCGGTCAGGGGCAGCAGTTCGTTGACCAGCTCCAGCATGGGTGGGTGATAGACGATGTTGATCTGGCCGTGCAGCAACAGTCCTGCCTGCCGTTGAACGGCCTCGACCACAGCCGGGTGGCAGTGGCCGGTGTTGGTGACGGCGATGCCGCAGGTGAAGTCCAGCCAGGCCTTGCCCGCCTGGTCGTAGAGAACGGCGCCCTCGCCGCGCTGGGCGATGATGTTGGTGGCGTGCGACCAGACGGGAGAGAGGTGGGTGATGGCTGATGTGAAGTCCGAAGTCATCGCGGATGCCCTTGTCGAGAACACAGACCGGAGAAAAGATGCCATGTACAAGCCAGCCCCCCTCGTGATTCAGAGCGGCGCTGCTCGTTTCCCGTGGCCAGGGACAAGCCCGGCCAAGCTGTGGCAATTATATGCAGATTTGGATCGAGGCCAAATCGGGGGGCGCAGAGACAAAAAGAGGCCCCAGATGGGTCTATTCCATCTGGAGCCTCGATGAGGGCGGGTCGTGCACCTCCATCCGAACCTCATCAGCCCCTGCCGCGGCCTACAGTGCGTCGCAGGTTGGTTCGTGGCGCCCATGAGATACCACTTAGGGCTGCTACCTTCCGGTCCTGACCCGGTTCGCAGGCTCACGCCGCACGAGGCCCACGTACGTAGACTGCTGGCGCTGATGCAAGAACTATGCCGGCCCTCGAGGAGGAATTCAATCCCGCTGTAGCGGGTTGCGGGTTACAGGGCACCGCTAGCTCCCCATCTAGCACGACCTTGGCGATGATCTTAGCCTGGGGGCGGTTCTTTTGTCAAAACCTGGGGGCGGTGCATGGCAGCTGTTTGCAGCAGCCCTGGGCCGGGCTTACGTGCAGCCGCCGATCATGGCGTGGCGTTCTGGGCGCCCAGGGGAAGGAACTGGAGGTAGGAGGCCTGGTAGGCGTCGTGGGCGGCGAGGAAGTCGCCGGCCCAGCCGCCGACGATGTGGAGATTGGGGCCGATCATCGCCGCCGCCAGCGAACGCCAGGGGCCGCGGCGAGGGGCGTCGATGGAGGACCAGAGCTGGGTGGTGAGATCGAAACGCTCGTGGAGGCCGGGCTGATCGCCTTCGCCGCCGCCGAAGGCGTAGATCGAGGTCCCCTCTGCCGCTGCCGCCAGGCCGGCGCGGGGTTCGGGCAAGGCCGGCGCCGCGGCCCAGACGTCCGTGGCCGGGTCGTAGACCCACATCTCGTCTTGCTGTTGCTCGTCGTCGCGACCGCCCATCACGTAGATGCGGTCGCGCAAGACGGCGACGGCGGCGAATGCGCGGGGGGCTGGCAGCGGGGCGAGCGCTTGCCAGCGCTGGGTGAGGGGATGGTAGGCAAAAACGGCGGCGCTCATCTTGTCTCCATCCCAGCCGCCGATGGCAAACAGGCGCTCGCTGTGGGCTGCCAGCGCCAGCCCACAGCGCGGGCCAGGCAAGGGGGCGAGCGGCGCCCAGGCGCCGGCGGCCGGGTCGTAGAGGTCGACGCGGTCGAGGGCGCTCACACCGTCGCCCTCGCCGGTGCAGCCGCCAACGACATAGAGCGCAGCGCCCAAACCGGCGGCGGCCGCCGCGCGCGCGGCTACCGGCCGAGGCTTCAGTTGCCGCCAGGAATCGAAGGCTGGGTCGTAGACCTCGGCCACGTCGCTATCTCCGGCCGCGTTCTCGCCGCCCACCACATAGAGCCGGCCATCCACCAGACCGGCGGCGGCGCGGCTGCGGGCGGTGAACATGGCGGCGCGTTGGCCCCAGCGCGGGACTTCCTGACGAGCGGCGGGTGGGGCGGGAGCCGCGCCGCGGTCGGTGGTGAAGTTCGCGGGCAGGGAGTCAGGGCGCAGCAGGCTGCGGTTGGGCCAGAAGGCCACGACCAGGGCGGCGGTGACGGCCATGACCAGGCCGATGATCTGCCACGGGCCGAGGGTGGGCGCCAGGGCCGGCCAGGTGGGCAGTGGGGCGAGGGTGGCAGGCTCGGCAGGGGAGGCAGGATCGAGACCGGGCACCGCAATCCAGCCCCGGCGCACGGCTTCCATCGTCGCTTCGGTGCGCGATTGCACACCCATCTTCTCGAAGATGTTGCGCAGGTGTACTTTGACGGTGTTGGGGCTGATGATGAGGCGGCCGGCAATCTCGTCGTTGCTGAGGCCTTCGGCCAACAACGAGAGAATTTCCAGTTCGCGACGGGTCAAGATCGCTTCGTCGGTCATGGCTGCATTATAGCAGGCGCCGCTGGATGTGACGCACCGGCAGCGTGCTGTTGCACGAAGTGCGGCCTCCGGCGTCAGCGTCCGCCTCGTTTTGACCCTGATCCCGGTCAGTGGTAGACTGAAATGCTCCCATGCGCCAGCATCCTGACGGATGGGCTTTTGAACTATCGAAGATTTTCAGGAATCACTATGCACAGACGACCGCTGATTGGCATTACCACGCAGACGCAGGAGCCGATACCCGGCCAGGCGCCGCGCTGCTGGATCATGGGCCATACCTATATCAATTCACTCAGCTCCCAGGGGGCGCTGCCCTGGGTCATTCCCCTGGTTGCCAACGACCTGGAGACCTTACGGGGCATCTACGAACAGGTCGATGGGGTTTTCTTGCCGGGCGGGGTGGATGTCGAGCCGATCCACTACGGCGAGGAAACGACCGAACTCTGTGGGCGCGTCGACTCCGACCGCGATGTGGTGGAACTGACGCTGGCCCGCTGGGCGCTGGCGGATCACAAGCCGCTCTTGGGTGTGTGCAGGGGGCTGCAAGTGATGAACGTGGCCGCGGGCGGGTCGTTGTATCAGGATGTGCTGGCGCAGCGACCCGACGCCATCAAGCACGACTACTATCCCTATCATGGCGAGTATACCCGCGACCGGCTGAGCCACGATGTTCGCATCGAGGGCCTTTCTCGGTTGGGCCGGCTTCTGGGTGGGCATCAGGTGATGGTGAACAGTATGCACCACCAGGGGATCAAGGACCTGGCGCCGGGGCTGCGTCCCACCTCGTTTGCGCCCGACGGGCTGATCGAGAGCATCGAAGCGCCCAGCGGCCAGTTTGCCCTGGCTGTGCAGTGGCATCCTGAGGAGTTCGTGCACAAAGATGCCTCCAGCCGTCGCCTGTTCCAGGGTTTTCTGAAGGCGGCCAGCGACTGGCAGGCCGAACATGAACACAAGGCGGTGTTGTCGATGGATGTGTGGGAGCTGGAAGGATGAAACGCGAACATCATCGTTGGTACAGCCCAGCGCTGGATAAGGAGATGGAGATGTTGGTCTTCGGGCATGGGGGAGCCAGGATGCTGGTTTTCCCCACCTCGAAGGGCAAGTTCTACGAATGGGAGGATCGTGGGATGTTCGAGACGCTGCGCCAACCGCTGGAGCAAGGCTGGCTGCAGGCTTTTTGTGTGGATAGCGTGGACGAAGAGAGCTGGTATGCCAACTGGAAGTGGCCGGGCGACCGCGCTTGGCGGCATGTGCAATACGACATGTACCTCACGCGCGAGGTGATCCCGCTCAGCCAGCACAACCCGAATCCTTTTCTGATCGTCACCGGGGCCAGTTTCGGCGCCTATCATGCCGTAAATTTCGCCTTCAAGCACCCGCATCTGGTGGGGCGTGTGTTGGCCATGAATGGGATGTACGATATCCGCGGCTGGATGGATGGGCACCACGACGACAATGTTTATTTCAACAACCCGGTCGATTTCATCGCCAACGAGCATGACCCGCGCCGGCTGGCCGCCATGCGACGGATGGACATCATCCTGACCACAAGCGAAGATGAGCCAAAGCGCGGCGACACCGAGGATTTCTCGCGGCTGTTGTGGGAGAAAGGCATCTGGCACGCTCTGCGCATCTGGAAAGGCTGGGCCCACGACTGGCCGTGGTGGAAGGAAATGGTCAAGCTGTATTTGAGTGGGCCGCATTGATGGAGGTAGGCAAGTCGCAAGTCGCAAGTCGCAGGTGGCAGGTGACAGGTCGCAGGTGGCCCGAACGATCGCAGGTCGTATCAGGATGTGTTCACCACGCCTCACACCTCACGTTTTCAGGCAATTCCCCCTGAGGAGATTCTGTACATGACACTGAAAGTTGGATTATTGGTCGGGCGGGAGTGGTCGTTCCCGCCGGAATTCATCGCCGAAGTCAACAAGCGCGACCAGGGCGTGGTGGCCGAGTTCGTGCAGCTGGGCGGCACCCGCATGGACGAGTGGCTGGAGTACGCCGTCATCATCGACCGCATCTCGCATGAGGTGCCCTACTATCGCAGCTTCCTGAAATACGCTGTGTTGCGGGGCGTGACGGTGGTCAACAATCCTTTCATGTGGACGGCCGACGATAAGTTCTTCGGCGCCGCCCTGGCCACCAGCCTGGGCATCGCCTCGCCCAAGACGGTCGTGCTGCCCAACAAGGACTATGTTCCCGGCATCGTCCATAGCGAAAGCCTGCGCAATCTCAAGTATCCGCTGGACTGGCAGACGATCATCGACTATGTGGGGCTGCCCTGTGTGTTGAAAGACGCCCACGGCGGCGGCTGGAAGGATGTCTTCATCTGCCACACCATGGATGAGCTGATCTACTATTACAACCACACCGGCTTGCGCACGATGGTGTTGCAGGAGTTCATCAAGTGGGATCACTACATCCGCTGCATCTGCCTGGGCCAGGAAGAGATCATGCCGATCAAGTACGACCCGCACGAGCGCAAGTACATTCAGGAGCACGAGCACATGAGTCCGGAGCTTGGGGCGCGGGTGGTAGGCGATTCACTCAAACTGGTGCGAGCGCTGGGTTATGACATGAATTCGGCCGAGTGGGCCGTGCGCGATGGCATCCCCTACGCCATCGACTTCATGAACCCCGCCCCCGATATGGACATCTACTCGCTGACGCCCTTTTACTTCGAATGGGCAGTCAAGGCGATGGCCGACATGGCGATCCGCCTGGCCAAGCACCCTCGCCCACAGATGAAGGAGTTGCGGTGGGACGGGTTCTTCACGGCGAATCGGCCTGGCTGAGCGCATAGCGGGTACTGAACCATCTCACACCTTAGCGCCAGGAGTTCCTTCATGCCTTTTCAGGACGTTCCGTCTGACGTCGATTTCGTCAAGCAAGAGCACGCGGTGCTCGAATTCTGGCAACGAAGTCGAGCCTTCGAGACCCTGCGCGCCCTGCGCAAGGGCCAGCCCAAGTGGTCGTTCATCGATGGCCCCATCACCGCCAACAACCCCATGGGTGTGCACCACGGCTGGGGCCGCACCTACAAAGACCTCTACAACCGTTTTTGGTCGATGCGCGGTCGCGAACTGCGCTATCAGAACGGTTTCGACTGCCAGGGCTTGTGGGTCGAGATCCACGTCGAACGCGATTTGGGCTTCAGCACCAAGAAGGACATCGATGATTTCGGCGTCGAGCCGTTCGTCCGCCATTCAAAGGCGCGCGTGCTCAAATACGCCGCTGTCCAAACCGAGCAATCCATCCGCCTGGGCTATTGGATGGACTGGAACGACCCCGACCAGCTGCGCGAGCTGGCGGCTAAACTGATCGAGGACCCCGGCCAGACCATCACCGTCCCCGGCCCCAACGGCCCCGTCACCGACAGCGTCGAGATGATCGTCGGCCGCCTGGGCCTGCCCGAGCTGGGCGGCAGCTATTTCACGTTTTCCAACGAGAACAACTACATGATCTGGACCTTTCTCAAGAAATGCTGGGAGAAAGGCTATCTCTATCGTGGGGCCGATGTCATGCCCTGGTGCCCGCGCTGCGCCACCGGCATCAGCCAGCATGAAATCGTCACCGACGGCTACCAGGAGATCACCCACCGCAGCATCACCCTCCGCCTGCCATTGCGTGGGCGGACGGATGAATCGCTGCTGGTGTGGACGACAACCCCTTGGACGCTGACCAGCAATGTGGCGGCAGCCGTTGGCCCCGACCTGACCTATGTTCGCGTCCGGCAGGGCGAGCACATCCTCTACCTCTCCAAAGGCACGCTGCACATGCTGCACGGGCCATACGAGATCCTGGGCGAGTTGCAGGGCCGCGAGATGGAAGGCTGGGCCTACGACGGCCCCTTCGACGACCTGCCCGCGGCGCAGGCGCCCGGCGGCTACCACCCACTGGAAGAATTGGGGGTGCTCAGGGGAGAGATCAGCGCCATCGCCGCCCATCGCGTCATCCTCTGGGACGAGGTAGGCGAGGCCGAGGGCACAGGCATTGTCCACATTGCCCCCGGCTGCGGCGCCGAGGACTTTCAGCTTAGCAAGCAGTACAACCTGCCCGTGGTGGCGCCGCTGGACGACGATAGCCGCTTTCTCTCCGGCTTTGGTTGGCTGGCCGGCCACTACGTGGCCGAGGTGGCCACGCCGATCTTCGCCGACCTGGAGCGCAAGGGCATCTCCTATGGCGTCGAACCCTACTCGCACCGCTACCCCACCTGTTGGCGCTGCAACACCGAGCTGGTCTTTCGGCTGGTGGACGAATGGTTCATCAGCATGGGCGAAAGCTATGACAAAGCCCGCGAGGAACTGACGACCGCCGAGAAAGAACGCAGCCTGCGCTACCAGATCATGGATGTCGTTGACCAGATCCGCTGGATCCCGGAGTTTGGCCATGCCCGCGAGCAGGACTGGCTGCGCAACATGCACGACTGGATGATCAGCAAGAAGAACCGCTACTGGGGCCTGGCGCTGCCGTTCTGGGTGTGCGAAAACTGCCATCGCCACCACGTCATCGGCGACGAACAGGAGCTGCAAGCCCGCGCCATCGCCGGTTGGGACGAATTCGCCGGCCACACCCCCCACCGGCCGTGGGTCGATGCCGTCAAGATCCGTTGCGAACACTGCGGCGGCGTCATGAGCCGCGTCCTTGATGTCGGCAATCCCTGGCTCGACGCCGGCATCGTCCCCTTCAGCACCATCGGCTACCGCACCAACCCGGACTTGTGGCGGCAATGGTACCCTGCCCACTGGATCAGCGAATCCTTCCCCGGCCAGTTCCGCAACTGGTTCTACAGCCTGCTGGCCATGGCCACCGTCATCGACGCCTCGCCCCCCTTCCTCGAGAACTTCGGCTACGCCCTCCTTTTTGCCGAAGACGGCCGAGCCATGCACAAAAGCTGGGGCAACGCCATCGAATTCAACGAAGCCGCCGACAAGATGGGCGTGGATGTGATGCGCTGGCTGTATTGCGCGCACAAGCCCGAAAACAACCTCCTCTTTGGCTACCATCGCGCCGATGAAGCCCGCCGCCGGGTGCTGATCCCGCTCTGGAACGTCTACAACTTCTTCATCACCTACGCCCGGCTGGATGGTTGGGAGCCGGACGCCCGCAAATTCAACCCCGCCCAGCCCGAAGGCCGCACCCCGCGCACCTCCAACCCGCTCGACCGTTGGATCCTGGCCCGCCTGAACCAGGTGATCGAACGCGTCACCGCCGATCTCGAAAACTCCGATGCTTTCGGCGCCACACTCGAATTCGAATCCCTGATCGAAGACCTGACCAACTGGTACATCCGCCGCAGCCGCCGCCGCTTCTGGAAAAGCGAACAAGACGACGACAAAGAGGACGCCTACGCCACCCTCTACCATGTGCTGGTCAAACTGGTGCGCGGCCTGGCCCCCATTCTGCCCTACGTCACCGAGACGATGTACCAGAACCTGGTGGTGGGGGCGCAGAAAAACGCCCGCGCCAGTGTGCATCACACCGATTGGCCGCCGGCCGAGCGCAAAGCCATCGACGAAACCCTGCTCGACCAGATGGCCTTGGCTCGGCGCATCACCAGCCTGGGTCTCAGCGCCCGCAGTGGCGCCAACCTGCGTGTGCGCCAGCCGCTGGCCCGCACCCTGGTGCATGTGGCCGAAGGCCGCCACGACCTGACCGCCGATCTGGCCGACATCGTCGCCGAGGAACTCAACGTCAAGGCTCTCGACTTCGTCGATGAGCCGGAGGAACTGATCACCTACCGCGTCCTCCCCAACAACCGGTTGCTCGGTCCCAAATTGGGCAAGGACTTCCC
>CAYWPZ010000194.1:0-9947 GCA_964460135.1 uncultured Caldilineales bacterium | reverse complement strand
ATCCGCAAGTACGAGTCGCGCCTGGCCTGGTGGGTGAGCGAGCCAGACAAGGGCCAATCGGATGCGATCAACAAGGGCTTTGCCCGCGCCACAGGCGACATCTTGACCTGGATCTGCTCGGATGACACCCTGTTGCCGGGGGCCGTCTCGGCCATCGTCGAACTCTTTGCCAAACACCCCGATGCTGGCCTGATCTACGGCGACTCCTTGCTCACCGACCCGACGGGGGCAAAGATTGGCGTCTGCCTGGGCAAACCCTATAGCCTGCGCACCCTGGTCGTCCATGCCATGGTGCCGCAGCCGGCCAGCTTTTTCAGCCGGGCGGCGTGGGAGCAGTTCGGCCCGCTCGATAGCAAGATCCATTTCGCCATGGATCGCGACCTCTTTTTGCGCCTGGCCGGGCGTACGCCGATCTACTACGAGCCGGTGCTGCTGGCCACCATGCGCGAGCACCCCGAATCGAAATCGGTGCGCGACCGCAGCCCCACCCGCCTGAGCGAGATCGCCATTCTCGAGAACTACTTCCGGCGCCCCGACACCCCCGCCGAGGCGCTGGCCGCCCGGCCGACCTTCTACGGCCGCCAGTATTACTATCTCGGCCTGACCTATCTCCAACAAGGCCAGTACGACAAGGCCGAAACCGCCCTGCGGCAATCGATCCAGTGGCAGCCCCACCATCGTCGCCGCCTGATCACTTCTGCCCTTCTTCTTTCAGCCAGACGCCGCTCCAATTGGCTTGCCTTTGCCTATCCAGCCCTCATGGCCAGGCTGGTGGCGCTGCGCCTGCGCCTACAACCGAATACTGGCCACTGACCACTGCCCATGCCTTCCTCCCTGCACGTCCGCATGGTGGACCCGTCGTTCTCGCTCTTCCATTACGATGTCGAGCTGTCTACGGCCCTCCAATACCATGTCGATGACTTCAGCCTCTGGGCGCCCATCGCCCTACGAGACCGAAGCTATCCCTTGCCCGCCGACATGCCTCCCATCCACGGCGTCAGCCTGCACGGTCTGACGCGAGGCTCCGGCCGCCTGTTTGGCCGACCCGTCCAGGGCTACGACTACTTCCTCAACGAGTTCTACACGGCGGCCGGCCTGCTTTTTGCACGCCCGAAACCGATCATCCATATCCAATTTCTGTCGCTCTTTGGCCGCAGCTCGCTCGAGGCCAGGTGGTTGGACTGGCTCAAGGCCCGCTCATCGCACATCGTCTACACCGTGCACGATGTATTGCCCCCCGACCGTCACGACAACGCTGCCCTCATCGCCGGTTACGGCCGTCTCTATCACCTTGTCGATCATCTCATTGTCCACACCGACTATCAGCAAGAGCAGATGGTGGAGCGTTTCGGCGTCTCCCGCGACAAGGTTTCGGTCGTACAGATGGGACCTTTCTTCCATCGCCTGCAGCTGCCGCCGCGGGCCGAGGCCGCCCACCGGCTGGGCCTGGACCCCTCGCGGCCCCTGCTGCTACATTTCGGGCACATGAGGCCATACAAGGGCACCGAGGGCCTGATCGAGGCCGCCGCCCTGCTGCGCCGTCAGTATCCAGATCTGCAATTGCTGCTGGTGGGCAAAGCCACCGCCGAGAGAGCGCAAATCTTGCGCGACTGTATTCATGTGCACAACCTGGAAGCGCATGTGCACTGCCGCTTCGATTACCTTCCCACATCCGAGCTGGCTTTCTACTTTGCCGCGGCCGATGCCATCATCCTGCCCTACCTCTACATCGACCAGAGCGGCGTCCTGCTCTCGGCCCTGGGGCTGGGCATCCCGGTGGTGGCCAGCGCGGTGGGCGGCATGGCCGAAATCATCCGCGGGCAGGATTTGGGCTTCATCTGCCAGCCCGAGTCGCCCCCAGACCTGGCGACGCAGTTGGCGTTCGTGCTGGCACATCCCGCCGCCGCCAGACAGAAGGCCGAGCGGGCCAGGCGCTATGTCCTCACCGAGCTTGGCTGGCCGGCCATCGCCGCGCAAACGGCTGCCATCTACCGCATGCTGCTCGCCTCCTGAGACCATCCCTGCCCCTCAGCGCCAGCAAACGCCCCTCGACACCCACCGCCCCCTGGCCCCTGACTTCTGCCCCTCATGTCCTCCCAACCCCGCGTCGTTCTGATCCTCCCCATCCCCTACGATGCGCGTTTTCGTCGCCGGGTGCACCTGCTGAAAGAGGCCGGAGCCAAGTGCGAGGTCTTCTCCTTCGAGCGGGAATACTACGGCGGCCGAGGAAATGACTACTCCTTTCACAGCCTGGGCCATTTCCGACATGGCCGCTATCTCGACCGCCCCCCCAAACTGGCGCGCGCTATCCCTACCATTGCCGGCGCCCTCCAAGACGGCGACATCGTCTATTGCATGGGCTTGGATCTCTTGGTCCTGGGCGCGCTGGCGGTGCAGCTAGCGCGCAAACGCTGCCAGATCGTCTACGAGTGCGCCGACATCGTCTCCAGGCTCTACGGTTCATCTTGGACGGCGCGGAGTCTGCGGACGGTGGAGCGATGGGCGTTGAGGCACTGCAACCTCATCGTCGTCACTTCGCCTCGCTACGTGAGCGAGTATTTCGTCAAACAACAGCGGCAAACGAGCGAACGCTTCTTCCTGCTGGAAAACAAAGTCCCCCACTTCACACCCGCGCCTAAACCCTCAGCCCCGTGGGATGGCTCACGTCCCCTCCGGCTTGGCTACTTCGGCCTCCTGCGCGACCCTCGCGCCTGGCGCATCATGCTTGCCTGGGCGCAGCAAGCCCCCGATCGCTTGCAGATCATCGTGCGCGGCTATCCCTTTGGCATCGAAGGCATCCAAACCGACATCGACAGTCGCGCCAACATCAGCTTTGGCGGCGAATACATCTATCCCAACGACCTGCCGGATATGTACGTCAGCATCGATCTGGTTTGGGTCACCTATCCCATGCCCAAAGACCCCCTTGCCGACCCGCGCTGGCAATGGCCGCGCACCAATCGCTTCTACGAAGCCTGCTATTTTGGCAAACCGATGATTGGGCAGATTGGCTCGGCCGATGGGGCGATGATCGAAAGCCACGACATCGGCCTGACCATCGACACCGCCAGCCCTGATGATGCATTGGCCCGCCTGCAGGCGATTCGGCCTGCCGACCTCGACCGTTGGACGACCAACCTGCGGCAACTCCCGGCCGAAGTCTACCTCTTCAGAGATGAGCATCGCCGCCTGTTGGCAACCCTGACATGAAATACTTCGTTCTGATCGCCGTCATCGCCCTGGCCCTGCTGGCCCTGTTGGTGGGCCGGCTGCCCGGTTTGTGGCGGCTCAACCAGACGGCTCTGCAGACGGCCGGCTTCATGACCGCAGCCAACCTCTCGCCCGACTGGTGGCTGGAAACGGTTCCACCCGGCGCCTGTGAACCGGCCCCATCGTTCGGGCTTCTGGCGGCCGGCAGCGTCTTTGCCGGCCGCCAGTCGCGACTGCAGGGCCTGATCGACCTGGCCTGCGGCGACCGCGAACAGGCGGCGGCGCTTTTTGAACAAGCCGTCCAGTCCGACCAGGCCGATCCCACCCTGGCTCTGCTGGTGCGGCTGGCTTCGGCCACACCTGAGGTCGCTGGCGGCGAGGCGCTTGCCGGGCCGAGCGCCTGGGGCGTGGTCGTCGAGCAGGCGCGCGAGGCCTTTCAGCAGGACGACCACGAGACCGCAATGCGCCTGCTCGATGCGGTGCAGGCAACGCTCGTCGAACCGGCCCAACCCGACCGGCGCAATCTCTACTTTTGGGCTTGCGCCATCTACCGCAGCGGCAGACGCTTGGAGGCTTCTCTGGCCGCCTGCCAGCGCCTGAGCGAGGTCTCGCCAGAAAGCAAAGAGGCATGGAACAGCCTGGGCCAGACACTGCTGGCGCAACGACGCTGGCAAGATGCCGAGCAAGCCTTTGGTCGGGCCGTGGCCCTGGATGACCATTGGACGACCGGCCTGGTCAATCTGGGCCGGGCTTTGGTTGCCCAAGAGCGGCAGGCCGAGGCGCACCCCTACTTCGAGAAGGCCGTTTCTATCGACCCTGCCGAACCCTGGGCCAACTACTATCTGGCGCTTGACGCCCTGGCAGCCGGGCAATGCCAGGCTGCCAGGAGCTATGCGCAAGTGGTCGCCGGCTCGGGCAATGTCCGCCTGGCCGCCCAAGCGCAGAAACTACTGGACAAAGACCTGAAGGCGTGTGAGTAGAAAGGGCGCAACCACCCCCACCGCTGAGTTTGCTGGCTGCCGCTTGACTTGATTACACTTCCCCGGTTCGCACTCGCGCCTTGAGCGAGCTACCATCTCGACGCAAGCCAGCTTGAAAGCATGAGTTTCGCTTCCAGCGTGACCAGGGACGGTAGACGATAGCGGTTCAGCACCCCTCGTCTATGGGCAACCCGTCACGAGCAAAACGACTCATCTCGAAATGACTTCTGTGCGATCAAAAACGTCGCATCTTCCATTGGAGACCCTCAGACATGCTTCTTCGTGAGATTTTTGGCATCTTCAGACGCTGGCTTTGGCTGCTCATCTTGGGCACCGTCATCGGCGGAGGGCTGGGCTACCTCAATGTCGTCCGTCGCCCCTCCGTCTACGAGGCTGCCGCTGGCGTCGTCCCCATCCGCCGTGATTTCGAGGTCAAACTCGAGACGCGCGTCGAGACCACCACTTCCGACATCCTCGCTGGCGACAGCCGCAACAACAACGGCCTGACCACCCTCGCCTCGGTCGTGACCAACGAAGCGATCGCCGAGACAGTGTACAAGCACATCCAGGCTTCCCTCGACTCGATTCCCGCCCGCTTCAAGACCGCGCCCGACTTGGTCAGCGCCGTCAGCTCCGAAGTCCGCGACGGCATCATCCGCGTCAAGGTCCGCGCCAACGATCCTGTCTTTGCCGCTAAACTGGCCAACGCCTGGGCGCGCGATTACGCCATCTACATCAACCGCATCTACTCCGGCAAGTCGGACGACGTCGATCTGGGGCCGCCGGTGGAGGAAGCCAAACAGCGTTATCAGGCGGCCGAGGCGGCGGTGGTCGCCTTCATCCGCGCCAATGATGTCGACGAGAAGAAACTGGCCATCGAGGA
The DNA here is from genome assembly GCA_964460135.1 of uncultured Caldilineales bacterium. Lineage (GTDB taxonomy): Bacteria > Chloroflexota > Anaerolineae > J102 > J102 > SSF26. Next base: position 4,874 of record CAYWPZ010000194.1, on the reverse strand, counting down.
GAAACAGGCCATGGTCGATGAATTGTTGCGCCTGCGCCGCATTTCTCTGACCGGGGAGTTGAACCGGCGGGCAGACCGGCGCACCAGGCTCGCCGATATTCTGACGGCGGCGCAGACACTCAAGGCCCTGCAGTCCAAAAACGAATCCGTGGCCACCGGCGCCGCCAACACCCTGGGCTTGCTCCTGCTGCAGCTGGCCTCGGTTGAAAGCACAGGGACGACAGGAGCGGGAACCGCATCAGGCGTGCTTTCGAGCGAACCTCGGATTCAGTTCTCCCCCAATTCGCTCGACGAGCTTGCCTCCTCGCCCGAACAGCTGGTCAACGATCTCGATCATCTGATCAGTGTGCTCGAGCAGCGCCGACAAGAAAACGACAGCGCCATTGCTCTTGTTTCCGAGCAGATCGGTTCGGCCCAGAAACTCGAGCAGGACCCTCTCATCGCCGGCATCCTGACCGAGATCCGGGCCTTGCGCTCGGAAAGCGCCGCCCTGACGGCCCAACGCCAGGCGCTGGAGCGCGAGCGCGACTTGCTGTGGGATGGCTACACCCTGTTGGCGAACGAAGCCGAGGAATTGAGTATCACCGCCGGCGCCACCGATGGCTCGGTGGTGCGTTTTGCCATACCGGCTTCGGTGCCTCGCCGCCCGCTGGCCAGCCCACCCACACAACAGGCCATCCTCGGCGGCCTCCTCGGCCTCATGATCGGCATCGCCCTGGCCTTTTTGCTAGAACTCATGGACGACAAAGTCCGGCGGCGTGAGGATGTCGAACAGGTGGTGCAATTGCCGCTGCTCGGCCTCGTCCCCCGCAGCCCCACCCACCAGAACGGCGCCCCCATCGCCCTCGCCGATACGGCGGCGCCGATTGTCGAATCGGCCCGCTTCCTGCGCGACCTGCTGGAATCGCACGCCCAGGCTTCTCAGCTCATCCTCTTCACGCCCGTGGCCCCCAGCAGCGGCGCCAGTAGTCTGGCCGCTCATGTCGCCATCGTCACCGCCCAAGCCGGCCGCCAGGTCATCCTGGTCGATGCCGACATTCGCACACCCAAACTCCATGCCTGGTTTGGACTGCCCAACGACGCCGGCCTGGCCAACCTGACGGCCACCCCGCCCCCCGGCCTCGAGACCATCCTGCGCCCGACCGCCGTCCCCGGCCTGCGCCTGCTGACCACAGGCAGCGCCCAACGGCTCAGCCCCGATCTGCTCGCCTCGCCGGCGATGGCGGCCATTCTCGCCGACCTGCGCCAGCACGCCGACCTGATCCTGATCGACGCCGCCGCAGCCAACACCGCCTCCGACGCCGTTTTGCTGGCCGAACACGCCGATGGCGTCGTCCTGGTGGTGCGTTCTGGAAAATCCACCGTGACCGACATCCAGCACGTGCGCGAGGCGGTGGAGATGGTGGAAGGTCGCGTCCTCGGCGTTGTCCTCAATGATGTCCGCAGAGCCAGGTCGCTGCGGCCGGCGCCGGCTGCAGCCAACCTCGCCTCATCGTCACGTGCTCAACGCGCCTGATCGTCCGCTCTCTCACCGCCTGCGCAGTCTCAGCCGGGCACTCGTCTCAGCCGAGCCGCTCATCCTCGTCGCCATCGCGCCCGGCTTGATCTTCGCCGACCGCCTGTTCTGGCCGCTGGTGGGTGTGCTCCTGCTGCTGGCGGCGGCGCGCTGGCATCACACTGGCCGGCTGGCGCGGCCGGCGCCCACCAGTCTGCTGATGGCCATTCTCATCGTGCTGCTGCCGATGACCTATGCCGTCAGTGTGACGCCCGATCTCACACGCGCCAGCCTGGGCTACCTGATCGCCGGCATCGCCTTCTACCAATGGGTGATCAATTGGACGGTGAGCGGTATTCGGCTGGGGTGGCTGCTGGTGATCGTGTTGGCTGTCGTCAGCATCCTGGCTGCGGTCAGCCCACTGCTGGTGCAGGATAGCGGGGGCGAGGGCGTCAGATCCTTCTTGCCGCCGTTTCTGCGCAGCCTTAGCCAACGCCTGCCCGAACACGTCAACGCCAATGTCATGGCCGGAACCTTGGCCATCTGGCTTCCCCTGGCCTTGACCCTGGCCTGGCATCCGTGTTGCATCCCTATTGGGCGCCGGCCGCTGATGCGGGGTGTGGCCCTGGCCAGCAGCGGCCTCATCCTGGCGGCCATCCTCATGCTGTCGGCGCGCGGGGTCTGGATGGCGCTGGCGGCGGCGGCGTGTCTGGCGGCGGCCATCTACTGGCCGCAACTGTGGCGGCTGACGCCTCTTGCGCTGGCGCTGGTCTGGTTGGGGTTGGCGCAAGGTTGGCACCAGAGCCTGGCTCAGGTTCTCTTCAGTCGCGATGCGCTCGGCGGCTTTGCCGTACGGGTGGACATCTGGGCGCGCGGGCTTTCGGCCCTGCACGACTTCGCCCTCACCGGCATGGGCATTGGCAGCTGGGCCCGACTCGGCCCCTTGCTCTACCCCACGGCCTTGATTGCCACCGGCCAGGATGTGCCCCATGTTCACAACCTGCTGCTCCAGGTGGGCCTTGATCTCGGCGTCGTCGGCCTTGCGGCCTACGGCGGCCTGTTGGCGCTCAGCTTCAGCCTGGCGCTCAGCGCCCGCCGGCGTTTCCTGGCCGTCGGCGCGCGCGATCTGGCGGCGGCGGCCCTGGCGGTGTGGGCAGGGATGGTGGTCATGCTGGCGCACGGGCTCCTCGACGCCGTCTCATGGAGCGCCAAACCGGCCGTGTTGGCCTGGATCTTGCTGGCGGTGGCGGTGACGCTCTATTTGTTCAGCGAACAACAGGTAAGGCAATAGGGGCGACGCCCGACCCCAGAACGCTGAATGTGACAACAGTATGAAACAAGTCATCCAAAATCTGGCCAGCGGCGAGGTTGTCGTCCTCGACGTCCCCGCGCCTCTGCCGGCGCCCGGCCAAGCGCTGGTAGCCACGCGCGCTTCCCTGGTCTCGGCCGGCACCGAGCGCATGATCGTCGACTTCGCTCAGAAGAACCTGCTGGACAAGGCTCGCGCGCGGCCCGACCTGGTCAGGCAGATGTGGGAGAAGGCGCAGATGCAGGGCCTGCTCACCACCTGGGAAGCCGCCCGCAACCGTCTGGAACAACCGCTGCCGCTCGGCTACTCATCGGCCGGCATCGTCATCGAGACGGGGGCAGGCGTCGAGGGTTTCCGGCCCGGCGACCGCGTAGCCTGCGCCGGCGGCGGCTACGCCGTCCACGCCGAGATCGTCGCCGTCCCGGTCAACCTGCTCACCCCCCTGCCCGATGCCGTCGCTTTCGAGCAAGCGGCCTTTACCACCCTGGGCGCCATCGCCTTGCAGGGCATCCGGCTGGCCGAAGTCCGCTTGGGCGAGGTGGCGGCTGTCATCGGCCTGGGGCTGCTGGGCCAGATGACCTGCCAGATGCTCCGGGCGGCCGGTTGCCGGGTGGTGGGGATGGACATCCAACAAAGCCGGGTCGACTTGGCGAAAAAGCTGGGTCTAGAGGCCGGGACTACCTCACCCGCAGAGATGGACGCCCTTTGCCGTTTGCTTGCGGGCGGGCATGGCGCCGATGCCGTCCTCATCACCGCCGACGCCAGAAGCAGCCAGCCGGTGGAACTGGCAGGGCAGATCGCCCGCGATAAGGGCGTAGTGGTGGCGGTGGGGGCCGTGGGGCTGACTCTGCCGCGCAAAATCTACTACGAGAAAGAACTGGATTTCCGCATCTCGCGCTCCTACGGCCCCGGTCGCTACGACCCGGCCTATGAGGAGGAAGGCCGCGACTATCCTTACGCCTATGTCCGCTGGACCGAGGGCCGTAACATGGCCGCCTTCGCGCAGTTGGTGGCCGCCGGCGCTGTCGATGTAGCCTCGCTCATCAGCCATCGCTTCCCGCTGGACGAAGCCCCCCGCGCCTACGAACTGATCACCGGCCGCGGCGCCGAACCCTACCTGGGCGTGGTGCTCACCTATCCCGACACCCCACTCCCCGCTGCCCAGCAGCGTCCGACCCGCCTCATCCCCCTCGTTTCCACCCCAACCCCTGCTCCCGCCCCCCTTGCGGTCGTGAAGCTGGGTGTTCTCGGCGCCGGCAACTTCGCCAACGCCACCCTGCTGCCGGCGATCAAGGGGCTGCCGGGCCTAAAACTGGCCGGCATTGCCAGCCGGGGCGGCCTCAGCGCCCGCGCCAGCGCCGACCGCTTTGGCTTCGACTTCTGCGCCAGCGACGAAACCGAGCTGCTCCAGCATCCGGCCATCGACGCCGTCGCCATCCTCACCCGCCATGACCAGCACGCCCGCCAAACCGTGGCCGCGCTGGCGGCGGGCAAACACGTTTTTGTCGAAAAGCCTCTCTGCCTTGCGGTCGACGAGCTGGAGCAGGTCTGCCGCGTCTATGCAGCCGCGCCGGGCGGCCCGATGTTGATGGTGGGCTTCAACCGCCGTTTTGCGCCTTTTGTCGTGGCGCTCAAAGCGGCCTTTTCGGCGGTGGCCGAGCCGCTGGTCATGCACTATCGCTTCAACGCCGGCTATCTGCCGCCCGACCATTGGGTGCACGACCCGGCCCAGGGCGGCGGCAGGCTGCTGGCCGAAGCCTGCCACGCCATCGACCTACTCTGCCATCTGGCCGCCGCACCCGTCCGCCAAGTCACAACCCATGCTGCTCCCGACGCCGGCCGCTATCGCCAAGACAACCTGAGCATCACGCTTAGCTTTGCCAACGGCAGCTTGGGCGTCGTCCACTACCTGGCCAACGGCAGCCGCCGGATGAGCAAAGAGCGGCTGGAGGTCTTTGGCGGCGGCCTTTCGGCGGCGCTGGACGATTTTCGAACCTGGGAACTCTACCGCGAGGGCGGCGCCTCGGCCCAGCGCGCCCGCTTGCGCCAGGACAAAGGCCATCGGGCCGA
>CAYWPZ010000193.1:1818-9949 GCA_964460135.1 uncultured Caldilineales bacterium | reverse complement strand
CCGGTACCCGGCTCGGGCGAGGGCAGCCCCTCACGGGCCGGCCCCTGGGCCGGGATGAGCAGGAAGGCGCCGATCAAGAGCACCCAGAATGGCTCGATCCAGGTGACTTTGCGCAGAATGGGCACGAAGGGAGGCGGCGGGCGAGGGGCGGGGGGGCGGGGGCGTGAACGGATTGGTTTTTTAGGGTCGGTGAAGGAGGGTGCGGAGGATATCCAGGGCCAGGTCGAGCCAGCGATAGGGATAGAGCAACGGCCAGGCCCAGGCGGGGCTGAGCGGGTAACGGGCGCGCAAAAAGGCTGGATGCGGAGCCAGGACGCAAAGGAGAAAACGCCGTCGCTGATCCCAACTGCGATGCCGCAACGACTCGATCACTGAACGAGTGCGGGTAGGATCCGGCGCGGACAGGTTGCGAAGCGATGCAAACCCCACCATCTGGGTTTGGTCCCCCGATAGCCAGTCCATCAGTTCCGGCGGCAGACTGACATCGAACATCGTCGTCAGATTGGTCAGAACCGAATGCAGGGCGGCCTCCCAACCGAGTAATCGAGCCTGCGCCAATGCATCTCGCCAGTCGATCTCGGCTCCACGCCACAGCCAGAGAAGATAGATGTCATGATACCACAACAAATGCGCCCGCCGGCCGCCGTGGTGGACGACGTGGATGGCCAGGTGTAACAGTTGGGCGGTGGGATCGAGCACAAGCAGTCGGCGCCCTTGCCACATCATGCTCTCTGTTCGGCGCCAAAACCAGGTCAGGCCGGGTTTGGCATTCGGGGGCTGATAACTCCACGGCGCCAGATGTACTTCGATCCGCAGTGCAGGCGTTGTGGTGCAATCATCGAAGAAAAGCTCGTAACCGTGGGCAAGGGTAAAGCCAGGGGCATGTTCGGATGAAACCAGTCTACGCCCAGAACTCTGCAAGCGTCGCGTCGCGTCTTGGATAGCTTCAACCGGGAGCAAAATATCGATGTCGTGCATCGGCCGCAGGGCCGGGTCCGGGTAGAGGGCGATGGCCAGGGCCATGCCTTTGAGGACGATGACCGGGATGGCGGGCGGCTCGGAGAGGATGGCGAGTAGCGAAAGCAGGCTCTGTCGTCGGCGTAGCCAGGCAGCCACGTTTTCGATGTAGAGGCTGGAAAGCCGCGCCAAGACCTCAGGCGCAGGCGGGGCCGCGCCCGGCTGCGACGCCCACCGGTAGGCAAGCGGCGCCAGGCCCTGAGCCTCGATCTGGTGCAGCCAGGCGGCCGCCCGGGCCGAGTCGGGGGGAGGACGGAACCAGGCAGGAGGGAGGATGAGGTCGGTGGCCAGGTTTCGGTCAGCGGCCGGCAGTGAGCGGAGGGCGGAGGCTAAGTCTGAAGGAGTTTGCCGGAGGCAGCAAGGAGCACGCCGCCGGGTTCGGGGGGCGAGTCTGGCCCTCTGCCGGGATTGTTGGCGGGGTCGCCGTTGGTGGGCGCATATTCGGGCAGCAGGTTGTGCAGCAGCTTGCGGATGGCGTCGCCATCGTTGCGCCCGGCGGCAGCCGAGAGGGCGGCCACGGCCTCGTCCAGGCCATCCGGGATCAGGGTGCTGGCGTTGACGGCAATACGGATTTTGTCGTGTTGGGTGCGGGTGTAGTCCTCGCCGTCGATGAAGAGTTCCTCGAAGAGTTTCTCGCCCGGCCGGGCGCCAGTGAAGGCGATGTCGATGTCCTTGCCGACCTCCAGGCCCGATAGTTCGATCAAGTCACGGGCCAGATCGACGATCTTGACTGGCTCGCCCATGTCAAGGACGAAGACCTCGCCGCCCCTGCCCATGACCGACGCCTGGAGCACCAGTTGCACAGCTTCGGGGATGGTCATGAAATAGCGTTCCATGTCGGGGTGGGTGACGGTGACCGGGCCGCCGGCGGCGATCTGGCGTTTGAAGGTGTTGACGACGCTGCCGCGGCTGCCCAGAACGTTGCCGAAACGCACGGCCACGAAGGCTTTGCCGCTCTGTTGGGCTGTCTGGTGCACCAACAACTCGGCCACGCGCTTGCTGGCGCCCATAATGCTGGTGGGGTTGACGGCCTTATCGGTGGAGATCATGACGAAACGCTCGACGCCGGCAGCGCGCGCCGCAGCCAGAAGGTTTTGCGTGCCGAGGACGTTGTTGGTGATGGCCTCGGCCGGGTTGAGTTCCATCAGGGGGACGTGTTTGTGGGCGGCGGCGTGAAAGACGATTTCGGGGCGGTAGGCTTCGAACACGCGCAGGATGCGGCTGCCGAAACGGACGTCGGCGATGACGGGCGCGAGGCGAGAGGGGGAAGGGTTGGTTTTGGGTCCTCTGGCGCCGTCGGCGCGGACAGGCGAGGCCGGGGGTTTCGTCTTGAGTTCCAGGCCGCGCAGCTCGTTATGGATGTCGAAGATGCTGTTCTCGCCGTGTCCCAAGAGGATGAGTTGCGCCGGTTCGCAGCGCCAGATCTGGCGGCAAAGCTCGCCGCCGATGGAGCCGCCGCCGCCCGTCACCAGCACGCGCTTGCCGCGCACCAGCTGGCGCACGGCCTCGATGTCGGTGCGCACCGGGTCGCGCCGCAACAGGTCCTCGATGTCGATATCGCGCAACTGGTTGACGCTGACCTTGCCGTCTAGGAGCTCGTAGATGCCGGGGATGATCTTTGGCTCGACCCCGGCCCTTTCGCAGATGTCGACGATCTCGCGAATGGTGCGACCGGGGGCCGTGGGCATGGCGATGATCACGCGTTTGAAGCGATAACGAGCGGCGGCGCCGGGGATGGTCTGGCGGTCGCCGACTACCGGCACATTGCTGATTTTCATACCCCGTTTGCTGCGGTCGTCGTCAAAAAAGGCGACCACGCGCTGGCCCAGCTGGGGGTTGCGCTGCATCTCGCGCACGATCATGACTCCGGCGTGCCCGGCCCCCATGATGGCCACCGGCCTGGCAGCGGCGCCGGCGCCGCTGCGGCGACTGCGGTAGCCGGCGGCCACCCGCACCAAGAGCCGCGGCCCGGCCGTGGCGGCAATGGCCAGCAGCAGGAAGATGTAGGGCACCGAACGGGGGATGTAGAGGGGGAAGACGCCGGCAAAGACCAGGCCGAAGCTAATCAGGCTGGCCAACAGCACGCCGACCGTAACCCCACCCGCCAGCAACAGGACTTCGTCGATGGAGGCATAGGTCCAGAAGCGGGCATAGATGCCCAGGCGGTGGAAGACCAGGGTGATGGCGGCGGCGCTGGTGAGCGCAAACACAGCCAGACCCAGCCAGTAGAGGTCGATCTCCCATCGCTCCAGGCGCAGGACGAAGCTGAGGTAGGCAACGGCCGACAGCAAGAGGATGTCGGAGACAAAGAGGTGGCGGTTTCGGAGGGCAGTCATAGACAAGGATGCCTGTGAAAATGAAGACCGGGCGAGCCGAGGTTAGGTTTCGGGTTGAGTCTCGACCGGCTGGGGGGCCGCAGACTGGCGTTGCGCCAACAATCGCCGCTCGTGCCGGACAACGAATCCCCAAAGCAAGGCGGCCATGAGGGGCACAACAACAACGATAGCAGCCTCGCTACCGGGAATCCGTAGGAACCATGCCCAAGCCAGAAAAACGCCACCCAGCGCCAGATAGGAATAGAGCAGGGTGACGAAGCGATGGCTGTAGCCGCCAATGACCAGCCGCTGGTAGAGGTGGCTGCGGTGAGGTCGAAAGACGTTCTCGCGGCGGCGCAGACGGCTGAGGATGGTGAAGATGGGATCGAAGATGAAGGGCCAGATGAAGAGGGCGCCGACCACCGGCAGGCGGGCGTCGATGCCTCCGGCAATGACGGTGATGGCGGCCAGCGTGAAGCCGAGGAAGGCGCTGCCGACATCGCCCATGAAAATGGAGGCAGGCGGCCAGTTGTGGGCGAGGAAGCCCAGGGTGCTGGTGACGAGCAACAAGCCGACGACGGCGAGGGCGGTCTGACTGGTGAAGATACCGACGCCGAACCAGGCCACACCGGCGATCAGGGCCTGGTTGCCGGCCAGCCCATCGATGCCGTCCATGAAGTTGTAGGCGTTGGTCATGCCGACCAGCCAGAGCAAGGTAAGCGGCAGGCCCAGCCATGCCAGCGGCAGGCGGCCCAGGAGCGGCGCCAGCACGAAACGAAGATAGCCAGTGCCAACAATGAACATGAGCGCGGCCAGGAAGTGGATGAGAAAGCGTAGCCAGACCGGCTCGCCGCGGATGTCGTCGAGCCAACTGACGTTGGCCACTAGCAGGGCCCCAAACAGATAGAACAGCCAGGGCCGGTGAAATTCGGCCGGAGCGTAGATGGCGGCAGTGGTCAGCCCAAGGACCACACAGGCGACGATGGCAATGCCCGCCCCGCGCGGGGTGGGCTGCACGTGCGAACTGCGGTTGCCGGGGATGTCGAGCAGGTTGAGCACACTGTGCCAACGGCGGATGAGAAGGATGCAGGCGGCCGAGGCGATGAGTGAGCCAAAGCCGAGTGCGATCCAGGCAAACCAATCCTGGGCGCTGTTAGCCAGCATGTCGTTCACAAGAGCGTTGAGCAGGATGGTGAAGGCCGGCGTGATGCGCCGAGGGAGGGCGCTTGCCGCTGGCGCGGGCAGGGCAGGGCGGCGCGCAAGACAGCAACGTTGGGGCCAGGGAGGGTGGAGTCGCTATCGGTTATGCCGAACACATTCGGGCGGACGACCTCGTCCTCGTGGAACTGCGAATAGTATACACGAGCACCCTGCGCCAGGCCATATCCGCCCAGGCTGCATGCGGCGCCGATGGCGTTTGGAGGTGAGCGGCGGGGTTGGACATGAAGAAGCCCGGCCCAACGGTGCGATGCAAGGACGGTTGGGCGCGGGCTTCGAGGATGGGGCTGGGCGAAGTGGGTTGGAAATGGCAGAGCGAAGGGGCGGCGCTGCCGGTAGGGCCGGTTATGGCGAGGCGGTCAGGCTGCGGATCAGGGCATCGTAGTGACGGGCGATAGCCTGGCGTGAGTGATGCGCCACGACATAGTCTCGCCCTCGAACGCCTAGTTCTGGCAGGGTGGATGGCGAGCGATAGGCGTGCTCGATGGCGGTCGCCAGGGCTTGGGCATCGTCGGGCGGGATGGCCCAGCCGCATGCTGCCTGCTCTACCACCCAGGAAAGCTCGGAATCGGGATCGGCGGCGGCGATGACAGGTCGTCCGGCGGCCATGATCGTGTAGATTTTGGATGGAAAGGTTTCTTGGGCCGCGCCTCGTTTGAGCGGCGCCAGACAAAGGTCGCTGCCGGCGTAGATCTGCGGCACCAGTGAACGCGGCTGATAGGGGAGCAGGAGGACGTTGAGGAGGGGGTTCTGCGCCAGTTGCGTTTGCAGCCAGTCCCGGCGGGCGCCATCGCCGACGATGACGAAACGGAGGTCGGGCAGGTTGCTCAGTTGCGCGGCCGCGGCCAGGATGGTCTCGAAGCCCTGGGTGAGGCCGATGTTGCCGGCATAGAGGACGACGAACTTGCCGTCCAAATCGTGTGCGGCGGTGAATTCGTTGCGGCGTGGGCCGGGCCGGATGAAGTCGGCGTCGACGAAGTTGGGGATGAGGCGCAGTTTTTCGGCAGGCACGCCTTTGGCCAGCAGGTGGCGACGAAACCACTCGGAAATGACGGTGACGGCGCTCGCGCGGCGGTAGATGAATTGTTCGAGTGCTTCGAGGGAGCGAATGACAGCGGGGTTGGTGAGGAGGCCCAGGCTGACGGCGACAGCGGGGTAGATTTCCTGCACGTTGTAGATGAACGGCGCCCTGCGCGCCAGCCCCAACAGCCAGGCGCTCAGTCCGATGGTCAACGGCGGCGAGGGCGTCAGGATGACATCAAAACCCTGCCGGAGGGTAAGTCCGGCCAGCGTGCTGACGGCATGAAAGCGGGCGTAGTCCAACAGGCGGGCGCCGACGCGACTGCCCTTGACGGGGATGGCGGCATGGTAGACGGGGATGCCGTGGTAGGTGCTGCAATAGAGCAGTCCGCCCCAACGACGAGACAAGGGCTGCTGGCCACGGGCTTCGGGGTCGAGATTGTAGTGAGGGGTGGTGGTGAGGACGACGACCTCGTGGCCGAGCGAGCGCAATTCCATCGCCAGCTCGGACATGATGACCGAGGTGGAGACGGCGTCGGGCGCGAAGACGAGAGAGAGGAGGAGGAGGCGGGACAGAGGGCAGACGGAGGAGGAGAGGTACTACTTCTCGACCAGGTAGTTGCCGATGGCGAGGGCGTCCATGCGGGTGCGGAGGAAGCAGGCGATGGCTTCGTCGGGGGTGCGGACGATGGGCTCGTTCTCGTTGAACGAGGTGTTGAGCACCACCGGCGTGCCGGTTTCGGACTCGAAGGCCTTGATCAACTGCCAGTAAAGGGGATTGACGTCCCGCCCTACCGTCTGCAGGCGGCCGGTGCCATCGACATGGGTCACGGCCGGGATTTCGGCTCGCTTGTCGGGCAGGACGTTGTAGACTTTGATCATGAAGGGGTCGGGGTAGCTCTGGTCGAAGTAGTCGCCCACGGCTTCTTCGAGGATGGAGGGGGCAAAGGGACGGAATGGCTCGCGGTGTTTGATGCGGGCGTTGAGGATGTCCTTCATGTCGCTGCGGCGGGGGTCGGCGATGATGCTGCGGTTGCCCAGGGCGCGCGGTCCCCACTCCATCCGGCCCTGGAACCAGCCCAGCACATCGCCACGGGCAACGATGCGGGCGGCTTCGCCGACCAACTGTTCTTCGCCCAACTCTCTGAAGCTGAGATCATGGCTGCGCAGGGCGTCGGCGATGGCGCCATCCTGATAGCGAGGGCCGGTGTAGGCATGGCGCTGAACGAAGGCGCGCGGCTGGCCCAAGACCTGGTGGTAGATGTAGTAGCAGACGCCCAGGCTGGTGCCGGCGTCGCCGGCGGCCGGCTGGATGTAGATGTCCTCGAACGCGGTCTGCGGCAGCACTTTGCCGTTGAAGGCGCTGTTGAGCGCCACGCCGCCGGCCATGACCAGCGCCTTCTGGCCGGTCTCTCGTTGCAGCTTGTTGACCAGGGCGAATTCGGCCTCCTCCAGCATGGCCTGGAGGCTGGCGGCCACATCCTGGTGCTGGGGGGTGATCTCAGAGCGAGGTTGGCGAGGCTCGCCCAGGGCTTGCACCATTTTGGCCGAGAACAAGGTGGGGACGAAGGGTTCGTCGTCCTCCCAGGTCATCAGGCTGCCCTTGCCGCTCAGCTCGAAGTAGTCCAGGTCAAGCTCGAAGCTGCCGTCGCGCTGCACCCGCACGATTTTGCGGAACTGGTCCAGGCAGCGGGGGACGCCGTAGGGGGCCAGGCCCATCACCTTGCCCTCGTCGCCGTATTTGGGAAAGCCCAGCCACTGCGAGACGGCGGTGTAGAGGTAGCCCAGCGAGTGGGGGAAGTTGACCGCATCGGACACCTCTAGCGAGTTCTGCTTGCCTGCGCCCCACATGGTGCTGACGAAGTCGCCCATGCCGTCGACCGAGAGGATGGCGGCCTGGGGGAAGGGGGAGACGAAGAAGGCCGAGGCCATGTGGGCGCGGTGATGCTCGATGTTGTGGAACTGCGCCCGCAGGCTGGCGGCATCGAGGCCCATTTTCTCGGCAAAGATGGTCTTGAGGTCGCCTACCCTGCCCGCGTTGGCCACGCGGTCCTTGATCAAATCAAGACTGGGCCGGCGGCGGAGGGTGTAGAGCACCTTTTTCATCAGGTTGGCGCTGGGGTTGCGGCCAATGCCGATGTGGTCCAGGTCTTGCGGCTGGATGCCGGCCTCGGCGAGGACGAAGCGGATGGCCTGGACGGGAAAGCCGGCCCAGTATTTGACGCGGTTGAAGCGTTCTTCTTCGGCGGCAGCGACAAGCTGGCCGTCATGGATCAGGCAGGCCGAGGCGCCGCCGTGGTAGGCGTTGATGCCGAGGATGTACATGGAGGTCGGTGGGCAGTGGTCAGTAGTCAGTGGGCAGTGGGTCGATGGTCGGTGGTTGGTGGGAGGGGGAGGGCGGAGGGCGGGGGACGGATGTTATATTCGCCGTCATCCAGCCCCGCAGGGGCTTCCACACGGTAGCCGGGCGGCCTCCGGCCCCCGGTGAGACGCACAAGCAACCCTGTTCGCCGTCATCCAGCCCCGCAGGGGCTTCCACACGGTAGCCGGGCGGCCTCCGG
>CAYWPZ010000193.1:0-1718 GCA_964460135.1 uncultured Caldilineales bacterium | reverse complement strand
CCCCCGGTGTGGGTCACGGTCGAAGTTGTTCTATATCGACATGGCGCATCACTTGATCGGCCCATTGCCTGGCTTGCACCGCCAGTAGGCTGCGTTGAAGGGGGTGGTGTTGGGCCTCGGGCCAGGCTTGGCGCCACAATGCCAAGAGCACCTGGATGTTCACCAATTCCTCCGCCACTTCCGGCGAGGCGTCAGCGGCCGTCCATTCGATCAGGTATTGGCTCTCTTCGAGCATTGCAGCTGCCGCTTCGGCGCCGGTGGGCCGTCGAGCCGACGAAGCGACTCGAGCCAGGTCGGCAGCCAGCCCTGCCAATCGCATCGGTAACGGATCGCGCAAGAATCGCTGTCGAATCTGCTCATGATCGGTCATCGAACAGCTCCGAAAAGTTCGTAAGCGATGGCGGCTACCTGGCGCCGAATGTCTTCGCTTTGGATAACAATGCTACGGTTGCCCAAGCGCGGACGAATGTTGATCAGTGACTCGTACTCGATGCGCTGCTCGTTCGGAAACCAGTTTGCTGCCTGGTGGTTTCGACATAGAGGCTATCGGCAAGATATTTCAAGAAGGGCAGGTAGAGCGATGCCTTGCGTAGGGCTTCTGAAACGGAAATCACCGCGCGGTAACGCCGCGGCAAGATAGGCCGGTCGGCGGCCTGGATGCCCAGCCCAAAGTAGCCATCGACAGAGATGGATGGACTCCCAGGAATCGCCTGGGCGAAGGCATGTCGCAATTCCGGCGGCGTCCAATAGCGCACATCGAAAGCACGGCCTTCAGAGAACCCCCGTCTGGCCTGGTTGTACAGGTTGCGCACGCCGTATCGGTTTGGCATCTGGATCAGCGACTTGCCGCCGGGTCGGAGCACACGGCCAACCTCGTGCATGGCCAGGCTGGCGTTGGCTTTGCTGAAATGCTGGAGAACGCTGTAGGAGAAAACGACGTCAACCGAGGCTGTCTGGAACGGCAGAAAGCGTGCGTCCGCCACGACCAGACCGATGTCCAGCCCCAGTTGGTTGGCCACCCGCTTCGCCGACAAGACAGCCTCCAGGGAGGGGTCGATGCCAATATCAGATGTTCGTGCAGCCAGGAAGTCAGGCTAGATGAGGTCATCGCTGGCAGGGGCCGGCTAATCATCGGAAAGCAATTCCTCTAACTTTATGTCAACGACAAGGCGATACCAGTAGGCCTGCAAAAAGTGATAGACGAAACCCTGCTTGCCGTCGAGAAAACCCAGTCGTAGGAAGTAGCGGTAGCAAAAATAGAGAAGAGGTCGTAGATAGAGCGGCATTGCGTACCATCTCAGTTTCAGCCACTGCTTACGCTGTGGATCTAAGCCAAACAACGCCGGTTGATACAGGGCTTTGAACCCCAGGCGTCGTTGTTCGTATTCCTGCCTGGCCTGTTGAGATGAAAAGCGATCATGTTTCTGTATCCAGAACGAGATATCGTCCTCTTTCAGGTTTTCCTCGATCAAATCGCCCTGTAGCTCGCCTATCTTGCCCGGCACGAAGAACACCTGGTCAACCCCTTCATTAGCATTGACCTTGCAGTTGGCGTGTCGCAGAAGCCGGATCTCTTTGCGTGGATAAAGACCGCCGTGCCGCAAACGTTTGCCGCGAAAAACTTGCAGTCTGCGAAAGAGATAGGCATCCACGGTAGGAGAACCATCCTGGAGTACAGCTTGAATCGAAGAACGAAGGTCGGGTGTAATCCGAAAATC